>NZ_KB913013.1:2338693-2697443 GCF_000383955.1 Rudanella lutea DSM 19387 | reverse complement strand
GCGATGTACCACTAATGGTACCGCCCGTGCCGACCGAGGCTGCAAAATGCGTAATGCGGCCGTCGGTATCGCGCCAGATTTCGGGGCCGGTGCCTACGTAATGCGCCTGGGTATTGGCTAAGTTGTCGTACTGATTGGGGTAGAGCGAGTTCGGAATTTCCTGATTGAGCCGTTTGGCCACGGAGTAGTAGGAGCGGGGATCGTCGGGGGCCACGTTGGTGGGGCACACAATGACCTCGGCACCTACAGCCCGCAGAATGTCCATTTTCTCTTTAGACTGTTTGTCGGCCATCGTGAAAATGCACTTGTAGCCTTTGCCGATAGCCGCCAGGGCAAGGCCCATGCCGGTGTTTCCGCTTGTGCCCTCAATAATGGTGCCGCCGGGCTTCAGGATGCCCCGCTGTTCGGCGTCTTCGATCATGCTCACGGCAATCCGGTCTTTGACGGAGTTGCCGGGGTTGAAGTATTCCACTTTGGCCAGCACGGTGCCCCGGATGCCTTTGGTTACTTTGTTGAGCTTAACCAGGGGCGTGTTGCCGATGGTGTCGACGATAGAATTGTAGTATTTCATTGGGGATGGTTGATGAAGGATTGGTTTTACATCACTCACGTTTTTGCGTACTCACTCAGAAACGCTTGTACTTGTTTATGAAAATGGTTGAAACTAGGAGAGCGGGTAGTTAGCCAGTTAACATCCAGATGTAGCAAAATGTCATTCGCTAACGCTATTTGTTTAGCTACCACTTTTGTGTTGTCGTAAACGGCCCGTTTGGCAGTTGCTCGAGTTTGCGATTCCAAAGGTGTATTTTTCCCCGGTTCCTCGTGGTGTCGCTTGATATACCAGAGCCAGTACTCAATACACTGAACGGGTAGCATTACAATAGCAGGGTGTCCCTGACAAGTTTTGGCAAAGTCTGCCTGTTTTTCTAAAATTTTGGGCGTTTGATCGGTGTCAATGTCCCGACTAATAAACAGAACATCCAGCTCGAGCAACCTGATTTGCCGTAATGCTTCTGGTAGAAGTTTATCTACCTGCTTATCGTTCGTTGCTTTGAAACGCCAACGCTCATTTTCGTCCTCAATGAACGTGTCGGGGAATTCCTGGTGCAGGTATTTTTCTAGAAAGTTGCGTTGAGCGTCGTCTTCTCCGAAAAAAGCGTAGGTAACAATCTGGCTCATTTTGGTACTCCCCCTAGAAAGCCAACCGTCCAGGCATCGCCAAGAGAGTCGGTGTAGTGCGGTGGTTCAATGCCTAACTCTTTACTTCTCTCTGTTTCCGGTTCGATTACATCATGTAATAAATTTTTGACGTGCGTTGCGCCTTCTTCATCCTTATCGAAGATAAAGACCGATTCCGGCATGTCTTTAAACATATCAACGATTGCGGGACTGTGCGTGGTCATAATGACCTGCACATCTTTCTCTTCAACCAGCGTCAGGATAAACTGCATTACCTCAAATAACCGGCGTGGGTGAATGCCCTTCTCGGGTTCCTCCAACAACAGCAGCTTGGGCGGGTTAGGCTGGTTGATGATACAGAGCAGAGCGAGGAAGTAAAGCGTACCCTCGGAGAGTTCGTCAGCCCAATACGTGATACCCTGTTTGCTATTGCTCAAGCCTAGGCGTTTGAAGGACTTATCGCCATACTGTTTTTTGAGTTCTTCAGTAGCCGGAGCATCGTCGAGGTTAATCTCGTCAAACTCAGGAATACAGGTGTGTAAATCATTTTCAGTACGATTGAAGACAGATTTTCTATACTTCCCGAGCATCAAATCCAAAAATCCGACAAGGTTCGAACCATCAGCGCTGACAATCTCCTCTCCAATCCCAACAGGGCCTGGTTGGGCTAACTTGTTCGGGTCGAGTTTATAAATTTTTAGAGAACTATATTGATAGCGTTGAAAATCAGGTATTGAGACTCGTCCCGTGATTATTTCATCTGGTAAATCATTTTTGAAATATCCGGTAGCACTTGTTAGTGTATTCAAATCATAATAGAGTTTGAATATCCGCCAGTCAAATTCCTCTCTGTCGGACGGCCACAGTAGGTTAACGCTGATTTCTTTTGAAAGGCGTTTCCCAAATGCTATTTCGTTCGGATTGTAATTTGGTTGATTCTCACCTTCTCGTATCAACTCCAGCGCCTTCAAAAAATTCGTTTTACCGGAGTTGTTTGGGCCAATGAGCAGGTTCACCTTCTGAAGATCGAGGGTGACGTCCTTAAGGCTCTTAAAATTCTGAATCGAAACACGCTTAAGCATGGCTGTTGGCAGTCGGTAATGGCGCAATACTACGGATTTTTGGTCGAGTACGGCTAATGGTATCGGGTGTACTGGGTAAACGGTATCCGGAAAGCCAGCGGTATGAAATGATTAGGAAAACGCGCCGGGTTTGGTTGGCAATTAAAACACGATTTAGATTCTATGTAACGTCAATCTGGATAGTTGTTGCTAACTACATGCCCGATATAAACAATCTCTATAGCGAAGGAGGGGTTGTTTTGTGCCTGATGCTGGCTGGTGGTCCAGATGGTAATTTTATAATACTTTGAAAGTCAATTGTTTGTGTTTTTTGTCGTGTAAATTATTTAAGATTTTAATAAATATGGAGCCTAATCAATACGATATTTAGCCCTGTAAAATACAGTGCCTACGTTCTAAAGTAGGATAGAGGTACCGGTCTGTTAAATAACTTTTGTACCCAAAAAGGCTTGTAACTATAGTTGAAATGTGCTGAATTTGTAGTAAGCTTGTCACCTTTCGCTATAAAGTCGTCTTAACCCATATGGCGCATTGTAGTATAGTTTAAAAGCCACCCAAACCTTATTGTTTGATAGACGTTTTACCTGAATGACAGCCCTAAAAACCACTGTATGGTTAGTCGATGACGATGACGATGATTTGATACTCCTTGAATCCGCCTTTCAACGGGTCGATGAGTCGGTTCGTTTGGAAACGATGCACGATGGCGAGGAATTAGTTGACCGACTCAACAACAGTCCCGAACGTCCGAGTTTTGTTGTCCTTGATCTCAACATGGATCGGCTTAGTGGTATGCAAGCCCTGCGGGAAATCCGCCAGCATTTTCCGCAGCGAGAACTCAAAATTGTGGTCCTCACTACTTCGTTTAACCCCGACGATCGGTTCCGCTCGGAGATTATGGGCGCCAATGAGTTCTACGTAAAACCGAGCGATTTTAAAGAAATGGTGGAGCTGGTGCGTGGTATGCTACAACGGTGGGCGCACTAAGGAGTTACTGCGGCCGGTTGTTGCACCCACTGTTGTACAAAAGCGGCCCCATCCATGAGCCAGGCTATGCTCAGATGAATCAGCAGACCACCCCAAATGCTCTGTGTGGAAAGGGCCAGTACACCCAATAGATAACCGCCTAGTATCGACGAGAGGGTTTCGCCCAGAGGCTTGCCAAAGTGAATGCTGGCATAGGCCACAACCATCGGCAAAATCACACCCGACTGGTTCTTGTCAGTGGCTGTAATTCGGCTTAGCCCAATGACCATAAATCCGCGAAACATCAGCTCCGTCGGTACAAAGTCCCAGCCGTAGCAAAGTTCGTAAACCAGGGCCGTGACCCATTCTGGCACCCCCAAAAACTCATTGGCCGTGGTGTCTTTGTAGGTTGGGTAAAAGTCGAGAAAATGGGGCTGAAACGACGCAAAGGCAATCAAAGGTACCATAACTAACAGCAACAGGGCGTACACCGCCAACCCGTCGCGCTTGGGTTTCAGGCCGTAAAAAGGTTCGGCCCCATTATCAAAGAATCGGTAGTACAGGTACAGAGGCAACACCAGCGTCACCAGTGAATGCAGGTTGCTGAGGCAGTAATAAGCGAACAGGTAAATTTGTCCATCGAGCAGTTGCTCGCTCCAGCGGTTGTACCCGTAAAATCCCGCATAAAACCCGTACGTTACCCAACCAACGCTCGTATGGAGCCAAAATCGGCGATTGCGCCAGAGGTCGGGCCGGTGGTGGTAGTACGTCCAGAGTCCCATAGCCACGTAATATACCGTTGTGTACAGAAGTATATACAGAACCGGTCGTTTCCAGCTACCCCGCAATGAGTCGATGTACACATCTTCGAAGTCGAGTGTGTAATTGAGTATAATCAGAAGCCCAAGCCACATGGCCGTAGCCAGATACAGACGGGGGTGAAAATCGGCACGGAGATACTCGCGCAGGCTCTGAATCAGTGACTTCATGGGTTTCGGGCAAAGGGCTGTGCTGTAGAGGGATAGTGAAGACAGTGCAAATAAGCAGGGTACTAAAAAGGCCCCAATGTACAAGGTAGTACACGGGGCCTGAAAAAGGATTCGGGAATAGTGAGGTCGGGTGCTATTTATCGAGCACCAGCGTATCGTCGATCAGAAAAGCACCCCGATCGGTAGAAAGCGTATATACAGTATCGGCAAACCGGGTGATTTTGCTCGTACGTACGACGCGGTAGGGAACCAGCGCACCTAATTCGTGGCGGTAGAGGGTCTCGCCGGTATGTACCTCGGCCAGGGGTTTACGACCCGTAGCTGTCAGGACCGGGTGGTTGGGCGTGGCTTCAAAAAGCATTGGCTCAGGAAGGGTGCGGGCGGCTGTGAGCCCTTCGGCCGGGGTAAGCCATACCCCGCTCAGGCCAATTTGCGTGGCCGGTGCTACGGGGGCATGGGCCTGCACGCCCGTAATGCGGGTAGGGACAAGGGTATGCGTGGGAGCGTCGTAACCCAAAATCACATCCCCCACGTTCAGCTCGGCAATGGCTTTGGTCGTGCCGTTGGGGAGTGTTACGGGCGCTTCGGGCGCAAAGCAGAAGTTATACTCCTCTTTCTTTTTACCGTCGTCGGTTTTGGCACCGGCTCCACCGGCCAGTAGTGTGGCCATTTCACGAGAGAGCACAAACCCCAGCGCCGACATCAGGCCGGGTTCTTTTTCGCCTACGTACTTCAGGTCGTCGATGTACAGATCCCAGGCTTTACGGTCGGCATTGGCACCCGGAATCACAAAGGGTTTCAGGTCGCCTGTTTTGCCGTTCTGGTAAACGGCCAGCAAACCCAGCTCCCTGGTGTCGGCAGCGGCATACACCTTGTAGAGGTATATTTTCCGACTGATACCGTCGCTGTAATTGAACACATAGGGCGGGCGTTCTTCGTACCGATCCAGAATAAAGTTGCCCGATTTGAAATACGTGTCTTTGTCGAGGTTGCCAATCTTGATCGATTTGATGGTGGCAACGTCGGTTGCCGTCATAACGCCCGGAGCCGGGGCCTGCGCCCACACGCGCTGCGCAAAAAAGTTGGTGGCTATGGCCGAAGCCAGCACAAACAAAAAGGAGAGAAAATGACGATTCATAGACATTCAGGTTTGCATGATTGGACGTAAAATATGGGAGGCCGCCGAAGCGTAGCCTTACTTTTGGGTATATTGGCCCACCCGGCTGTGAATAGCATCGACAGCGCGCCGGGCCGAGGTAAAGGCCCCTGCCATCCAGGCCGTGAGGTAGGTGGTGTGTTCGCCGGCAAAGTAAATGTTGCCGTCGGGTTCGAGCAGGGCGGGGTAGAACTTCCGGCGCGATGCATCGTCGTACAAGGCCCAGCCTCCTTCGCTGTACGGAATCCGGTGCCAGGCCAGCGAAAAACTGTTTTCAAACTCGGTAGGGTACTGCGGGTGGATTTTGGCTCCCTGCTCCAGCGCTATCTTTTGCCGCTCGGCAACAGACAAACTGGCTACGGCTTCGGCACGGCTATAAAAGTTGTAGTACCCGATCAGCACGCCTTTGCCCCCCATAAACCCAAACGACGGGTACCAGATCTGGTTGATGTCCATGTCGGTGCGCGAGATGCCGCCGTAAATGCCATCGTCTTCTTCCCAGAACCGGCGCTTAAACTGGAGCCCGATCTTGCCGGTTTTGATGTACGGTACAAAATCGGCGGCTCGCTTCACCGGCCCCGACAGGTCGGAGTCGATGTTTTTCAGTACGGGTAACGGAATGGTACATACGCAGAACTCGGCCGTTAGTTCGGTGGGTTTGCCGTCGCGTTCGTACACTACCCGCACGCCGGTTTCGGTTTTGCGCAACTGCTTCACGGGTGCATTGAACACCAGTTTGCCCGCCAGCTTCTTTTCGAGGGCTTTGGCTATGGCATCCATCCCCCCCACGGGTTGCAGCAGCGTCGTTTGCTGCTCGTAGGTGTACTCGCCCACGTTGTAAAACACGGGCTGCATAAAGCCCGACCGGAGCAGATCGGTAAGGCCGTAAGGGTCGGTGAGGGTTCCGGGGTTAGCACCGGCACCGGGGCCGCCGTCGGCATACACGGGGCGGCTGGGATCTATTTTGTAGCCGCGCCGGTTGGTGCCTTTGTACAGATGCGCTGTGTTGAGATCGCCCTCGTTCTTTAGGAAGTCGATCAGCTTTTCAATGTCCTCTTTCGTTAGCTTCTCATCCAGCGCCGACTGGTCAAGGGCTTTGGCCAGCAGCTCGGAAGTATAGCCGCGCATGTCATTGTGGTAATCCCGAATCCGCATCCGGCGGTTGTTGAGCGGGCCCTGTGCTTTTTCGTTGAACAGGTAAGCGGCTTCGTTGGCACCCACAAACACTTCGAGCGGCACCCCCAGCTCCCGGCAGTACTGGAGTGTGAGCTGGTGGTTGTGCGGAATGCGGGCTGCCCCTCCGTTGAAATAGAGGCCATTGGCAAACTGACTGGTTTGGGTAGGGCCACCCTGTTCGGTTTCGGTGGTGCCGCCCCGTACCGTCCAGACCCGGCCGCCCGAACGTGCGCGTGCTTCGAGTACGGTACAGTCGTAACCCAGTTTGCCGAGTTCGTAAGCGGCCGATAAGCCCGCCAGCCCGGCTCCCAAAATAAGCACTTTTCGCCCCTGTGCCGAGTCGAGGGGAGGAAGGTCGAACGCCTGAGCGGGTGCTGGTTGCAGCAGGCCCCAGGCCGACAGGCCCGCGTAGGCAGCGCTGGTCCGATTGATAAAGTCGCGTCGGGTCATAAAAAAGGGGTAGGGGTCTGACGCGAGCCCTAACGGCCCGCGTCGGACCGGGGTTAACCAACTACTTTCTTAAACTCTGCCAGAAAAGCCTCCATTTCGGCCTGTGTGCCAATGCTTACCCGGCACCAGGGTTGCCCGCCAAATTCGCGGGTTTGAATGCCAATACCGTTTGCCCACATCTGGTTCTCAAACGTTTTGGGCTTCATACGGATCGGGAATAACAGGAAGTTGGCGTACGATGGAATTACCTCGTATCCCATGCCTTTGAGGGCTTTGGTGGTGTAATCGCGCACTTTCGCGTTTTCGGTGCGGCAGTAGGTTTGCCATTCGCGGTCTTCGTAGGCGGCAATCCCGGCCATGAGGGTGGTGATGCTGACCCCAAAATTATTGTTGGTGTACTGGCGTAGGGCTTTGAGCACCTCGGGTTGGGCAAGGCCATATCCCAGTCGTAATCCCGCAAACGCGTGAATCTTGGAGAACGTCCGGGCTACAATCACGTTCAGGCCCTCGGCAACCAGCTTGCCGGTGTTTGGGCGTTCGGCCGGGGCCAGAAAATCAATGTACGCTTCGTCGAGAAAGACCGGCACTTTGGGCGCTACCTCCCGCACAAACGCTTCGAGTTTCTGCGGATTCACAATGGTGCCGGTTGGGTTGTTGGGGTTCACGATGTACACCATTTTGGTATTGGGTCCAATGCGGGCCTTCATGGCGTCGAGGTCGTACTCGTACTGAGGGGTAAGCGGAACGGCTTCAATGTTGGCCCCGAAGGCTTCAGACCGTTCCAGCAGATCGTCGTACGTAGGGCGGCAGGTCAGAATGGTTCCGGGTTTCGATGGGTCGCCGTTTTGGGTGTAGTATGCAGCCGCAGCCATCAGTATATCCGACGAGCCGGGGCTGAACAGGATGTTCTTGCGTGCCACCCCTTCCTGCTCGCCAATGCGGTTGGCCAGTTCGCCAAACTCCATCCAGGCGTAGCGGTTGCTCAGGTCTACGGCTTTTACCAGAGCTTCGCGGGCTTTGGGCGATATGCCGTAGGGATTTTCGTTGGCCATAAGCCGGGCTTTCAGCTTCGGCATGGTCTCGGGCGGAGCCGTCAGGTAGAACTCCCGCGCGAAGGCCTGCTGACTACCCGCGAGGGGGGCGGCCATGCTGAGTGGGGGCCTGCCGAAGCTGGTCAGACCGGCTGCCAGTAGGCCACTGGCGCGTAACCAGTCGCGCCGACTGATAGAAGATAGTTTTGTCATGGCGAATAATACTGGTACTATGTATGGTCAAAAGTCTCATACAAAGTATAAAATTTTACGCCACAACGTTTTTATCCGCCTGTATAAACGGTAAAATTGTTAGATGAATTCTATTCTCTATCGGTTAGAGGCTATTTCGATAGTAGTAGCACACCGGAAATGCCCCAGTGGGCAGGCTCGGTACCCGTGAAGGCCACACGGCCGGCAGTCGAGGGGTTCGGGGGTTTGCACAATCCGGGCATCGTCGGCGAGCGGCCCGAACCCAAAGGCCGGAATCGTGGAGCAGAAAACAGCCGTGGTGGGGGCATTGACGGCCGAGCAGAGGTGCATCGGGGCCGAATCGTTCACGTAATTCATAATGGCCCCCTGCATCAGTGCGGCCGACTGCAAAAACGAAAGTTTGCCCGCCAGGTTCTGCACATGGGGGTGGGTAGCAAGCACCTGCTGCCGAATATAGGCACAGGCGTCGATATCGGTCGGGGCGCCGAGGAGGTAGATGGTTGTATCGGCGGGGTTTTGCCGGATAAATTCAACCCATTTTTCGGCTGGGTATTGCTTGGTGAACCAGACCGAGGTAGGAGCAATGCAGAGGTAAGGCTTCTCCTGATACGGCGCAACGGCCTGCCGGTCGGCCGGGCTGGGGTACAGGCGGGGCCGGGGTGCCACAAACGTGCCGATACCCATGGGACCAAGCAGGGCGGCATTGCGGTCAACTTCGTGAATACCTGGCTCAATGCGGTGTTCGATGCGGTATTTGAAAAACCGGCTGAACGGATTTTTGTCGTACCCAATTGTTTGGCGCGCTCCTGAGAGGGCCGTAAGCAGGCCCGTTGCGCCAAACCGCTGCAGGTTAATTACCACATCGTACTCGTTTTGGCGAATTTGCCCCAGCAGGTTCCAGAGGTTTTTGTATTTGCCCCCTTTTTTGTCCCAGATCAGAACCGAGTGCAGAAACGGGTGATTGGCCAGCAGGCTTTCATTGCCTTTTCGCAGCAGCATGTCAATTTGAGCTTCGGGCCGTTGCTGCCTGATCTGTTCCAACAGGGCAGTGGCCAGAATTACATCACCAATAAAAGCGGTCTGAATTACCAGGATACGTGTCATTCGATAGTTTATGCCCGATCGTTTCTTGCTGAGGTTGTCGGTTTCTTTTGATGGAGTAGTTGGCGGTGCGTCATTAGTTATACGTAAATTGGGGCGCTCCGTCATCCTGCCGCCCCAAATAAACAACGAACAACGGGTCGGTTTCGGTAAATGGGCGTTGGGTTAGTGGCTAATACTGGCCTTCGCTGAGGTCCCAGCCGCCGTCGATGGTCAGAATCTGCCCCGTTGTAAACCGCGATTGATCGGAAAGAAAATACACGGCAGCCCCGTCGAGGTCGTCGGGTTGGCCAATGCGGCCCCCTTCCAGCGGCTGCTTGGTTTTTACGAAGGACATGATGGCGTCGTCGGTAGTGGCTCGCTGCGACATGGGGGTTTCGACCAGGGCGGGCAACAGGGCATTGACCCGAATATTGTCGGCGGCATAGTAGGCGGCTATGGACCGGGTGAAGCCAATAACAGCCGACTTGGCCGCTGCGTAGGAGTGTGTTACGAAGTGCTTGGGCGAAGGCGAGTAACCCAGCACAGAGCCCATGTTCAGAATAGCCCCCCCCTGACCCTGCTCCCGAAAGGCCCGCACGGCGGCCTGATTAGACAGCATGAGCGAGGTGATATTCAGTTGGATGGTGGCGTTCCAGCCCTCAATCGTCAGCTCGTGGAGGGGGCCGTCGCCGAAGCGCCGACCGCTGCCCCCGGCTACGTGGTACAGCCCATCGAACCCACCGAAGATATTCTGGCAGAGGTCGATAGCGGTAACGGCGGTTTTGGGGTCGGCGGCATCGCCCGACATGGCCAGTCCGTTGCCATCCAGTTGTGCTTCGGCGGCCGTGCAGCTTTCGGGGTTGCGCCCAACCACCACCACGCGGGCGCCTTCGCGCACAAAAGCCTGAGCGGCCGAAAGACCCATGCCGGTGGTGCCACCAATGATTACAATTCGTTTGTCAGTAAGCCAGTTCATACGGGAAAATAGGGTAGTGGTTGGGTGGCAGGCCGATTGACGCGCCACTCGTTCACCAAAACTAAAAACGATACCGTTCTTATCGGCTACCGGACCCCGAAAAGATTTGCCAGCCGAACGAGGTAACGGGGGCAAAAGCACATTCAATCAGTTTTTGGTCAATTGATAAACTGAGGCTCCGATAGGGCGTTAAACAAGGCATACTGCTCAACCAACTGAACCTATGCACCCGACCTATTGTAATTTCAACCTCACCGAAAGCCATACCGATGCCCATCGGGCGCAACCCATCAACCCGTTGCCCAGGGCGGTGCTGCGGCCCAATACCTATATGCTGCTCGATGGCGAGTGGCGGTTTGCGCTGGATATCGACGACCGGGGGCTGCGCGAAAACTGGCACCTTGGGCATACGTACGCGCACATGGCCCATTGGCCCGGTTCGGTGGAAGAGCATATCCGGCAGGCGCATGAGCAGGTGCAAACAACCTCCTGGCACGATAAGGTGGTGGTTTGGTACGAGCGGGATTTTACCCTGCCCGAGCGCGACCAGAACGGAACGGGCCTGGCCCAGACCCTGTTTCAGATCACCTTCGGGGCCTGTGGCTACGAAACCCGGGTATGGCTCAACGGACAGCTATTGCGAACAGTTGAAAACGAAGATATCCACTACGGCGAATACACCTCGTTTTCGTACGAGTTGGGCGACAATCTCCTGCGCACCAATAACCGGCTGACGGTGCGCATTGCCGATACGATGGATGCCGACATACCTCGAGGTAAGCAGGAGTCGCTGGTGTACAAGCGCGGGGGAATCTGGTACCAGACGTACACGGGTGCGGTGCGGTCGGTTTGGCTCGAAACCGTGGAGCGAAACCGGCTGCGGTCGCGGGTGGGGGTGGTGAGTATTGTGGAGGATGAACTGGTGCGGTTCAACCTGACCACCCGGATTCATGACCCCGGTTTGTACACCCTACGGCTTCGGGTGTTTGAAAAAAATGGTACCGATACCGACGCTCCGCTGGCCACCGAAGACTTCCCGTTACGGCTCGAAGCAGGCCAGAAAAACCAGCGCGTGGTGGTGGAGCTGCCCAAGGCCCGGCTTTGGTCGCCTGACGACCCGCACCTGTACCGGCTGGTAGCGCAACTGATCGACGAAGCGGGGCATACCTCACAGATCGAAGCGCATTTTGGCCTGCGCAAAGTGGAGGCTCGGGGTTGCTGCGTGTATCTCAATGGCAAGTCGGTGTATCTCGACGGGATTTTGTACCAGCCCGGCACCTCTACGTTTGAGGAGATCGAACGGCACTTTTACGCCATGCAAAAGCTGGGGTGTAACCTGGTCCGGGTGCATATTGCCGGTATCGACCCCCGCCTTTACAACCTCGCCGATGAGCTGGGCCTGCTATTGTGGGTAGAAGTACCGAGTCCGCACCGCTCCAATCCGCAAAGCCGGCAGAACCACCGCGCCGAACTCGACCGGATGCTGGCCCTGATCGAAACACACCCATCGGTGGTAATCTGGAGCCTGTACAACGAAGACTGGGGGGCCGAAGACATTGCCACTAATCCCGACACCCAGCGGTATATTATTGATACATACCACTACATGCACATTAACCACCCGCAGTTTCTGGTGGTCGATAACGATGGCTGGAAGCACATTTCGCTCGAAGGACGGCTGAAGTCAGACTTGCTCACGGCGCACCTTTACACGCCCGAAATCGACCATTGGCGTACCCTGCTCGACCGGCTCGAACGGGGCGACAATGAAGGCGTAGCCGTGCATCCGCTGGTAGTGGGCGACCCGTTCTTTTTTCGCAAACAGGTGCCCCTGATTGTGAGCGAGTGGGGCGGCTTTGGCTTTGCCGATTATGGCGGCCCAACCGATTCCGACGATCGGGCCGACCGAATCCGGCAGTTTAAAGAAGAGCTCCGGGCAAGGTCGATTGCGGGCGATGTGTACACGCAGGCCACCAATATCGAGGACGAACGCAATGGGCTCATTGACCCGCACACGGGCGAGCTGAGCGTACCCGAGGGGTTGTTGCGCTCGCGCCCCCGGTAGGATAATGGATAATTAGTAATGGATAGTGGATAATGAGGCATTTGCCTGATTACTCATTATCCACTGTTCATTGTTCACTGTTCATTGTTCACTGTTCGTTGTTCACTGTCCACTGTTCATTGTTACATTGGGTGTTCAAAACGATCGTACAATGAAAAAATTTGAGTACCGTATTCTGGACGTAAAAGCCGGTGGCTTTTGGGGTGGCCGGGTTGATGAGCAGGCGCTGACGAATAAACTCAATGAGTTGGGCCGTGAGGGCTGGGAACTGGTATCGACCGTTGATACCGAAATTTACGGGGGTGGGTCGCGTGGTTTGCTGCTGATGCTCAAGCGCGAGCTGGAGTAAGGAGGGCGTCGGTCGTTGGGGCGGCTGGTTGCCCGATAATGAACGGAACAAGGCGGAGTGAACCGGGTAAATTCTTACTTTGCCAGATGTTACGCAACTCTGCCTTGTTCCGGTTATGACACGTTTGTTTACTTGGCCCTTTCTGTACACGGGCTTACTCTGTTTATGGGTTGTTTCCATTGCTCTCGCGCAGGGTCGGCTGGTAGACTACGCGCGGGCCAACCGGCTCAGGGCCGCCATGAACAAGCTCTATTACGCACCGGCAACGGTAACCTGGTCGGAGAGTGGGCAGTTGGCCTGGTATTCGATGCAGACCCCACGCGGTATGGAGTTTATGGCGGTCAATCCGGCGCAGAAGACCAAAAAGCCCGCGTTTGATCAGGAGCAACTGGCCCGCCAACTCGCGCAGGCGATCAATAAACCGACGGAGCCTTATCAATTACCTTTTTCGACCTTTGTGTACGGCCCCGGCGACCGCAACATTCGGTTTCGGGCGTACGACTTCAATTGGTCGTTTGATCTGACCACGAATACCCTGACTAAAAACGACCCGGTGCCGGTTCTGCGGGAACGTTACTGGGGCGAACGAGGGGGCGACCAAACCGACCGACCAGTGCCGTCGCCGGATGGCAACTGGCAGGCATTTATCAAAAATCATAATCTCTACATCCGGTCGGTCAACACGAAGGAGGAAATACCCTTGAGTTTTGATGGGGCCGAGGGAGAGTACTACTCCGGGTACGTACAGTGGTCACCCGACTCGAAAAAGCTGGTAGCTAACAAAGTACGCCCTGGGCAGAAGCGACAGATTTATTTCGTGCGCTCCTCACCCGACGATCAGCTGCAACCCAAACTCGAAAGCCGGGAATACCTGAAACCGGGCGATGCCCTGCCCGTGCGAACACCCCATCTGTTTCTGATTTCGGAGCGGAAACACATCGTGGTCGATGATGCGCTGTTTAAGCAGCAATACGAACTGACCCGCCCCGAATGGCGGGCCGATAGCCGGGTGTTTACGTTCGAATACAACCAACGGGGGCATCAGGTGTACCGGGTGCTGGAGGTTGATGCCGTAACCGGCAAGGCCCGGGCTATTATCGACGAACAGCCCAAAACGTTTTTCTACTACCTGCCGGTGGGCAATGATGGCAAGCGGTTCCGGCAGGATCTGGCCGATGGGCGCGAGATTATCTGGATGTCGGAGCGCGATGGCTGGAATCATCTGTACCTCTACGACGGAACGACCGGTACGGTCAAAAATCAGATCACCAAAGGCGAATGGGTGGTGCGCAATGTGATTCAGGTGAATGAGCAGGCCCGCACCATTCTGTTTGCGGCCGGGGGCGTTGATCCGAAGCTGGACCCGTATTTCGTTCAGTATTACCGCATCAATTTCGACGGCACCGGCCTGACCGCCCTTACACCCGAAAACGCCAACCACATAGCTACCTTCTCACCCGACAGGCAGTATTTTATCGACAGCTACTCGCGGGTCGATATGGCCCCGGTTACCGTGCTACGCTCGGCGCGGGATGGCTCGGTTGTGATGAACCTGGAAAAAGCCGACATCACGGCCTATGCGCAGGCAGGCTGGCGGGCCCCGGAAGTATTCACGGCGAAAGCCCGCGATGGCAAAACCGATATTTGGGGGGTAATTGTTCGGCCCACCCATTTCAATCCCAAAAAGAAATACCCGGTCATTGAATACATCTATGCCGGTCCGCACAGCGCGTTTGCCCCAAAATCATTTATCACCGGCGAACGCGCCCGGGGTATGTTCGAACTGGCCGAGCTGGGCTTCATTGTGGTGCAGCTCGACGGTATGGGCACCTCGCACCGTTCCAAAGCCTTTCATGACGTTTGCTGGCAAAACCTGAAAGATGCCGGTTTCCCCGACCGGATTCGGTGGATGCAGGCTGCGGCCCGCAAAGACCCGGCCATGGACCTGAGCCGCGTGGGTATTTACGGCAACTCGGCGGGCGGGCAGAGTACAGTGGGGGGACTGCTGTTTCACCCGGAATTTTACAAAGTAGGGGTGTCGTCGAGCGGATGCCACGATAACCGGATGGACAAAATCTGGTGGAACGAACAGTGGATGGGCTACCCCATTGGTCCGCACTACGCCGAGTCGTCGAACGTGACTCATGCCGATAAGCTTCAGGGTAAACTATTGCTGATTCTGGGTGAAGTAGACGACAACGTGGATCCGGCCTCGACCATGCAGCTGGTCAATGCGCTTGTTAAGGCAAACAAAGACTTTGATTTTCTGATGGTGCCCAACATGGGGCATTCGATGGGCGGTGAGTACGGCGAACGCAAACGCCGGGATTTCTTCGTGCGGCATCTGCTGGGTGTGGAGCCGCCTGCCTGGTCGGCCCAGCTAGTGAGTACGAATGGGCAGTCAGGAGGCCGTTGAGGGCTACTTGATGGCGCTCTGCTCATTCGGACAATGCACGTAAACTGCCCTACCCTCGAAACCGCTAAACGTATCCCCCCGCTCATGCATAAACCGGTACTCACCTCTTTTCTTTGCTTACTGGCAGTGGCGGCTCTCGCCCAACCCGGCACCGACATTTATCTGCTCGACCTGAGCGAGCAGGCGGGTCGGGTTACCCTATCGAATCCGCGCAACATATCGGCGAAGCCCGGTTATGATAATCAGCCGTTTTTTCATCCGACGCAATCCCGGCTGTATTACACCTCGATGATGCCCGACGGGCAAACCGACATTTGGGCGTACGATGTGCCCACCAGCACCCGTACCCAAATCACCCGCACGCCCGATCTGGAGTATTCGCCTACGGTGGTGCCGGGGGGCACGTACCTGTCGTGCATTGTGCAGCGCAAAGCCAACGGCGATCAGGATCTGGTACGCTATACCCTCGCCGACCCGACCAAAGAGGCCCTTATTCTGGCGTCGCAGCAAACAGGTAAAATTGGGTATCAGGCCTGGCTGAGCCCAACCGAGGTGGCCCTGTTTGTGCTCGCAGCCCCGCGCCCTGGCGAACCAAACACGCTCCACTACAAAAATCTCAAAACCGGGCAAGATACCGTTCTGGCCACGCAAATTGGCCGTTCGCTGCACCCGGTGCCGGGCCGAAAAGCCCTGAGTTTTGTGCAGCAGGTGGGCCCGAAATGGCTGATCCGGCTGTACGATCCTACCCGCCGACAGGTGCGCGACCTGACCGAAAGCGACCCCGACTGCGAACACTACAACGCCTGGACAGCCACCGGCACCCTGCTCGAAAGCCGGGGCACCGAGCTCTGGTCGTTCGACGCTAAAACCAGGCAATGGCGCGAGGTACAACTCCCCGACAACCTGCCCCATCGGAAGGTATCACGCATGGCCGTAAAAGGCGGGCTGCTGGCTCTGGTAGTCGATGAGTGATGCTTTTACTTAAGTTTTATACCTTTAGAGTGTGTGGACAATCAGAGCAACAAAATCATACTTGAAGCCATATGAACAATCGCCAAGAAGCTGCCGGCTGTTTTTTCGTAGCGAGTTGCTACCCGGCGATACTGTTTTAAGCGGTTAAAATAGCGTTCAATCTTGTTGCGATCAGCGTACAAATTCTCATCGATTACCCGCTGCTCCAGCTGATTGCCCTGATTCTGTTCCGAAACAATCGACACAAACAAAAAGCGAATGGGTTGCTTCAGAAACAACGTGACGAGATCAGCGCGCAGCGGCAAAAAGCCGAAACGGCCTGGGCCTGAGTTTAAGCTATGATATTGTGACCAAAGGGCACGGAGGCACTATGGATGTAGAAAGCACCGCCGGGCAGGGGACCACCTTTACTATTTGTTTACCCGTCTGATGCCAATGCGCGTCGGCAGATGGGTTGGTTCGTCGAAAATAAGGTTTTGGTAAGGAAGCCAGGCCACTCGGTACGGTGCCCGTATTTCGAAAACCCCTTTGGCAAAAAAGGGGTTTTTTCGTAAATTAGCCAGATTCTCCCCGCGAACGAAAAGCGGGGCTGAACGACAACCAACGCTGATGAACTTTGAACTAACTTCTGAATTTCAACCCACCGGCGATCAGCCCAAAGCAATTAGCGAACTGATCAAAGGGATTCGGGAAGGTGAACCCGCTCAGGTATTGCTGGGGGTCACGGGGTCGGGCAAAACATTTACAGTAGCCAATGTGATCCAGCAATTAAATAGACCTACGCTCATACTGAGCCACAACAAAACCCTGGCGGCTCAGCTCTACGGCGAATTCAAACAGTTTTTTCCCAACAATGCCGTCGAGTACTTTATCTCATACTACGACTACTACCAGCCCGAAGCGTATATCGCGACCACCAATACGTACATCGAGAAGGACTTGGCCATTAACGAGGAAATCGACAAGCTGCGGTTGGCGGCTACGTCGGCTCTGATGAGTGGCCGGCGCGATGTGGTGGTGGTGGCGTCGGTGTCGTGCATTTACGGTATGGGCAACCCGGAAGAGTTTAAAAACAACGTGGTTCGGATCGGGGTGGGCGAGACCATGAGCCGCAACCAGTTTTTGCATAAGCTCGTCGAGATTCTGTATAGCCGTACCGAGGGCGAATTTCAACGGGGTAACTTTCGGGTCAAAGGCGATACCGTCGACGTATTTGTGGCCTACGCCGATTTTGCCTACCGCATTATCTTCTTCGGCGACGAAATCGAAACTATTCAGCGGATCGACCCGGCATCGGGTAAAAAAATCTCCGAAGAGCGGCTGGTGACCATTTTTCCGGCCAACCTGTTTGTGACCGGCCGCGACACGCTCAATGGGGCTATTCATGAAATTCAGGACGATTTGGTGGCGCAGATTCGGTATTTCGAGAGCGAGTTTCGCGAGCAGGAGGCTGAGCGTATCAAAGAGCGTACGGAGTTCGACCTCGAAATGATGCGCGAGTTGGGCTACTGCTCCGGCATCGAAAACTATTCGCGTTACTTTGACCGGCGCAAACCCGGCCAACGCCCGTTCTGTTTGCTCGATTATTTCCCCGACGATTTTCTGCTCGTGGTAGACGAGAGCCACGTGACCATCCCGCAGATCCGGGCCATGTGGGGGGGCGACCGCTCCCGCAAAACCGCCCTGGTCGACTACGGCTTCCGGCTGCCGAGCGCCATGGATAACCGACCGCTGACGTTTCAGGAGTTTGAAGATCTGGCCGGCCAAACCATTTACGTGTCGGCTACGCCATCGGACTACGAACTCCGCAAAAGTGAGGGTGTAGTGGTTGAGCAGCTCATTCGACCAACGGGACTGCTCGACCCCGAAATTCAGGTACGCCCCAGCCTGAACCAGATTGATGATCTGCTCGAAGAAATCGACGCCCGCATCAAACGGCAGGAGCGGGTGCTGGTGACCACGCTTACCAAGCGTATGGCCGAGGAGCTGAGTAAGTACCTGGAGCGGGTGGGTATCAAAACCCGCTACATTCACTCCGAGGTCAAAACCCTCGATCGGGTCGAGATTCTGCGCGACCTCCGGCTCGGTGCGTTCGATGTACTCGTGGGGGTAAACTTGTTGCGCGAGGGTCTCGACTTACCTGAGGTGTCGCTGGTAGCGATTATGGATGCCGACAAAGAAGGGTTCCTGCGCGACATCCGGTCGTTGATTCAGACTATCGGCCGGGCCGCCCGAAACGCCAACGGTAAGGTGCTCATGTATGCCGATACCATTACGGGCTCCATGCAGAAGGCCATCGACGAGACCAATCGGCGTCGGGCTATCCAGATGGCGTATAACGAGGAACACGGTATTACGCCGACTACGGTGCTCAAATCGCGCGAGTCGATTCTGGGTCAAACCAAAGTGGCCGATTCGAAGCCGAAGCAGTTTTATGTGGAGCCCGAAGAAATTCGGATTGCCGCCGACCCCGTGGTGCAGTACATGGGCAAAAGCGATTTGGAGCAGCTCATCCGCGAGACGCAAACCCGCATGGAGAAAGCCGCAAAGGAACTCGACTTCATGGAAGCGGCCCGCCTGCGCGACGAGTTGTTTCAGCTACGCGATAAGTTGAAGAAGGAGAAGGCCTGAGTCTGACTCAAGGTGTTAAAATGACAGCCGCCCGGCTCCTCAACAAAGGAGCCGGGCGGCTGTCTTGTATAGCAACGCGTTTGGCGGCAATATGTTTTGGCAGGGTTTGCTCCTACAAGTGTCCGTACCTTCATTGATGGTGCTTAATCTCCTCTATTTCCATAGAAAATGGCAGTTATCCACAGGGTTGATGTGGATAACTGCCCATTATGTGTACAACTCATACAAAAAAAGTAGGCAAAACCTTACTCGGTGGCCAGAATAATTTTGCCAAACTGCTTACCCGACTCCATTTTTCGGAGGGCTTGCTCGGCATCGGCTAGGGCAAACACCTCATCTACGGTAGGTTGTAGCCCATGTTGATTGACAAAGGCAAGCATGGCGGCAAACTCGGCGTCGCTGCCCATGGTGCTCCCGAAAATGTTCAGTTGTTTGAAGAAAAGCTTTGAAGGCGGCACGTTGGTAATGTTACCGGTGGTGCCGCCAAACACGGCAATGCGGCCGCCCGGCGTAGCGGTGTCGAGCAGCTTGGCGAAGTCGGGTCCTGAGGCACTGTCGATGGTCACGTCGAAGTAGCCTGTTTTGCCGCCCCCGGTGGTTTCCATCAGGGTTTTGTGCCAGTTGGCGTCGCGATAGTTAACGCCCCCCTTTGCACCCATAGATTGGGCCCGCGCCAGTTTCTCATCCGACCCCGACGTGACCCACACCTCGGCCCCGGCCGCTACGGCCAGTTGGAGAGCGTACAAAGCAGCCCCGCCCCCGATGCCCGTTACCAGAACCCGCTCGCCCGGTTGCAGGGCAGCCCGCGTCATGAGGGCCCGCCAGGCCGTAAGGGCCGCCAGAGGGAGGGCAGCCGCTTCGGTAAACGACAGGTGTGCGGGTTTCGGGTACACATATTGCGCGGGTACGGCGATGTACTCGGCAAAGGTGCCGTCGTCGGGCATACCCAGAATCCGAAAGTCCCGACCGTAAAAATGGGGATTGTTGCCCCAGTTGAGACCGGGGTTAATCACCACCGCCTGACCAACCAGTTGCGCATCAACCCCGTCGCCCACGGCTTCAACCACGCCCGCCCCGTCGGAACCGGGCGTTACGGGGAGTTTCATGCCGGGGTAAAGACCCTGTTGCACAAACACGTCGCGGTGATTAAGGGCAGCCGCTTTAAGCCTGATCAAAACCGTACCCGGCCCCGCTTCGGGCGTGGGCAGGTCGGTCAGTGCTGCGGGCTGATGAACTTCGGTCAGTCGGATGGCTTTCATGCTGAATAGTTTGTTGTTGGGGGAATACAGAATGGTGACTCTCTAACCAAAAACCAAAAACGATAAACTACAAACTTTTGACTTACCCTTGCTGATACCCTTCAATAGCCCCCCGAACGTTGCCAAACTGGGCCAGCAGGGCTTCGGCTTCGTCGCGCGATACGCCCAGCTCGTTCTCGACCATACGGGCGGCCCGGTCCTGCAGCTTATGGTTGCTCAGCTGCATATCAATCATTTTGTTGCCTTTCACGCGGCCAAGCCGAATCATCACACTTGTCGACAGCATGTTGAGCACCAGTTTCTGAGCCGTGCCCGATTTCATGCGGGTGCTGCCCGTTACAAATTCGGGGCCTACTACCACCTCCACCGGAAACTCGCAGGCAGCTGCCACCGCCGAGCCCGGATTACATACCACGCAACCCGTAACGCAACCGGCCGCACGGGCCTGCTGCAACCCGCCAATGACGTAGGGCGTACGGCCCGAAGCCGCAATACCCACCACCACATCCTGCGGGGTCAGGTTGTAAGCCTGCATGTCGTGCCAGGCTTGTTCGGGGTCGTCTTCGGCAAATTCAACGGCTTTTCGGATGGCACCGTCGCCCCCGGCAATCAGGCCAATGACCATGTCGAACGGTACGCCATACGTAGGGGGGCACTCCGATGCATCGACCACGCCCAACCGGCCGCTTGTACCTGCTCCGATGTAGAACAACCGCCCTCCGGCCCGCATCCGTTCGACGGTGGCGGCCACGAGTGCTTCGATCTGCGGAATGGCTTTCTCAACGGCTAAGGGTACCGTTTTGTCTTCGTTGTTGATCCCAACCAGCAGGTCGTGTACCGACATCTGCTCCAGGTGGTCGTAGTGGGAAGGGGTTTCTGTGATCATAAATTGAGCGGGTAACGTTGCGGCTCTATTGGCTTTATCAGCCACCACAAAGTTACCCGCTCCTGTTTACAAACCCACGTTCAGTTGTGAAAACCCGTTTACACCCGGTTGGGGTCGGGGTGCTGCCAGGGCTTGCGGTAGGGGCGCTGCAACATAGCGGTAGCCTCTTTGTCGCCCACAACAACCCGCTTTTTGGGGTCGTACACAAGTGGCCGACCAGCCAGATTCATCGAAATATTGGCCAACAGGCAGCTTGCCGTTGAGATGTGCCCTTCTTCAATGTCGGCTACTGGGCGGCTGTTGTTCTCAATGGCCTTGATAAAGTCGAGCATATGCAGGCGGGTGGCCGGGGCCGCATTGAGCTCAATACGCTCTTCTTTCAGGTCTTCTGGGTACTTTTCCTTTTCGTACACTACGTCTTTGTGGATCTTCTCACCTTTGGTGGGGCCGTTTTTATCGACGGGCACAAAGTCGTACTGCATGGTGCTGGCCCAGAGCGTACCCTTGTCGCCGTATAGTGTAAACGACCAGGGGTACTCGGGGTTGTTCGGGGTGCCCCAGCTACGGTGCTGCCAAACACAGTTGAGGTTGTCGTATTCAAATACCGCCGACTGTGTATCGGCAATGTTCGACTTGCCTTCTTTCTGCACAAAAATGCCACCCGTTGAGGTAATGCGCTTGGGCCAGCCGAGCTTGAGCATCCACCGGACGGTATCGAACATGTGAATGCACATGTCGCCCATAATCCCGTTGCCGTACTCATTGAAGGTACGCCACCAGCGGATGTGCGGTAGCCCATCGTAGGGGCGCATGGGAGCGGGGCCGGTCCACATTTCGTAGTCGAAAAAGGCGGGAACCGGCTCGGTAGGAGGGTTGCCATTGGCGCGCATGTGGAAGTAGCAGCACATTTCCACGTGCGAAATGTTGCCCAGCAAACCGGCATCTACAATGTTCTTCTTAGCGTCGATCAGGTGAGGAGTGCTTTTCCGCTGCGTACCCACCTGCACTACTTTGTTGTATTTGCGGGCTGCGGCTACCATGGCCTCGCCCTCGATCACGTCGACGCTGATGGGTTTCTGCACGTACACGTGCGACCCGGCTTTCACGGCATCAATAGCCTGAAGGGCATGCCAGTGGTCGGGTGAGCCAATCAGGACAATGTCGGCGGGTTGCTCGGCCAGCATCTTGCGGTAGTCGCCGTAGAGCTTGGGTACTTTTTTCGATGCCTGACGCTGACTCACCAGCTCGCCCGCCTTTTCGAGCTGATTCCGGTCGGGGTCGCAGAGGGCAACTACCTCAACGGGTGCTACCTGAATCAGGCGGAACAAATCACTTTTTCCGTACCAACCGGTGCCGATGAGCGATACCCGGTAGGTTTTGGCATTGGGTGACAGGGGCATGGCTGGGCCATCGAAACCCAAGGCCGTCAGGGCCAGGGAGGCCGATGTTCCCTGTAAAAACTGACGCCGGTTAAACGAGAATTGGGGCATAGGAGAGAAATAGTTGAGGGGCCGTGGGGCACCCGTAGGTTGTGAACGAAAAAGAGGATTGACCACCGGAAATACTGACAACCGGCGGGCCTTTATACGGGTTGGAGACACGGCTGCCAACCGGCTCCTAAACGGGTGTCGGTGAACAGGTTGATTCTATCCCTATCTTTGTCGCTTTAACAGCAAGAAACGGATGAGTTTACTAACGGTCGGGTCCGTTGCGTTCGACGCACTCGAAACCCCTTTTGGCAAAACAGATAAAATCATTGGCGGAGCCGCCACCTACATCACCCTCTCGGCTTCGTACTTTGTGCGGCCCAATAATCTGGTGGCCGTTGTGGGCGACGATTTCCCGCAGTCGATGATCGACATTCTCCAGAGCCACGGTGTAGATACCGAGGGCCTTCAGATTCGGCAGGGTGAAAAAACGTTTTTCTGGTCGGGCAAGTACCACAATGACATGAACACCCGCGATACGGTGGAGGTGCAGCTGAACGTAATGGGTGATTTTGACCCTGTTATCCCCGCAGCTTACCAGAATTGCGAGTACCTGATGCTGGGCAATACCTCGCCCGCTATTCAGAAAATGGTGGTTGACCGACTGACCAAGCGACCCAAGCTGATTGTGCTCGATACCATGAACCTCTGGATCGACATTGCCAACGACGACCTGAAGGCGTTGCTGCCCCTGGTTGATGTGCTGGTGTTGAACGACGAAGAGGCCCGCCAACTCACCGGCGACTACGCGCTGGTACGGGCGGCTGCCACCATCCAGAAAATGGGGCCTAAAACGGTGATTATCAAGAAAGGTGAGCACGGTGCCCTGCTGTTTCAGGACGACCCAACCCAGAGCGGCCGCATCTTCTTTGCACCGGCCCTGCCGCTCGAAGAGGTATTTGACCCCACGGGCGCGGGCGATACGTTTGCCGGTGGCTTTATCGGCTACCTCGCCAAAACCGACGACACCTCGTTCGACAACATGAAGCGGGCGGTGATTTATGGCTCGGCTATGGCGAGCTTCTGCGTAGAGAAATTTGGTGCCGAGCGTATCATTGACCTCACGCCCGAAGAAATTCAGGACCGGGTTGGGCAGTTTGTCAAACTGTCGGCCTTTTCGGTGGATTTGTAAGTAGACTTTATTTTTACCTAAAGAGCACGAATGGTTGAATGTTGAGAAATTAATTCTCAATTTTCAGCCATTCGTGCTCTTTCCGTATAGCTACTACAGTAACCGAACCCTTCTGCATGCAGAAACTTTTTACACACCTGACATATTGCTTAATTTTAGCGTTGGTCTTGCTCCGTCTGGAGCACACATCAGCGCAAAGCTCTCCACACAATCCGTTCACGAGTGCTATCAGTTCTACCTCAGCCCAGCTAAACTGGACGGCTGCGTCCTCGCCAACTACGTACGACATTCGCTGGCGAGAGCAGGGGGCCTCCATTTGGATTATCACGTCCGAAATCCCTACGACTACTTTCGGCTTAACCGGCCTGAGCGACGGGCAGGCTTATGAATGGCAGATGCGTCCGACCGGGTCAGCAACGTGGTACGGTGGCCCCGTGTCATTCACAACTACCTATAGTTGTTCGCCCCCTTCTCTCAACACGCCCTATAGTGTATCCGTTACGGCAGCTCCACTGAGCTGGTATTTTTACAGTGGCTCAACAGGAACTACGCAGTTTACAGTGGACCTGAAAACGAGTGACTCGGCATCGTGGTCCAGTGTGAGCGGTATAACGGGCTCCTCTGGGTCTACCACTTACTACACATTATCGGGTCTGACACCGGGAACAACCTACACATACCGGGTTAGGTCGGTTTGTTCGCCCTATTCCACAACCGCTACGTTTGCCACACCAGCCTGTACGATATCGAACCCCCGGCAGGAACCGCAGCCGACGCAGGCTCTGTTACGCTGGCCAGTAACGCTCGGTGCGTCCTATACGCTGCAATGGCGGCCACAGGGAGGAGATTGGGCAACAGTTCCGGCGTTACGGCCGGAGCCGTATGCTTCCACAATGAGCTATTCGTTGACCGGATTAACACCTAACTCAATGTATGAATGGCGGGCTCAGGCCGTCTGTGGTAGTACGACAGGCTCGTTTACAACCCCACTCTCATTTACGGCAAGCTGCAACCCGCCCGGGTCTCTGAGTTTGCTGGCCTCTTCGGCCACGCAGGCTACGGTGGTTTGGAAAAGCGCCTATAATCTGGCTGATTACGGATACGCCTACCAGACGCAGTACCGACGAAAAACACCGGCTGATTCTCCCTGGATAACCTCCTCGTCGTTCTACAACCCCAGCTACAACACGCTTTACGACTATTCAATAAATCTGACTGGGCTTACACCGGAGACTGAATATGAAGTTCGTGTGCAGACTACCTGCCAAAATACAAGTGTATCTGGGTACACAAATCCCCCGGTTAGTTTTGCAACGCAAAGCTGCACAAACACAGCTACTAACCTACGGTCGTCGGCAACCTATACTTTTAAGGCTGCTTACCTTAGCTGGAATGCCGCTTACGATCATTACTACGCTGTACAAATCAGACCCTCTGGAGTTGCCTCCTGGAGTACGATTGGGCCATCTGTCTATGCTGGTAATTCGTCGCAGGAGATACAGAATTTAAAACCGGAGACCGTTTATGAGTGGCGTGTGATTACCTACTGTACGGTTTCAACCAGTGCTTCTGCACCCTCGAGCACCGAGAGTTTCACAACGGCTGCCTGTGCGTTGAACCGAATTGTGAACCCATATACTGCGCAAGTAGAAAATACATCGGCCCGATTAAACTGGTCTGAGATCAGTCCGGTGGTTGGTCTGTACTTGGTTCGCTACCGCCCGCTTGGAACGGCTACTTATACAACCTTGCCACCGCAAACTAGTCAATATCTGAGCCTGACGGGATTGCAGGAAAAAACAGGGTATGAATGGCAGGTTTCGCCTGTTTGTAGCGAATCGCCTACGTCCTTCTCGTACACGGCTCCGCAGACATTTACCACAGCCTGCCCGAATCCAGCCTCGTATTTGCGGACAAACAACAATACCATGCAGTCGATTGAGTTGCGCTGGGACAATTACTATTCCAGTGACTGGTTCGTCCGTACTTATACGGTGCGCTACCGACCACAGGGGGCCGAATGGACTACAGTACCGATCAGTACTAACTCGTACTCGCCAGTTGTGAGTCTGACAGGATTACTGTCGAATACGGTGTACGAGTGGGGTGTGGCCTACCAGTGTTCGGCGAGTAACAGCAGTACATTTACCAGTGGTAGTTCGTTTTCAACAACCTGCCGAAATGGACTTTACGGGTTTGCCAGCCAGAATGTTACGCCTACCCGGGCCGATCTGAATTTTTCAGACAGTGACTATCGGTACAAATATCAGATTCGATATCGGGTAGTAGGAGCTGCTGACTGGATTTTGGTTCCTGCTTTTGCCTACCAGCCGTATGCACTCACGGGTTTAACGCCATACACAGCTTATGAATGGCAGGTGGCTTCTTTCTGCTCAAGCGACGTGATGAGTGATTTTTCTCCGAGCCAGCGGTTCAATTCTGATTGTTTTGTGCCTACTGACCTGAACGTTTCTACCGGTGGGACATCGACGTATTTTTATTGGAAGGAGAACCGGAATGTGGCCGGATTTACGTTGCAATATCGATTGCAGGGGACAACCAACTGGAGTTCGGTTGCGGTTCCGGGGGCGTCGTCGATCAATGTAGCCGGATTGGCAGGTCGCTACGAATGGCGGGTGGCCACTGGCTGTTTCGGCGGGCTCAACTCAGATTTTTCTCCTATTCAAACCTTTAGTACGTACTGCTCTACCCCGACGGTTACGTCCATAACGGCCGGTAGCTCATATGCTGCCACAATCGCCTGGAATCCCAGCGGGGTAACCAATGCCCGTTACACGTTGCAATGGCGACCTGCCGGTGGTACATTCTGGAATACCGTAGCAGACCTGCCGCAGTCACCCTACATTCTGACCGGATTAGTCGACAATACATCGTACGAGGTGCAGCTACAGGCACAATGCAATAATCTCCAGTCGGGTTATTCTTCTGTTAGTTCGTTTCAAACGATATGCTCGGCCCCAACGGGTTTGTCGGCTACAGGGTTTTACAGCTACGAATCGGTGCCATATCAGAATTTTTCTTGGACCACCGCACAAAACACAAGTTACAATCTTCGTTGGCGACCCATTACGGCCGATAACAAGAGCCTAACAGAATGGCAGGTAGCCAACGATGTTCAACCCAGTTCGCGGCAGTTTTTTGCTACTGCCGGAACGTACGAATGGCAGGTGCAGTCGGTGTGTGTCAACGGGACAACCAGCCCTTTTGTTGGCGGCAAATCATTCACAGTAAACGACTGCGAAACGGGCTATATCAGTTACAAAACCGTTGCCGAAGCGAATCGGGCGTTGCTGTCTTACTCGGCATTCGTTAACGCAGACGTACGCTGGCGACCGGCAGGGGCATCGGTCTGGAATACCATCGCTAATGTGAACGTCCAAAGCGTTGTCAGTCTGGAAGGCTTAACCGAGAACACGGCCTACGAATGGCAGGTTGCGGTACACTGTCTGAGTGGTCAGGCTCCATCGTATGGGCCGCTGCAATCGTTCACCACGACCTGTGCGCCCCCGAGCCGACTAAGTACCCTTTGCGTGGGGACAAATCAGGCCTCGGTAGCCTGGGCGGGCCCCGTAGGCGACTTTGTGTATGGTCAGTATGAAGTAAGCTGGCGCGCTATTGGGGCGGCTAACTGGTCGAGCACACAAGTCGAAACATACATCCACTCGCTGACGGGCTTAGCGCCGGCTACCAACTATGAATGGCGGGTACGGGCGGTTTGTTCGACGTCGGCCAACGCGGCCTTTAGTCAACCGCAAACCTTTTACACACAGTGCAGCCAGCCAACAGCACTCACGGCTCGCTCAGATTGTAATTCTACTGCCCTTGAATGGCGAGGGGGCTGTTCGCCCGGAACCACGTATACGGTTTGGGTTCGGGTAAATTATGGTCAATGGACAGCGTATTCAACACCGTACAATTCGTACTACCTGTATAACCTGCCCTCTGGGGCCTGGATTGAGTATTATGTGCAGAGCAATTGTAATGGTATCAGTTCCAGTACGTCAAATACGTATCAGTTTCCGGCCTCAGCCTGTCCGGGGCCTGCTTCCTGTACCTTGGTCAGCGATCTGGATCAAACAGTGTCGGTTAATCAGGCGGTGCTCAACTGGCGCACTACGAATGCGACATCAGAGCTGCAATGGCGGGTGATAGGCGGGAACTGGAACAGGGTTGTGGTGTCGGGCACGAATTTTACACTTGGCGGGCTTGCCAACAATAGTCTGGTTGAATGGAAAGTGCGCAGCACATGTGCTGGTTCAAATGACTTTAGTCCTGTCTCATTCTTCCGGACACGCTGTAGTGGAACTGTTTTCATTACATCCATTCAGGCGCTGGCCGATACCATTAAGCTGTATATCGCGCAGCCCAATACATACGAAGTTCGGTATCGGATTGGCAGGGATGCGTGGGCAACGCGGGCGTTTACAGGGGCTGTTAATAGCTTAGCTGGGCTGATGCCCAACACGACCTATGAGCTCCAGTTTAGAAATGCCTGTGGTAATGATATATATTCAGATTGGTCTCCGTCGCGCTATGTAACAACGTCTTGCCCGGTTTTAAACCGGGTATATGCGGATAGAATTAGTGAAACAGCCGCTCGGTTAACCTGGAGCCACGCCAGTTCGCCCCGGCCAACGGGTATTCTTCCTGTCATTAAATATCGCGTTGCCGGGAGTGGTTCCTGGACTACTGTACTCGTTTCGAGCCAGGCTACGTACGACCCTGTTTCTTACACATTAACTAATCTGAGTCCCCGAACTACCTATGAGTGGATGATTTTCTATGATTGTGCTAATGGCAACGTAGCGCCCAGCAACAATCAGTCTCTTACCTTCCGTACCTTGGGCGTTGCTCCTCCGTGCAACGGAATGGTAACCATTCAGGCTGGTGATTGGACAAACCCTGCCATCTGGTCATGCGATCGGGTACCTCTCGTTAGTGATCCAGTGTTGATCCGGCACGCAGTCATGATTCCGGATCGTGGGGTGGGCGAAGCGCTTCAGATTCGGTATGAAGCGGGCGGGCTGCTACGCTTTGGAAGTGGAGCCAAACTCGTGCTGGCTCGTTAAGGAGACCGCTTCAAACGAAACCCGCCCGAAGTCAGCCTGTTAACTGACTTCGGGCGGGTTTATCGTATCAAACGAAGCAGATCGAATGCTCAGCCCGGAGTTTATTGGTTTTTTACCCGTTTGTTAAACTGGTAGGCTACCCCCAGATAAGAATAGAAAATACCGCTTTTGAAATTAGACCGGGCAAAGGGCGACAGCTCAAACGCTACCCGAACATTGGGCAGAATCGTAAGGGGCACTACCCGCACACCCACGTGCAGGGCATAGCCTTCGAGCACGTCGGTATCAGCCAACGAATTGAGGGCGTTGAACCGCGCGCTGGCGCCAACGTAATAATTGGCTGTGGTGGTCCGCCGAACGTTGATCATGGGCGCCAGCGTAGTACTCAGCGAACCAAACAAGGTGTTGGTTTGCACCCGCGCATCAAACCAAACCGGCTTGTTCGGATTGCTGCTCACCGACAAAAACGAGTTGAACGGATAGTACGCAACCGAAGCCTGACCAAAGGCGATGAATGGGCAAAACAGAAACAGGGAAAGGGCGATTGATTTCATATCGAAAGAGCGAAAGAGCGAAAGAGCGAAAGAGTGATGCAAGCCTGTCAGTTACTGCCTAATCACTCTTTCGCTCTTTCACTCTTTCACCATTAATTATTTCATCATCTTATTCAGCTTGCCAGACGCCTGCATGGTGTTCATTTTCTTCATCATCTTTCGCATCTCGTCGAACTGCTTCAGAAGGTTGTTTACCTGCTGAATGGTAGTGCCGCTACCGGCCGCAATCCGCTTCTTCCGGCTTGCGTCGATCAGGTCGGGGTTCGAACGCTCCTTAGGAGTCATGGAGTTGATGATGGCCTCGATGGGGGCAAACGAGTTGTTGTCGATGTCGAGGTCTTTGATCATCTTACCCATGCCCGGAATCATGCCGAGCAGATCTTTGATGTTACCCATCTTCTTGATCTGCTGCAACTGCGAGAGAAAGTCCGAGAAGTCGAATTTGTTCGCCCGCATTTTGGCGTTGATCCGCTTGGCTTCGTCTTCGTCGAACGCCTGCTGGGCTTTTTCAACGAGCGAAATCACGTCGCCCATGCCCAGAATCCGGCTTGCCATCCGGTCGGGGTAAAACACGTCGAGGGCTTCCATTTTCTCGCCCGTGCTGATAAACTTGATCGGCTTCTCCACCACCGACCGAATCGAGAGGGCAGCCCCACCGCGGGCGTCGCCGTCGAGTTTAGTCAGCACCACCCCGTCGAAATTCAGGCGGTCGTTGAAGGTCTTGGCCGTATTCACGGCATCCTGACCCGTCATCGAATCCACCACAAACAGAGTTTCTGAGGGGTTGATGGCCGCTTTTACGTTCTCAATTTCCTGCATCATCTGCTCATCGACGGCCAAACGACCGGCGGTGTCAACGATGACGATTTTCTTGCCGGTTTTCTTCGCGTGGGCAATGGCGTTGCGGGCAATTTCGACTGCATTTTTATTTTCTGGCTCGGCGTACACCTCCACACCAACCTGCTCACCCAGCACTTTGAGCTGATCGATAGCAGCCGGGCGGTAAATGTCGGCGGCTACGAGCAGCACACCCCGGCCCTGTTTTTTGAGATAAGCCGATAGTTTGCCTGAGAACGTGGTTTTACCCGAACCCTGCAAACCCGCAATCAGAATAACGGCGGGGTCTCCTTTGGTATTGATCGACTCCGCCTGACCGCCCATCAGTTCGGTCAGTTCTTCCTGTACGATTTTAACAAACAACTGCCCCGGCTCCACGGCAATGAGTACCTTGCGGTCGAGGGCTTTTTCCTTTACCCGGTCGGTTACTTCCTTGGCTACCTTATAGTTTACGTCGGCATCGGTCAGGGCCCGGCGCACCTCTTTGATGGTGGCGGCTACGTTGATGTCGGTAATCCGGCCTTGCCCTTTGAGGGTCTTGATGGCCTTATTGAGTTTATCCTGAAGATTTTCGAACATGGTCTTTGCGACAATAGACACTGGACATTAGACAACAGCGAGTCTAACGTCTATTGTCTGACTATCTAACGTCTGTATTTCTGCAAAGATAACCATTTCTGTTGGCACCTTGTGAATAGGTGGCACTTGTCTATTTTTGAGGCCTGTCTTTCCCGAACAGGTATCTGTTCAACGTTTCAACAACTCATGCTCCGTTATCTGCTTTTCATCTGGTTACTGGCACCGGCAGCCTGGGCTCAGACCGACTCGGTTCTGATTTCGGGCCGCATCCGTAATCTGACCCCTCAGCTCTACCGGCAGTCGCCCAATGTGCTCATCAGCCGCAACAATATGCTTCGGTCAGAGGCCGAGCTCATCCGGCCGGCTCCGCTTAACCCCGACGGTACGTTTGCCGTAAAAATGCCCCTCATTTTAGGTCAGGAAGAAATGTCGCTCGCATTTGGACCGGTGCGCACGGCGTTTCTGGCAGCACCCGGTACCCTGACCATTACCCTCGACGCTGACTCGCTCTTCCGGTCGGCGGTGCCGTTTACGTTTGGGGGTGTCAATGCGCAGGTAAACCGGCAATTTGCCCGCTACAAAGCCTTCGAAGCCCGGCAGAACCCGGTCGATGCCACGCGGCTTTCCGAGCAGGTATCGGGGCAGTCGCCCGCGTCGGTGTTCAGCCGGGTGTACACGGCCTATGCGGCCGCGTTCCGGAAGTTTCGGCAGCAGGGGGGCGAGGCCGTGTTTCCGCTGGTGGAGCAGTGGATCGGCAATACCAACCGCTACAACGCGGCTTCGTTTGTGTACGATATGGCAAGCGCCGAAAACCGGAAGCTACCCCCAACGCTAACCGATAGCCTGCGCCCGGCCGCTGACCCGATTCTGACGGCAGCCCGCGCTGTGTCGGTGGGTCGGTTGGCGAGTTACGTGGTGCAGCACGACCCGTTTCAGACCTACTCGCTACCGGTAGGGCGGTTGGCGTCGCTTATGTTGCGGTACGGCCGTGACCTGACCGCCGAAGAAAAAAGCCGCCTGGAAGGCTGGCAGGCGGCTAACTCAGCGCGGGCTTCGGATATGCGGTATCTGCAACGGATTTTGCAACGTAGCCCTGATACCCTGCAACGGCTGGTCAGTTTTGAGACCATGGCCGACAAAGCCCGGAGCCTCATTGATACGCCATCGGTGCAGATGGTGATGGCTACCTGGCTCGCTAACGGGTTTCAGACATCGAGCATCCGAAACAGCCGACTTCTGTACGAGTATGGTCGCCCGCAGCTCACGGATACGCGGGTGATTCAGTCGCTCGATGAGCTGTACACCCTGGCCGTAGCCGACAGCGCCCGGTTTCGGCGGGCCATTGCGGGGCTCAACCCCAAAACCAACGACAATGCCGAACTGGCCACGGGGATTCTGATTTCGGAAAACAGCACGCAGAAGGGTGGTGCCCTGCTCGATACCTGGCTTAGCCGCAACCGAAGCCGGTTGGTGTATGTATTTTTGTGGACGCTTAGCGACGAAGAAAACCGGCGGCTGGCGGCTTTGGCTCAGCAACTGCGTGAGCAGTACGCACCGAGCGAACTGTCGCTACTGTACGTTACGGCTCAGGGCGATGCCGCCGAGCGTGAGCAGTTGCTCGAATACCTGATCCGAAACAACCTACGGGGCGACCATATCCTGGCTACCGCCGGTCAGCTTCAGGAGCTAATGATGCGGCTGGGTGCCGGGCAATTTACGGGGGCGTTTCTGCTAAATCGCGACGGAAAAACCGCCCGGGCGAATACGTTTCTGCCCGACGACAACGCGCAACTCACCAAATTGATCGACCGACTGCTGCGGTAGTTCGAGCCAGGGTGTAGGACAAGTTCTTTGTGATAAGCTCGACGGAAGGTCTTTTCGACAGGATTACAGGATGTACAGGATTTTCTTCCCTATAAATAATCCTGTACATCCTGTAATCTTCCGGGCCGCCGGGCGGTCGAAAAATTAAACTTGTCCTACACCCTGTCGTACATGGTTGAGTCGAGAGTTTAGAATGATCCGCGCCAATTGTCGTAAGTTTGTCGGTTACACTCTATCAAAAACGCTCTAATGGCTGTTGAATCTGTTGCGTCTGAAACGCGTGATGCCTGGGCGGCATTGAACGATTATTTCGACAAAATATACGTGATTAGCCTGCGTCGGGCTACCGACCGGCACGCTCGTTTTCGGGAGCTTCTCCGGGGGCTTAACTACGATATTTACTGGGCTGTCGATAAGCTGGATATCGACCGAGACGATATGATCCGGCAGGGGCTGATTGACGATGTGACCGTGCGCGAACCCCGGTACATTCATCCCGAAGGGCTGATGACGGGTGAAATTGCCTGTGCGCTGTCGCACCGGGCTATTTACGAGGAGATGGTTCGGGAAGGGTATGAGCGGGTTTTGATTTTTGAGGACGATGTGGTGCCCTGCATTGACCGACTCAACCAACTGCCCCGGGTGCTCGAACAGCTGCCCGCCCGTTGGGACCTGCTTTATTTGGGATACACCAAAAACGAAGAGCTAAACACGGCGCAACGGCGCAAGCAGTGGTTTTATAACCTGGTGAGTCCGCTGGGGGTGCTGCGGTGGTCGCGCCGGGAGGCCCGTAATTACCTGCCCCGGACGTACTCGGCCAATCTTCGTCGGGCGGGGCTGCATGATTGTACTCACGCCTATGCCGTAACCCGAGCCGGTGCGCGCAAGCTGGCCGACGCCCAACGGCCTTTATTGGCCAGCGCCGACTCGATCATCAGCGTACTGGTGCTCAATGAGCAACTCGACGCGTACGTATCGGTGCCGGTTCTGTTTGGGCAGGCAGGGGAGTCGTATATAAATTAAAGGGCGAAGGGGGGAAAGGGAAAAGGGAGGCTGACGCAACATATCCAGTGTGTCAGCCTCCCTTCTCCTTTTATTGCTTTCTCCTTCCTCCTCTATTTCTGATACGTCCCGAAGATGTGGTCCCACAGGGGCGATGATACCCCGTAGTTGCTATCTTCGTTCTTGTAGTGGTGGATGCTATGGTTGATCCAGAGCCACTTAAAGAAGTTTTTAGGTGGAGCGTAGGCGTGCACAATGAAGTGGATGGCCAGATAACCCGAGTAGCCTACCAGAAATCCCGGAAAGAACGCATACGAGGCCTCGCCCATAATCAGGAAGAAAAAGCCGAAAAAGGCCAGCCACATAAAGATTGCCAGCGCTGGAGGCATGGCCAAACGGGTTTTATCCTTCGGGTACTCGTGGTGTACGCCGTGAAACGTGTACTGAATTTTAGCCCGCTGCGGAGTTTTCGGCTCCAGGTGGTACAAAAACCGGTGCAGAATGTACTCGAACAGGGTGAAGATGAAAAAGCCACCGACAAACAACCCGCCAATGGCGCCATTCGACATATCGGTGTAGGTGAAGGCATACCACATCAGTACGGCCGACGAAACCAGCCACATGCTGATGGGCACCATAATGTGGGTGCGCGAAAGGGCCTCCAGAATGGGGTTGTCGAAAAGTTGTTTGGTACCGTTGTTTTTAGGACGGGCATGGTAACCCGGGCGGAAATCGTCTATTTTAGCTTGCATAATAAGGTTGTTGTTGATTCGTATGCAGGCTGGTCGATAAACGAGGCTAACCGGTTGAACAAGAGGTTGTAACACGGTTATGCGCTCGCAACGGCCCTTCTGCACATGCTTGGTACAGTAGAATAGTGCGCAAAACTATGTGGTAAACTCACTTGACCACCTCTGGGTTCAGCTAAGATTATGGAATGGGCAGAACATACAAACAGAACTTATTTTAGTGAAAAAAATAGGTTAACTCTGCTTGTTGACAACCAAGGTGTCGGCTACCCTCTCTTGCATATTGGAAAAATTTCCGGCCGGTAGTTTTTGCCGGATGATGAGCCGGAGCGAGTTATCGTAGGTGAGGTAGTTCCACATCCAGTTGATCAGGATCAGGAGCCGGTTTTTTACCCCCACAATGGCCATCAGGTGAACCATGAGCCAGGTAAGCCAGGCCAGAACACCGCTAAATTTCAGGAAGGGCAAATCGACAACCGCTAATCCGCGTCCGATGGTCGCCATCGTGCCGAGGTCTTTGTACGTGAAGGGTTCGAGGGGTTTGTTTTTGGCGAGCCGCATCAGGTTTTTGCCCAAATGTTTACCCTGCTGAATAGCCGGCTGGGCTATTTGTGGGTGTCCGTTGGGCCAGGCTTCGCCCTCGGCCATCAGCGCGACATCGCCCAGCGCAAAAATATCCGTGAAGCCTTCGACCTGACTGTACCGGTTTACCAGTACCCGGCCCCCGCGCCCCATCACTTCGGGCGGCAAACCCGCTAAGGGTGTTGCTTTCACGCCCGCAGCCCAAATCAGGTTGTTAGTCCGCAGACTGGTGCCGTCGTTCATATACACCGTGCGGCCGTCGAAGTCCTTCACACGGGTATTCAGGCGGACATCCACGCCCAGCTCGCGCAGGTACTCTTCTGACTTTTTGTGTGAGTTCTCCGACATGGGCCCCAGTAGCTCCCCACCCGATTCGATGAGGAAAATCTGCATCATCTCAAAATCAAGCTCGGGGTAGTCGCTGGGTAGTACCGTGCGTTTCATTTCGGCCAGAGTGCCGCAAAGTTCCACCCCCGTGGGGCCACCGCCTACTACCACTACGTCCATGAGTCCATCGCGCTCATCGTCGGTTTCGACGCTCAGTGCATCTTCAAAGTTTTGCAGAATCCGGTTGCGGAGGGCAATTGCTTCAGACACCGACTTCATCGGGAGCGCTTTCTCAATGATGTTCTGCTGCCCAAAAAAATTGGTGTCGGCACCGGTTGCCATGACCAGATAATCGTAGGCAATGGGCCCCAACTCGGTGTCGATTTCTTTGTCGGCCGGGCGAATCTGCGTGACCGTTGTGACCCGGATATGCACGTTTTTACAACCCCCAAACACGGCCCGCAGCGGAAACAGAATGGAGTTGGCTTCGAGACCGGCGGTAGCTACCTGATAGTACAGCGGTTGAAATTCGTGGTAGTTGGTCCGGTTGACCAGCACCACCTGAAATTCGCGCCGATCAGCCAGCATCCGGGCCAGTCGGAGCCCACCAAAACCCGCGCCAACGATCACGATGCGCGTCTGTCCGGTTTGAGGTATGTTTGGATTCATAAATTCAGTTATGGGTGAACAATGAACAGTTACCAGTGAACAACGAACAGGTATCAGTTAACAACGAACAGTTAGCGGTGAACTGCAGATAGTTATTAACTGTTCGTTGCTGGTTGTCAGTTGTTCGTTGTCAGTTGTTCGCTGCTCGTTGTTCGTTGTCAGTTGTTCGTTGTCAATTGTCCACTGCTGGTTGTTAAAACGCGCTCGTAATGTTGCTCATACAAAGGCAGAATTTTCGACAGTTCGAATTCGCGGGCGCGGGCCAGAGCATTTTCCTTGAAACGGGGCAGATTCTCGTCATCAAGTACGTACAGGGCGTTTTTGACCATGTCGGCTACGTCGCCTACGGGGCTCAGAAAACCCGTAACTCCCCCAATGTTCAGCTCCGGCAGACCCCCCGCGTTCGACGTGATCAGGGGCACCTCGCAGGCCAGTGCTTCGAGAGCCGCCAACCCGAAGCTTTCGTTTTCGGAAGGCATCAGAAACAAATCGGCCACCGACAAGATCTCCTCGACGGCATCGAGTTTACCCAAAAACCGGACATCGTCGCTGATACCGAGTTCGCGACACAGTTGCTGAATACGAGTCCGCTCGGGGCCGTCGCCGGCCAGGAGTAGCTTCACCGGAATCTGCTGACGGAGGTGGTAAAACGTCATCACGGCATCGTCGATACGTTTCACCCGCCGAAAGTTGGAGGTGTGCACCACCAGCTTCTCGCCGTTGGGGCAAATGGCCGTTTTGAAATGGTCTTTGTTCTGCCGTTTAAACCGGGTCAGGTCAATGAAGTTCGGAATTACCTCCACCTCGCGGGTGATGTTGAAGTGGGCGTAGGTGTCTTGCCGCAGATTTTCGGAAACCGCCGTGACCCCGTCCGATTCGTTGATACTAAACGTTACGACCGGTTCGTAGGAGGCATCTTTGCCCACCAGCGTAATGTCGGTACCGTGCAGGGTAGTCACAACGGGCACATGCCGCCCCTGCGACCGCAGAATCATTTTCGCCATGTAGGCCGCCGATGCGTGCGGAATGGCGTAGTGTACGTGCAGCAGATCGACGTTCTCGTTCAGCACCACATTGACCATTTCGCTGGCCAAAGCCGTTTCGTAGGGTGGAAACTGAAACAGTGGGTACGAGGGAATATTGACCTCGTGGTAGAAAACGTTCTCGTTGAAAAAATCCAGCCTGGGGGGTTGCTGGTAGGTAATGAAGTGAATCTGGTGGCCATTCTGGGCCAGCGCTTTACCTAATTCAGTGGCGACAACGCCACTGCCCCCAAACGTGGGATAACAGACTATACCTATTTTCATGGAGAACGAATGGGCCGCTTGTGCGAACGGTTTTACACGACAACATCGTTTCTCCCGCAAATGATTTCCCGCAACGGGCAAAACATTGTGTCCAGCTAATAAAACGGGGTTTACCAACGTACCGAAACTTTCTACCTTTGATGCCCTTAACGAGCCCTTATAAACCGATCATGACCCGTCGTCTGCCATTTTGGGCGTTTTTGCTGGGGTTCGTGCGCCTGATCCGCGTCCGAAACCTGCTGATTATCGTGCTGACCCAGTATCTGGCCCGCCTGTGCATCATTGCCCCCACCGGGGCCCCATTGCGGGAGGCTCTGCTCGATCCGGTCATTCTGCTGCTTTGTTTCTCCACGGTTTGCATTGCCGCAGCAGGTTACATTATCAATGACTATTTCGACATCAAGATCGACATCATCAACAAGCCGGAGCGCGTAGTAATCGGGCGTTACCTGAAGCGACGGGTAGCCATGGGGGCGCACCAACTGCTCAATCTGGCGGGATGCGCTGTAGGTCTGTACGTTGACAAATGGGTGTTTGTGGTCAACGTATTATCAGCTACGTTGCTCTGGTTTTACTCGGCTCAGTTTAAGCGGCAACCGTTTATTGGTAACCTGATCGTATCGTTTCTGACGGCCCTGTCGTTGCTGGTGCTGGCGGTTTATTACCGGCAAAACGTAGATCTGTTGCTCATTTATGCGTCGTTTGCGTTTGTGATTACGCTCGTGCGGGAAATCATCAAAGACATGGAAGATGTGCGGGGCGATGCTCGTTTTGGTTGCCGAACCTTGCCTATTGTTTGGGGCATCCGCCGAACCAAAGCGTTTTTGTACGTACTCATTGCCAGTTTTATCGCTACCCTGTTCATTGTAGCCGGTGACCTGAAAAACCCCAACCTGAACGTTATCTTTTTCGTCATGCTGGTGCCCATTACGGGACTGGTGTACCGGCTGGTCCGGGCTGATACCAAACGCGACTTTGCGTTTCTGAGCCAGCTCTGCAAGGCTATCATGCTTATGGGCGTGAGCAGTATGATCTGGGTTTGAGGCCGTTGGCTCAAAGCTTTACGTTCCATTCGGGCGGGTTGTATAGCTTTAGCTATTTAAACGCAAACCCGTACTGTATCGTGAAAAATCTACTTCTGCTGCTGCTGGGATTGTTGCCCCTTCGACTGCTGGCGCAAGACTGCCTCGGCCTGACGTTTAAGCCCGGTATGGGTTACGAAATGCAGAGCTACACGGCCAAAGACAAGCCGAATGGCCGCATGACGTACCTCGTGAAAAATGTGCGGAAAGAAGGGAGCAGCACCATTGTCGAGCTGGAGTTTCAGTCGCTCGATGAGAAAGGTAAAAGCCGACAGGCACCCAGCTTAGTCAAATACACCTGCACCGGCGACCAACTCGTAGCCGACCTGTCGGGTATGCTGGCATCAGGACAAAATCAGGCGTTTAAAGACGCCGAAATGCGGATGAAAGCCAATCAGTTAGCGTACCCCCGGCAGATGAGTGTTGGCCAGAAACTGACCGATGGGCAAATGGAAGCCGAATTTTATACCAACGGCTCGCTCATGATGGAGTCGAGCCTTCAGATGACCAATCGGCAGGTCGACGGGAAGGAGACGCTGACCACCCCGGCCGGTACGTTTGAGGTGTACAAAGTGTCGTCGGATTTCGACATGAAAAACCGGGTCATGGGTATCGGTATTCCGGTGAGCCTGAAAAGTGTAAATTACCGCAGCGACAAAACTATTTTCGATGTTCGAACAGAGACATACAACAAAAGTGGCAAGCTGATGGGGTACACCGTTCTGACAAAGATATTCTGAATTGTGCGTAAGTTTTTGCAACTTTGCTGCAACAATTGTGGTTAGACACCTACACGTCTGACCAAGCTGAACGCAATTTGTTGTCCATGAAAAGCAGTCTTACCTCCCATAGAGCCGATTACGTTGGTATCACCGGTTCGGTGCTCTGCCTCATTCATTGCCTGATTACCCCGGTCTTGCTCGTTACGTCGTCATTACTAAAGAACGATGTTGTTCGAACGAGCTACCTGAGCTTAGATTACATCTTTATCGGCGTCAATATTGTGGCGGTTTTCTTTGCTACCCGGCACGCACCCGTTGGGGTACGCCGGGCCCTGTGGGGCTTTTTAGGCCTGTTTGCCGTTTGTATCATTCTGGAAGATGTGAGTGAGTTGTTCGAATACGCAGCGTACGTAGCTTCACTGGGTTTGGTGGGCTCGCACCTTTACAATATCTGGAACTGTCGCACCCAGCACAGTCACTAATTCTATCTGCCTGTTTAACCAGAAAACCCGCCAATTGGCGGGTTTTTGTATGAATAGTCAGTGCTATCGGGCGGGCCTGTTACGAATGAATACGCAGTAAGTTGCCTTTCTGCTCAATCGAATACACGGTCAGGCCGCGTTGCCCTTCTTTATTCAAGCCTTTGCCGCCCGTATCGAAGCGGGCGCCGTGCGCGGTGCAGTAAAATTCGCCGTTTCGCCAGGTGACCTGCTCGCGCCCTTCGTGGCTACACGTATGCGTGACAGCCACAAACGTATTGGCTGATGTATGCGCTACGACCACGCCATTACGAACAATGAATCCGCCAACGCGCGCGAGGGGCAGGCTGTCCGGATCGTTCAGATCAACCTCAAAATCAACGGGTCCGACCGGGGCAACTTCGCCGGTTTGGCAGGCTGCGAGCGCTGTCAGCAGGGCGGCTCCGGAAAGCCCCAGATGTTTTAAAAACTGGAATCGGTTCATGGCACAAGTGAGCGATTGGGTAATACGATCAAGCCATGTTCCGGGTTCGACGGTTCGACGGTTCGACGTGTCGACGTTAATGCTGTCGTGGGTGGCGCTTTGAGCGTTCCGGCAGCAAGGCGTTGATCTGAATAAATTCGTACAGAGCTTGTCCCAGCAGGTCATGAGCTACCGAGCTGAGGTTCCCTCTGGTATTGTCATCAAAATATTCGGCCCGTTCCTGAATCACGCTCGCTGAGTCGAACACTGAAATGAGGTGTTGCCGACCCAACTGCCTGAAGAGCCACCGGCCTTGCCGACGGAGCCACCCGCTAATGGGGTGCAAGTGCGGCATGGGTGTCATGACCACTAGCCGACGCCGGAACGGTTCGAGATAATACAGCAGGTCTTCGAGTCGGGCTTCTACCGTTTCGAGTGGTTGCGAGCGGTTTAGTGCTTTGCGGAGCTTTAGTTTTCCGAGCGTTGCCCACTCGACCCACGGCGACCACCAACGGGGTTGGGCCGCTACCGGGGCCGATGCAAAACCATACTGCGAGGCCATTGTATTATCGGCATATACGCCCGAAACGGTAGCGGGTGTTGCAGCCGTGATGGCTTTCTGGGTAATTGGGTGTTGCAGGGTCGCGTGGTCGAGCTGTAGTATAATTAAATCAAATCGATTCAGGTTTAAACGGTACAGTAAGGGCAGTGCCGTGTCGAGGCTAACGGGCGTGTGTAATTCGACCCGAGCCTCCCAACCCGCCTGTTGCAACTGATGAACAAACCGGGAAACATAGCCCTGCCGCGATTTCAGGTTGATCGCGGCTGAGGCATCGCCCCCGATTATTAAAATCGACACTGTTTGCTGTTTCATTCCCACGTGTATTTGGCGATGCTCCCATCTGCCCGATTGTTTATACGCCGGGGCGATAAACTACGTTGCAGTCCGGTGCATTTATAGTTAGTCAATCAAATCGAAAGAGTAAAGGTACTAATAATGAAGCCTTGTGCATATCTGTTCGGCCATGTCTTTTCCATTGTGTTTATTTCAAATTAAAAAGACCATACGCTGCAACATTCGGCTAAGCTTCCACGTACCTTAGTTTATTAAGTAGTTTTCAGGTAAATCGAAAATTACTTGTGGGTTCAACTCTCTAACTAATAAAACGTTGCTGTTCAGGAAGCGATCTTTCTCGGACGACGATTTGCTGAGCATCGTCGAAGCCTGCCGCTTACAGGATCCTCAGGCGCAACGGGTGTTGTTCAAGAAATTTTTCAGCTACGCCAAAAGCATTTGCCTCCGGTATTCGGCAACTACCGAAGAAGCCGAAGAGGTGCTCAACGAAGGGTTTCTGAAAGTATTTCAGCATCTACACCAGTACGACACGAGCCTGCCCTTTAAGGCCTGGTTACGGACCATCATGGTCAATACGGCCATTAGCAATTACAGACGGTATCACAAACATCAGGCCAATCTGGCGCTGGAAGACGTACCCGAAGCTCCTTTCGATGATCAAATCGTGGATCGGATTACGGCTGACGAAATTCTGGCCATTGTTCAACAGCTACCCTCTGCCTGGCGTACCGTATTCAACCTGCATGTGGTAGATGGCTACAGCCTCCGCGAAATCGCCGAAATGCTCGACGCCAACGAGGCTACCATTCGGTCGCACTTCCTGCGGGGGCGTCAACGGCTCCAACAACTCATTAAACAGCACTATCCACAAATAACTTCATCTAATCTTGGCTACTATGAAACCCGATAACTTCTCCGACCGCATCAGGCAGAAGCTGGAAGGTATCGAGCCTGAGTTTCGGGAAAAAGACTGGACCCGAATGCAACAGGTGCTTGGGCACTCGACACCCGTGTATGCCATTGGGACCAAAGCCGGCTTAATGGCCGCTGCCAGTGTGGTGGCTGTGATGGCGTTTGGGGGTGTGGCGTACCAGCAATACCGGACCAATCAGGAACTGCGCGAAGAGGTGAAAACCCTTACTCAGACCGTGAAGGTGCTCCGCGAAACCGGCCCCGAACGTACGGTGGCTGCGGCTCCATTGCCGCCCGATACCGTGTACCTCACCCGCGACGTGGTGCGGTATGTAGCGGTGCCGGTAGATCGCGTTCGCCCCGGTGAGCCAGCCCCGGATGGGGTAACCCCACCGACCGAGCAAGTAGCCGGAACGGCAACGGAGTCGGCAGGGAATGCCCATGCCGAAACCGCCCGTACCACCCCCGAGCAAGCTGATTTGGCCAGTACGCCCGCATCGGCCCAGAATACCACCAACTCACCTACAACGCCTTACGCTACCGAAACAACGACTACTTCAACCCATCGCCTGTTGGGCGGTAAAACCCGGACTAATCGGCCCAATCGTTCAGCTACTCCGACTGGTGTGTCTGATTCGCAGCGGCCTAACCGTACAGACTATGCGGTTGCCGGGCAAAACAACGTATCCGGCCCAGCGGGTGCTGGTGTCGGTAATGGGCAGACCCCGTACGTAGGCGCCCAGCCGACTGCGGAGGCCAATGGGCCATCAGCGAGCCGGGTTGTGCAACTGGAGTATCTGGAAAGCCGCCCGTTTGTACGCGATACGGCTTATTATCAGGAAGGTATGGCCCGCGCTAACCGTCGGATCCGCCGGTTGTTTGGCCTGACCGCTCCTACACCCACGGCTGTGGCAGGTGTGATTGCCGACCGCTCCGACAACGACTGGAAGGTACGCGTGGGCACTGGGGCCAACGTGGGCTGGCGGCAGTGGGGTGCTGGCTTGTTTGGCGAACTACGGCTCAACAACCATTGGCGGGTTGGTCTGGGCCTGACGGCGCTCGATTTGCAGGGGGCTTCGTTTTTGACCGATGTTGATTACGGTCGCCGGATGAAACAGGATTTTCGGAGCAAGTTCGCGCCCGGTATCGACCCGCGTCACGATATCATGAATATCCAGCTGAGTGGCTCCGCCTGGCAGGTACCTATCAGTTTGAGTTACCGAATCGGGCTGGCTAAGGGGTGGTCGGTGGTGCCGTCGGCGAGTGTTGCCCTGAGTGTCAGCAACCGCGAAGAAACCCGGTTTACGTATTTGCGCGGTCCTCGTATGGTAGAGCCCGTCACTACGGTTTGGCGACCTGCCCAGCAGATGATGCACGCCGGTTCGGTGGCGATCTATCTGGAAAAGAACTGGGGCGATTGGGCGTTGCAACTTGGCTCCTATGCATCAACCCCAATGAGCAGTATGCCGAGTCGGCTCAACGTAACAACGGCCGGTGCGGGTGCCCGGTTGTTCTACCAGATCGACTGGAAAAAGAAAAAGCAGTAATCTCAGGTGTGGAACAAAAAGGCCCGGAATCGTTGATTATTTACGATTCCGGGCTCTTTTTTGTGTATCAACGCGACACAATTGATAGTTCATAGTTTATCGTTTCTGGTGGTCGAGGCTGCGAGTAGCAGAATGAGGCTTACCAACTATTCATTAATAAGGTTCGTTTCAGATTTGGCTGTCCGAAACAGAGTGCCGACCGCAAAAATTATGAACGCTAACCTCAGTACCGGACATTAGACGTTGGACATTAGACTTACTACCATTCTGTAAAGAAGTCTAACGTCTGGTGTCTGAAGTCCGAATGTCCAGTACGGAGAACGCTAACCCTAAAACTACTATATGCCTAAAAATGTACTCGGTGGCCCTTTGACCTGTTGCTGCACTAATCCCATGACGGGTTTCTACCGGGATGGTTTTTGCCGTACCGACGAATACGATCAGGGTCGGCATGTGGTCTGTGCGATCATGACCGAACCGTTCCTGCAATTCACCCGCTCGCGCGGCAACGACCTTTCAACTCCTCGGCCTGAGTACCAGTTTCCCGGCCTCAAACCCGGCGACCGTTGGTGCTTGTGTGCCCTGCGCTGGCGTGAAGCCTACGAGGCAGGCGTGGCTCCGCCTGTGTTACTGGCCTGCACGCATGAGCGGGCTCTGCAATACATCGAGCTGGATGCGCTGATGTCTATTGCCTTTGAAGAGTAAAGAAAAAAAATGACATCTCGTTCAGAGAGATGTCATTTTTCGGGTCCTAGCAAATTCTGCTTGGTTATCTAGACTCCCAAATTTGGATTTGTATCCTGTTTCGGGACGCCCCGGCGCCATTTTTGGGCTACTCAACCGGCTGCCGGGTCGGCTTCGGGTATAGGAAAGTTCATTCGAACAGGTTTGCCAAAAACGTTTTTCTGACCGCTCGTCGGCCCGGAGGATTACAGGATAAACAAGAATTTTTTTGGCTTTAATAAATCCTGTTCATCCTGTAATCCTGTCCGAAAAGAAACTTGTCCTGTAATCGTTTACTTCAGCTTTTTCTCCAGCATCTTGATGAAATAGCCACCCACAACTGAGCGAGCCCGGAAGCCAACGTGTCGTCCGTCGGTGGTTTCGTGCCAGTCGGAAAGGGGAATCCGGTCGGGGCTTTCATTGGCAAAGCGCAGTACGGGCTCAATCAGGGTATCAAACTGAGTAGGCCGATCGGCGAGGGTAGCCGTCCAGATAATCCAGTCCGATTTGGTATAGGTCCGGCGGCTGTCGAGCGGCAAGCCAAACGGCATTTGTTTGAGCAGGTAGTACGAAACCTCGCGCTGGGCTACCTCTTTCGGGAAGATTGACTCGCCCGAACGGTCCAGCTTCAAGAGTTTATCCCAGACCAGATTGTACTTCTGGCTCCAGGTGTTGCCCCCGTTGGGGTTAAAGGTCAGCGCGTAATGGTCGCCTTTATCGGCCAGCACCATCCATTTACGGGCCAGCTCGCGGGCCAGGGCCAGATACTCTTTTTCAACTTGCGGCTCACCCAGCTGCCCGGCCAGGTACCCGTAGCTGGCAATGCCTAGAATCGCCTTTACCGAGAGGTTAGCATTGCGGGCGAGGTGGCCGGCAAAGTCGTCGGTACAAAGCTGATTTTCGGGGTCAAACCCGTGCTCCTTCAGGTAGTGAACCCAGGTGGTGAGTACTTGCCAGTGTTTGCGGGCGTAATTGGGGTTGCCGTCAACGGCCGCGAGTGCCGCCGTCAGAATAAGCATATTACCGCATTCTTCCACGGGCATATCCTCGCCGTAGGTTTGCCCATTGGCCAGCGGATAGGTGCCTACATCGTGGGCGGCAAAGGGTTTGGTCCAGCGGCCGCTTTCGGAGTATTCAAAAATAGGCTCCATCATACCCTTCAGCAGGATAGGGTTGTAGAGCAGAAAGAGCGGGGCCGAGGGGTAGGTCACATCGACGGTGCCGATGGAACCGTTGGAGAAATTCTCTTTGGAAAAAAACAAGGGCGTACCATCGGCGCGGGCGACGAGTTTGTGCGCGGCAATAGCCTGCCGATAAGCCAGCACGCATAGTTGGGCGTACGAGCGGCCACCTGCCTGCCGGGCGTCGGCATAGAGTTGGGCGTCGAATTTGTCGCATTGGTTCCGTAGCTGCCGGTAATCGGCTTCGGCAGCCTGCAACGCCCGCTCAATGGCCGCTTCGGGTTCGTCGGCGTCTTTGCTGTACCGACGCCACCACGCTCGCAAGGGTTGCCCAAAATATTCGACAGACTTTAGGTCGTCGTAGGCCAATAGCCAGTGCCGCTCTTCGGCCTTGGCCGTCACCGTGCCCAGATCAAACGCCAGCGCGAGCACCGTGGGGTTGTTGAGGGCAATAGTCGGGCGGCCTTCTTCGGGCGTATCGCTCACCCGGCCTTCGCGTTCAAATTGGTTCAGTGCCCCTGCCAGCGAGCCAATCCGGTTGCTGGTTTGGCCGTTAGCCTCGGCGGCTACGTACAGATGTCCCCAGTCGATGCGGACATTATCGCCTTTGCGGCCCAGTACGTTTTGCGCGGCCGAACCTACCCGCATCCAGTTGAGCGTAGGGCCATTTTGGGCGGTGCGGCCCCGACGCCAGACCACCGGTTGATCGGGTGAGTCGACGGCAATATCGGTGGAGGCATCGCTGTAAAGCTGTACCGAATGCGCCTTGCCATCGGTGGCCCGCACGGTGTACGTAATGTACTGCACCGGCCGCGATAGCACGTCGAGGTTGTCCATCAGCAAAGGAGCCGTAAACCGGACTGTCAGCTCTACGCCCCCGGCCGCAAACGTAAACGTCGACTGCGTAGCGGTCATCTGCTGACCCGTTTGCTCGGCCACATCCATGTTTAGTTCCCGCTCCGAGAGCAGGCCCAGATCCACAAAGCCGGGGCCACTGAAATTCTGGCTGTGAAACGCAATCAGGTTCAGGCCGGGCCGCAGCACCTCCCGAATCCGGCGTTGGGTGGCCGTAACCTCGTAGTTAGGCGACACCCCACCGATCCCGGCGATGCGCTGCCCGTTGATAAACAGTTCGTAGTTGTCGTTGTAGATGGCACTCACCAGCAGATTACCGTCGGGAATGGAGGGCAGGTCAACGACCCGACGTACCCAAATATCCGACGAGGTCCAGTGGGTGCGGTCGGTATCGCGGCTGCCAAACGTGCCCGCTCCGGCCGACCACAGGCTGTCGTCGAAATCGGGCGAGGCCCAATTGTCGGCGGGGTGTTTTGTGGTGTACCGGGCTTCGTACGGTTGCTGCAAGGCCGAGGGAACCAGCGTATCGCCCGGAAACGTAGGCTTCCCCATAAACCGAAACACCCGCCCATCGACCCGAATCAGGCCGTTGAGCTGATGGGCCCGGCCGGTCCAGTGCCGGGTTGGGTCGGCGTTGAGTTTGGAACCAAACGACCAGATGCTGGTGTACGGATCAATCGTGATCAGCGGGGTGGCTGGCGGATTGAAGGCTAACGTCGAGGAGGTACGGGTGCGGTCGGTTGCCGGTTGTGCCACACCAGAAAGCGTATTCATCAGAAATAAACAAGTTACGGTGAAAACGGTATATCCAAAGTTACGCGCCGAGATCATCCGATTGTATTTATAGGACATATCTTTTAACTATTTTAGTGTAAATTTAATATGAACGGTCGTTCAAGTGTGTTTTGGCGGCCTAACGACTTCTTGTAGCGTTTCAAAATCCTTACTTTGTGTACGCTGCCCGGCACTCGGTTACGCATCTTGTTGTATCTTGAAAGAGAAACGGAGACGCTATCTATTCACCTGCTTATGCAACCAACCGCATCGGTCAGTATCCGGCCTGCCACCCTCGACGACTGCCCGGTCGTGTACCGGTTCCTTTGTGATCTGGAAGAGACAACCCTCGACCCGGTGGCGTTTCAGGCCGTTTTTGGGCGTAACCTGGCCAACCCGTCGGTTTGGTACCGGGTTGCCGAATCGGGAGCCGAGGTGGTCGGGTTTGTGAGTTGCCACACGCAATGGCTGTTGCACCATACTGGGCAGGTGGCCGAAATTCAGGAGCTGTACGTTCGGCCCGACTACCGAAACCGGCGGATTGGGCATCAGTTAGTAGCCGATGTGGCCCAGATAGCCCGGCAGGAAGGGTTCATTAATCTGGAAGTGACCACCAATGCCCGCCGGACCGATACAATCCGGTTTTACGAACAAGCGGGCTTTCGGGCCTCCCACCGAAAACTGGTGATGGAGCTGGCACAGGGCGACCAATAGCTGGTTTAGCGATTGGCAAATTGAAGCAGTACGCCTTTTTTGCCTTCGCTCGCTATGTACAGCGTGCCATCGGGTGCGAAACAGATGCCTTCGGGCTGAGGCATGAGCTCCGGATCGAGGGCGGCCGATGAGCGCAGTTTACCGTTGCGGTCCATCACTACCATCCGGTGCCCGTTGGCCGCCAAAACGTAATAGTCACCGGTTTTGGGGTGCACGGCAATGCCCGACGGCTTCACCGGCTCGGTGGGCTTATCGCCGGCCATATCGGCCAATACGGCTTGCCGCAGCACGGGGCCGCGCCAGAGGGTGGCCCGTTTGAGGTCGTAGAAATAAATGGGTTTGTCGTTGCCTCCCCCCGGCTGCACCTTGGCTGATGGGTCTTTGGTTGCCAGCAGTAAGGCATTCAGTTTAGGGTCGTACCCGAGTCCTTCCACATCATTTTTACCGGCTAACTCGATTTTGATATGGTGAATATCGACGCCACCGCCCAGAATTTTCACGCCATCGGTCGGCTTAAAGTGGTAGAGTTCGCCATCGGAGCGGAGCATATACAGAGTGCCATCCACAAACTCAACCCCTTCGTAATCTCCCTTGCCGCCAAACACGTGCTCGTCGGTGACGGATTTGCGCTTGAGATCATAGATAAAAACTACCGCCAGCTCGTCCTGAATCATTGCCAGCTTACCCGGCTTGTAATAACTCAGCCCCGACACCTCGCGTAGCGCTTTGGGCAGTGCGTAGCGTTCGGTTGGGTTGGCCAGATCGTACGGAACGGCCTCGTTGGGTAACGACGAGGTTTCGGCCGAATCAGTCTTTTTTTTCTGAGGTCCGCAGGCCAACAGGAGACTGCCGATGAACAGCGTGAGAAAGGTGCATCGCAACAAGGCGTGGGAAGAAGCGGGCAAACGCATACGAACGATTATCTTTCGGGCAAGTAACGCAAATTCATGAAAAAAGCCATTTTACTCAGCCTGTTCTTATTGGGGGGCTTCGGTACGGCATGGGCTCAGAAAACGGCCATCCTCGAGCGCGACCTGCGTGCCCTGCTGGGCGCGTTTCGGGGCGATGTGGGCCTGTATGTCCGCAACCTGCGTACGGGCGAAACTGTCGCCATCAATGCCGATACCTTGTTCCCAACGGCCAGTACGATCAAGATTCCGATCCAGTGCGGTTTGTTCGATAAAATTCACCGGGGTGAACTCAAATACAGTGCGGAACTGGTGTACAAAGACTCGCTGCATTATGACGATGGTATTGTGGGTCAACTCAAAGACGGGGCTCGGTTACCGCTCTCGCAGGTGGTGATGCTCATGGAAACCACCTCCGACAATACGGCCAGCCTGTGGTGCCAGGCCATGGCTGGGGGCGGGGCGGCCATCAACGCCTGGCTCGATGCCAACGGCTTTGCCCAGACCCGTGTCAACTCGCGGACACCCGGCCGGGCCGCTTTCCAGAAACAGTACGGTTGGGGCCAGACCACCCCGCGCGAACTGGCCGAGTTGCTGGCGTACATCCGGGCGGGGCGGGCCGTATCGCCCGATGCCAGCGACCGTATGTACCGCAACCTGTGCCGGCAATACTGGGATGGCGACGGGCTTTCGCAGGTACCGCCGGAGGTGAAAGTAGCGAGTAAAAACGGGGCCGTCAACCGGTCGCGGTCGGAGGTGGTGCTGGTGCACGCGCCCCACGGCGAATACGTGTACTGCCTGATGACCAAAAATGCGCAGGACGAAAGTTGGGAGCGTACCAATGAAGGCTTTGCGCTTTTACGTGCCGTGGGGGCGCGGCTCTGGAAACATTTCGAGCCGAAGTCGAACTGGAAACCCGTGGCCGGTTATGAAAAGTGGTGGTGAGCCTCACTTGCGGTTGCGCCAGAGCCGGAAGTCTTCGTAAAAACGGTCGAGGAAAATAGCCGGGCTGATGGAATAGTAAAATCCGTTGAAGGTGTTCGGGTTGCTCGGCACCCGTTGCTGAATGGTCCAGCGGTAGCCAGTCATAAAATTGATACCAAACCAGCGGGTGGGTTTGAAACCCCATAACGGAGGAAACTTGACCGAGAACGAAGCCCCCAGCCCGAGTGGAAAGGCCAGCATCCGCCGGATTTCGGTTGGTTCTTCGTCGGCTGGCCCGCGGTCGAGTTCATAGCGGGCTGTGCCAGCGCCTATTTCGAGCGGAGAGCTCAACTCCCAGTATTTGCGCCGAAAATAGTACGGTTCAATATACAGGGTGCCGTACGAAAGTCGGCGGGCGCGAAGGTTGTAGCCGTCCCAGTTGCCGTGAGTACGCTGATTAGTGAAGTAGTAGCCAACACCTACCTTCACGTTGATGGGCAGCAGAAAGCCCGCCCGTGCACCCCATACGTTGGTTTGCGCCCGTACGTTTGTGGCAGGATTTTTAAAGAAAAAGAACCGTTGGTCGGTTTCGGCAATGAACTTCGGCTTTTCAGGATGTTCGTTTTCTCCCGGTTGCAGGGTGTCGGCGGCCGACGGAGGTGGCTCCGATTGACCGAACCCCCTCCCGGTGATGCCGGTCAGCAGAATAAAGAAGAGAAAAGCGCGCATAACGAGTGTTGAGTAATACCTGTATAACCCACGACCTGCACATTGGGTTTAGGGATCAATGGGCAGTTTAGCCGCGCCAAAATCAGTCTACCCCATGACAACGTCTGCTCAAATAGCCCCTCCTCCCTGGACCCTGCACGGTGAGGGTATCGTAATGGTTGCCCATTTCCCGGAATCGTTTGTCCGAAAACACGGGTTTCTGAATCAGGCCCAACAAAGTGGGTACCGGGGATACGCGGGGCTGGTGATGCTGGTCGACTACCGAACATCGGGCGTGGGACCGTACCGCGAGCTGCTCTTTATTCCCGGTTTGTTTCGTCTGAACGGGCAAACGGTATTTTCGATCTCTAAAATCTACGTTTCCACCTACGACAGCGTCTGGAACGGTATCCAGAATTGGGGAATTCCGAAAGAATTGGCCGATTTTGAGCTGATTACCCGGCCCGACGGCACCCGGTATTTTGCCGTAAGTCAGCAGGGCAAACCGATCTTTTCGGCCGAGGTAAAGCCGTGGGGACCGCGCTTACCCGTTACCACCCGGCTGTTGCCCCCGTTTCGGATTATGCAGCAACGCGACGGGCAAGTCTGGTTGCTTACCCAGCCCGAGGCTACCGGCCGCGCCCGGTTGGGGTCGCTCAAAGGGGTAGCGGTGAGCCCGGCGTATTTCCCCGATATCAGGCAGGGGCGGATGCTGAGTACCGTTGTGGTCGATGATTTTACCATGACGTTTCCGGTGCCCCAAGTCATGCCGGTATAGCAACACCAATACGCCCTGCAGACTACCTGCGATCGAGCGGGTTAGGTACCAATGGCTATGAAACCTAAGTGAAAGCTGACGGTTTGTATTACCTTTGTCTATTGCGCCAAAATGGGTCGTTTCTGGCAATAGAACGCCAGTGGAAACGTTTCAGGTAATAAATTGATATGCAACCGATTCTGTCCCTTCTTCCTTCGCCAAGAACCCACTCCGGGCGGTATGGTTTATGGTTTGCCGGGCTGTTGGGCACGATGGCAAGCCTGGTGCTGACACCCGTGCAGGCGCAGAACCCCGCACCCCCACTCTCGCTTACTGCCCCGGTTCCCGTCGACGAAACCCGTGCCCGGCTTGAAGAGGAAACGCTCTTTGCCGATGGTATGAAGTATATGATGACCGACGAGCCAACCAAAGCCCTGGCTCAGTTTGAGAAACTACTTCAAAAAAAGCCTAACAACCCGGCTGCCCGGTATGCAGCCGCGCAGGCCCTGATGAAAACCGGCAAGGTGGTTGAAGCCATCCCGTTTGCCCTGAAAGCCTACGAAGCCGACAAAACAAACAAATACTATAATCTGCTGCTGGCCGAACTGTACGTAAAACAGAAACGCTACGCCGAAGCCGAACGCCTGTACGAAGACCTGCTCAAGCAAAGCGCCGACAATATGGAGTACGGGGTGGAGCTGGCAGCTATTTATCTGTTCGACGAAAAGCCCGACAAAGCCCTCGAAACGTACAACCGGGTGGAAAAAGCCCTGGGCCTCAACGAAGAAATTACGCGTCAGAAACAACGTATCTATCTGAAGCAGAATAAAATAGATAAAGCTGTAGAGGAAGCCGAAAAACTGGTGGCCTACGAACCCGGCGACCCCGACTACCTGCTCGAAGGGGCCGAGCTACTCATGGCCAACGACCGCGACGATCAGGCCATTGGTTGGCTCGAACGCGCCCTCAAACTGAGCCCCGAACTGCCGCAGGCGCACGTGTTGCTGGCCGAAATCTACCGGAAAAAAGGCGATATGACCCGGGCCCGAAAAGAGCTCGATTTTGTGTTTGCCAACCCCAACCTCGAAGCGGGTCTGAAAGCCCGGATTCTGTCGAGCTACGTCGGGTTGTCGGACAACAGCGCCAATGCGCAACAGGATGCCCTCAAACTGGCGCAGGAGTTGGCCAAAGCGCATCCGAACGATGCCCGCTCGCAACTGATGCTGGCCGACCTCTTGGTGCAACAGGGCAAAAAAGCCGAAGCGCGCGATTTGTACGCCAAAGCCGCTCAGCTCGATGGCTCTACGTACGAAATTTGGGGAGCTTTGCTGCAACTCGATGGCGAGCTTAACCAGGTGGATAGTTTGCTGGTACACTCCCAGAAAGCCCTCGAACTGTTTCCAAACCAGGGTTTGTTCTGGTATTCCAACGGAACGGCCAACCTGTACAAACGTAAGTACCCTGAGGCTGTTGAGTCGCTCGAAGAAAGCCGCAAGTTGCTGGCCAATGCCACCACCGCCGAGCTGGAAAGCCTCATGAAAGCCGTGAATGCGCAGCTGGGCGATGCTTACAACGGGCTCGGTGACCATGCCAAGTCCGACGAAGCGTACGAGCTGGTGCTCAAAGACGACCCCCGCAACGAGCACGTTCTGAATAACTACAGCTATTTTCTCTCGCTCCGTAAAGACAAACTCGACCGGGCACTGACCATGTCGACAATGCTCATTGAGCGCAATCCCAACAGTCCGACCTACCTCGACACGCATGCCTGGGTGCTGTATGTTCGAAAGGAGTATGCCAAGGCCCGCACGTTTCTGGAGAAGGCCGTTGCGGCTGATCCCAACGGTGTGAGTGGCACCATCCTCGAACACTATGGCGATGTGCTTTTTCAGTTAGGTGAAAAAGACAAGGCCGTTGAGCAGTGGAAAAAGGCGAAACAAAAAGGTGAAAACAGCCAGCAGCTGGATAAGAAAATCGCTTCTGGCAAACTATATGAATAAAGTACTCTTGCCCGGCTTGCTCCTGCTGTCCCTTCTGAGTTCGGAAGGGTGCCGCCGACGGCGAATGTTACAGCAAGCTCCTCCATCTTTGTCGGCCGACTCGGTAGCCATCGCCCGTAAGCCAATCCCGCGCGATACAGCCGTTGCTCGCCCGGACTCGGCCCGTGCCACGGCACCCGCGAGCGCGTCGGCGGCCGAGACACCCCGGCCCCGGCCCGGTATTGAGGAGGCCCGCGCCAATGTAGCCGAAATCGATTTCAAATACCTGACCGCCCGCTCGAAGGTGAGCATCAAGAGTCAGGATGAGAATACCGACAATGCTAACATGAATATCCGGGTTCGGAAAGACAGCCTAATCTGGTTTTCGGTGCAGAAACTCGGTATCGAAGCGGCCCGGGGCATTGCCACTCGCGACAGCATCATTATTCTGGACAAGATTCACAGTGAGTACTCGGTGTACGATTTCCCGAGCTTGAGTCGGCAGTTTAACTTCGACCTGAACTTCGATCTGCTTCAGGCATTGATTGTGGGCAACCTGCCACTGCCCAAACGGCCCGCGCAGAAAATCAAAAATGAGCGTGACTACCTCCTGTTGCGGCAGAGTGAAGGCAAGGTGATGCTCGAAAATTACATTGGTGAGGAAGATCGAAAACTCAAAAAACTGATGGTTACCGAGCAACCCACCAAGAATACCCTCCGGCTCGATTACGCGGACTTTAAAGCCCTCAACAGCTTTCTGTTTCCGTACACCAGCCTGATCACCTTAGATTATAAATCGAATGCCGATGGGCAGTTTTACCAGAAATTGCTGCAAATTCGGCATAACAAAGTAGAACTGGTAGACAAAGACCCCGGTTTTCCGTTTAGTATCCCGCCTAAATACACCCGGCGGCCCTGAGTGCTGTTTCTGGTTTGATGCGGTTGGCAGGGGGCTGTGTTCCCGCCATCACCCGGAACCTACAAACCCTAAACTATAGACTATTTTGCGTACGTTGCGTTTTTTCGTTCTTGGCTTATTTCTCTTGCCGGCAGTGGTGTTGCCTGCCCGGGCGCAGCAGCGGAATCGGCAGGCATTAGAGCGGGAAAAAAAGCAGAATCTGGAGCGAATGGCCGAAATTCGGTCGGTGTTGAAAAAGACCACGTCGGAGAAAGAAGTGACGTTGGGGCAACTGAAAGCGCTCAACCAGCAGATAAAGGCCCAAACCGAACAAATTGAACTGCTCAACGAAGACCTGCAACTGACCGATTCCGAAATTAGCGAACTCCGTCAGCAAAGTCAGAAGCTAACCGGCGACCTCACCCGGCTGAAAAAACAGTATGCCGAGATGATTGTCCGCGCCGACCGGCGTCGACAGCAGCTAAATCCGCTCGGTTTTCTATTTGCAGCCGACAACTTCAATCAGCTGATTGCCCGCTACCGGTATCTCAAGCAATATTCCAACGCCCGGCAGGGGCAGGTAAAACAAATTGAAGAGGTACAGGCTCAGATTAAGGGTAAGCAGGTAGCCACCGAACGCAAACGACGCCAGCAGAAAACCACGATTACCGCCAAAGTAAGCGAGTCGAAAAAGCTGGAGAACCTCAAAGGCGAGCAGGATAAGGTAGTCAAACAACTGAGCCAGAAAGAAAGTCAGCTCCGCGACGAACTGGCCGAGAGCCGCCGGTCAGTGGCGCGTCTGGAGAGTATGATCACCCGCATCATTGCGCGGGAGGCCCGCGAGCGAGCCGCTCGTGAAGCCCGCGAACGGGCCGAACGCGAACGATTGGCCCGGGTCGAAGCGGCCCGTAAAGCCGCCGAACGCAAGCGTGCCGAAGAGGCTGCCGCCAAAGAAAAGCCAACCGAAGATCGCCCGATTGCCAAAGCCGAACCTGAACCGGAGAAAGAGGTAGCCAAGGTCGACGTTCCCGAAAAAGCCGAGGTTGATACCCGCCGGGACAATAATCTCAACGATGCCGAAATGGCCCTTGCGTCGTCGTTTGCGGCTTCGCGTCGGCGGTTGCCGTGGCCGGTACAGCGCGGCTTTGTGTCGGATCGGTTTGGGGTGCACAAACACCCGGTGCTGGGCATCAATATCTCAAATCCGGGGATCGATATTCAGACCAATGCCGGAGAAACCGTGCGGTCGGTGTACGAAGGGGTAGTTATGAACGTCGAGTACGTGATGGGAAGTAACAACGTAGTAGCTATTCAGCACGGCGATTACTTCACTATTTACGCCAAGCTCAAAAGTGTGTCGGTACGGGTGGGGCAGCGGGTTAAAGCGCGCGAGCCAATCGGCGTGGTCGCTACCGACGCCAAAGGCATTTCAGAGCTTCAGTTTCAGGTCTGGAAAGAGTTTGCCAAAATGAACCCCGAAACCTGGCTGGCACCCCGGTAAACCTCACTACAATGTCCATTCACAACCCCGATATCAAACGCGTTACTACGCACACCATACAGGAACTGAAAAACCGTGGTGAAAAAATTACGGCACTCACGGCCTATGATTATTCCATGGCGCAGGTGGTCGATGCCGCCGGGGTCGAGATGATTCTGGTGGGCGATTCGGCCTCCAACGTTATGGCTGGGCACGAAACAACCCTGCCCATCACCCTCGACCAGATGATCTATCACGCTAGTTCGGTCGTGCGGGCCGTCAAGCGGGCGTTGGTGATTGTCGACTTGCCGTTCGGGTCGTATCAGGGCAATTCAGAAGAGGCTCTTCGGTCGGCGATTCGGATTATGAAAGAATCAGGAGCTCATGCCGTCAAACTCGAAGGTGGGCAGGAAATTCAGGAGTCGATTGTGCGGATTTTGAGCGCGGGCGTACCAGTTATGGGCCACCTGGGTCTTACCCCGCAGTCGATTTACAAGTTTGGAACCTACGCTGTGCGCGCCAAAGAAGACGCCGAAGCCGCCAAACTGATGGAAGACGCCCTGATGTTGCAGGAGGTGGGTTGCTTCGGGGTGGTCCTCGAAAAAATTCCGGCGGCCCTCACCCGGCAGGTGTCGCAGGCGCTTACCATTCCGACGATCGGGATTGGCGGTGGCCCCGACGCCGACGGGCAGATTCTGGTGTTGCACGATTTGTTGGGCATCACCAAAGAGTTTAAGCCCCGGTTTCTGCGTCGGTATGCCGACCTGAACACGGTGATGACCGAGGCCATCGCCCATTATGTGGACGATGTAAAGGCCAAAGACTTTCCGAACGAAAAAGAAGCCTACTGAGTTAGTGAATAATGCGTAATGACGAATGAACTCTTCGGGTGCGTTAGCTCCGTGTGTCATTACGCATCACGCATTTCGTATGATGAAAAAGAAACTGCCTCCTTATCAGGTCGTTTATGAAGATAACCACCTGCTCATTGTCAACAAGGAGCCGGGTATTCTGGTGCAAAGCGACCGCACCGGCGACGCATCGCTGGTCGAAATTCTGCGCGACTATATCAAGGAGAAATACAACAAGCCGGGCGATGTGTTTTTGCACCCGGTGCACCGACTCGACCGGCCGGTGAGTGGTTTAGTGGTGTTTGCCCGCACCTCGAAGGCGCTGGAGCGGATGATGGAGATTTTCCGGAAACGGCAGGTGCAGAAAACGTACTGGGCCGTGGTACGGCGCAAGCCCCCTGAGAAAAGCGGTAAACTGGTGAGTTGGCTGGTGAAAGACGAAGCCAAAAATCAGGTGACTACCTATACGCACGAAGTAGCTGGCTCGCAGCGGGCCGAACTAAACTACCGGGTACTGGGCAAAATCAATGAACACTATCTACTCGAAGTAGACCCGATTACGGGCCGCCCGCATCAGATTCGGGCGCAATTGGCCGAAATGGGCTGTCCTATTCGGGGCGATATTAAGTACGGTTATGACCGCCCTACGCCCGATAAGAAAATTTACCTGCACGCCCGTCGGCTTTACTTTCAGCACCCGGTTAAGAAAGAACCACTGATTTGCAAAGCGGGCCTGCCGCGTGATCCGTTCTGGGAGGAGTTTCTGGAACTGGATCAGGAAGAAATCAAAGACAAGAATATTGATTTCCTGTACGAGTAGGCGACCGAGTCGTTGATACATGCAAAAAGGCCCAGGCTGTACCAAGTGGTAAAAGCCTGGGCCTTTTGCGTACTGTATGATTCATGTCTTGTAAGTTTACTCCAGCGAAGTACTCGTTTCTGTCTGCTGCGAATCGGCAACATCGGTCATCATTTGGTTAAACACCCGCTCGGCCATGTTAACCGCACCTTGAATAGCTCCAAAAGCGAGACAGACGGGAAGAATAATGGGCAGGAAGAAAGCCCATTGAAACAGCATATACAAGCGAAACTTTCTCATCTTTAAGTTGAACCCTTTAATAATGGTTGAAATTACTCTCTCAGTTAGGATCAGAGAATAAAAAGAAGAAAATAGATCATAGATTATTCCTCTTTTTTGTTCTCATGATATTCAAAGTTAAACTTGATATTATACAATGACAAGTTCACGTCGGGATTTTTAATATAGCTTTTAGCTATTTATGTCCCTTAAACAACCCAGATGCGTAATTTTCAAACAGTAAGCCCTATTTCTCTGATTGGCCAATAGACTTAATGTTCACTTTTTAATCTAGATCTAACAGATGCCAAAATCGTTTGCCCGATTTTTTTACCTGCTTTTAGTTTTACTCTGTTCGGCTTTCACATGTTGCAAAAGCGAGGAGCAGAATCAGTCCCGAACCCAGGAGCCTTCCCGAAACTGGCAAGATCGGAGGGCTCGAAAAGCCGATGACCGATACAATAATTCCTTCGACAAATACCATGCCAGGGAACATAAAAAAGCAAAGGGACAACGTGATGAGTATCGCTCTTCGAAAGCGCAGACTGGGCGGATTCCCCAAAAAGCACTGGAGGTACTGGCTCATATCCGGCAGTATAACCGGGCGCCCGAAGGCTATGTGGGTGGTCGACGGTTTGGGAATTTTGAAGGGCATCTGCCCCGGCAAAGCCTGGAAGGCGGCCGAATTGACTACCGCGAATGGGACGTAAACCCGCGGGTAAACGGCCGGAACCGGGGTGCCGAACGACTCGTAACCAGCTCCGACGGACGAGCCTGGTACACCCGCGATCATTATAATACGTTTACCGAGATCAAGTAATACCTGTTTGTTTACAATGCGTTTATCCGTGCGGAGGCAGTATAGAGCAGCCCTGTGGACGTAGTTATGCAGACTTGGCCTGTTTCTAAAGGATAAACCCAAAACTTAAAACCCATACATGGCCTCAACGCCTAATATTTGGCTTAGCCGATCGGAAGACGACCTGGCCAAACGCTTCGGAAGCGACGATTATTTTATTGCCCATATTGATGGGAAGAAAGTGATTACACTGCGCCAGTTTTACGAAGAAATAGCCGATGTGCTGGAGTTTCCGGTTTCGGGTTATAATCTGGATGCCCTCAACGACTCCCTCAACGACCTGCAATGGCTCGAAGATGTAAAAATTGTGCTCTACATAACCGCTACTGACCTCTTTGTGAGCAAAGAGCGGGACCCCATCAAGCTGAGCAGTATTCTGCAAATATTTGATGCCACCGCCGAAGACTGGAAGTGGGTGGAAGACGACGAGCTGATGGAGCGCAAAGAGTTTTACGTGGTGCTTGAAGATAGCCCCCGGATTCGGGAGGTGCTTCAGCGCGACGAAATCGCCTTCGGTGAATTGTGAAAAACAATTAGCCCCTCTGATTGTGAAGGACTCACTTCACAATCAGGGGGGATACAGATATGGCGTTGGTTTCGAGTTTAATGATAAACCCAAAACGAGAAACGCTTAACTCGTTTTTAGTTGAGTCGCTCAAAAATACCGGCAACACCCTGGCCACCACCTACGCAGGCCGATACCATACCGTATTTCTGGTTGCGCTCGGCCATTTCGTTTAACAGTTGCACTGACAAACGGGCCCCGGTTGAGCCCAGGGCGTGACCAAGAGCAATGGCTCCGCCGTTGGGGTTGATAATTTCGGGGTTGAGATCGAGCTCTTTGATAACAGCCAGCGACTGAGCGGCAAATGCCTCGTTCAGTTCGATCTGATCAATATCGCTTTGCTGCAAACCGGCCTTCTGGAGGGCAATTGGGATAGCCGCCACCGGGCCAATGCCCATGATGCGCGGTTCTACACCCGCCGATGCGTACGATACCATCCGGCCCATCGGCTTCAGGTTCAACTCATTCACCAGCCGCTCTGACATGACAATCACAAAAGCCGCTCCGTCGGAGGTTTGCGACGAGTTACCGGCCGTAACCGATCCGCCAGCCGCAAATACCGGCTTCAGGCGGGCGAGCCCTTCGGCGCTTGTGTCGGCGCGGGGGCCTTCGTCTTTGTTTACCGTCCACTCACGGGTTTTCTTCTTGCCACTGTTGGCGTCGAAGTAGGTTTCTTTTACCGCAATCGGCACAATTTGCTTATCGAACCGGCCCGCAGCCTGAGCCGCCAATGCCTTCTGATGCGATGCGTAGGCAAACTGATCCTGCTCGTCGCGGCTAATGTTGAACTGCTGCGCTACCTGCTCAGCCGTAAGCCCCATGCCAATGTAGTAATCCGGATTTTTCTGGGCAATGTCGTAATTGAGAGCCGTTTTCCAGCCCATTACCGGCACCAACGACATCGACTCGGTTCCTCCGGCAATAATACAGTCGGCCAGGCCGGCGTGAATTTTAGCCGAAGCAATAGCAATAGCCTCCAGACCCGAGCCACAGTACCGGTTGATGGTTAAACCCGGCACTGTTTTGGGCAGCGAAAGCAGGGCAATGTACCGGGCAATCTGCATGCCTTGCTCCGCTTCGGGTACGGCATTACCCACAATCAAATCTTCTACGCGGGCGGGGTCGAGTTGCGGCACCTGCGCCAGCAAATGCTTGATGACCTCGGCCGCCATATCGTCGGGGCGAGTAAGACGAAGGCCACCGCGCGGAGCTTTACCAACAGCGGTACGGTAGCCAGCAACAACGTATGCGTCCATGTATATGGGGTTTTTAGAATGTCAATAAAATAGATCCGGCGGGCGAATGGCTATACCTAAAACCAATTTTCTGCCGGAATAATTACAGACAAATATAAGATGTTATGCACGCATACTATTAAGGCTGGGTAAAAACTTTTCGGCATAGTGCCGAATTTGGGCTGGGGTCAGCTCGGGTTCCTGCGCTACCCGACCGAGGCATGATAGGCCTGTAATGCCTAAAATGACCGATTCGGAGGCCTGTACGGTCGGTCCGCTGAAGATCAGCCCCAGGATAGGAATGTTGCGCGCGCGCAGGGCTTCAACCGAAAGCAGCGTATGATTTATGCTGCCGAGGTAGTTTCGTGAGACCAATACAACGGGTAACTGTTGCTGCTGCACCCAGTCGATGTTGAGTTGCTGATGATTGAGCGGTACCATGAGCCCGCCCGCCAGTTCGATTACGAGGTGATTGTCGGTTTGGGGTACTACAATCTGTTCCAGTTCGATACGCACCCCGTCGATGTCGGCTGCTGCATGGGGTGATAAGGGCTCGCGCAGGCGATACGCTTCGGGGTGAAAGCGCGAGCGGGTGTTGCTGATTAAACTCCGGACGGTTTCGGTATCGGAGTCTTCGAGGGCACCCGACTGCACAGGTTTCCAGTAGTCGGCCTGTAACGCTTCGACCAGAACGGCCGAAATAACCGTTTTTCCAATTTCAGTGCCGATACCGGCTACAACAATTTTCATAGTACTATGGTAGTTGATGATTTGCGAAAAATAAGAGGGTTGCTCAACAGCAAACGGGAGTAGGATAAATTTCTTTGACCGCCCGGCGGTCAGAAAAGAAACATGTCCTATACCCCAGCAAACTGTAAACTAACCGGGTGTCAGTGAATCGAGCAGGTGCGTGATCTGATCTTCGGTGTTGAAACTATGCAGACAAATGCGCAACCGTTCCTGTCCAACCGGTACCGTGGGGCTCAGAATAGCCCGCACATCGAACCCGGCCTGCTGGGCGCGGTTGGCAACCAGTCGGCACGCTTCGTTGCCTTCTACCAGTAAGCACTGAATGGGGGAGGGGCTATCTGTCCAGCGGGAATGAGGTAGCTTCAGGGCGGCCTGTTGCCGAAATAGCCCGATGCATTCATGCAGGGACCGACGCTCGGCCTGTGCCTGCGCCACCTGCTCGTGCGCGCACCCGATAGCCAGCAGACTGTGGGGTGGCAGGGCCGTGGTGTAAATAAACGACCGTGCCGTATTAATCAGGTAATCGCGAAGCAGCCGGGGGCCAACTACAGCCGCTCCGTGTACGCCAAGCCCTTTGCCAAAGGTATGCACGCGGGCCAGTACCCGCGCCGACAAACCCAATTCTGCTACGCGCCCGGCTCCCGTTGGGCCGTAAACGCCCGTCGCGTGGGCTTCGTCGACAATCAGATGGGCTTCGTACTGCTCGCAGAGGGCCACCAGTTGTGGCAAAGGGGCCAGGTCGCCATCCATCGAGTACACCGACTCAACGGCCACAAAAACCTGTTGGGTAGCCGGGGTTTGCGCCCGCGCATGCCGAAGCAATTCGTCCAGATGGTTCAGGTCGTTGTGCCGAAACCGGTGGCGTGTAGCATACGAGAGCCGCGCTCCGTCGATCATGCTGGCGTGAATCAGCTCGTCGGTAATGAGTACATCGTCGCGACTGGGCAGAGCCGAAAGCAGGCCAAGGTTAGCGTCGTAACCGGAATTGAAAATAAGGGCGCTTTCGGTTTGGTAGTATGTGGCCAGTTGGGTTTCTACGGCCTCGGCCAGCAGGGTGTGCCCGGCCAGTAGCCGCGAGCCCGTGGCCCCGTTGGCTAAATCGGGCGACTGCCCTTCGGCTTTACAGATCGCTTCCCGTAGCGTAGCCGAGCGCGCCATCCCGAGGTAATCGTTGGAGCAAAAGTCGATCAGGCCGCTATTGGGGCGCAGGGTTCGCAGGAGCCCGGCCTGTTGACGCTGGCCCAATCGGGCATCCAGAAAAGCGAGTTTGTCGTGCATGGAGGGACAAAAATAGGCACGATGTGAACGGGCTCGGCACTCAGTTTGAGTTTCGGGCTCGATTTGCTGGCGAAGTCGGTCCTTTTTCGTTTTTTCGCTCTGTAAATATCCATTCAGCTACGCCTATGCGCCTTACCCTGCTTCTGCTTCTTTTGGTCTCGCCCGTCTGGGCTCAGTGGACTCTTCAATCCGTCGGAACAACGGCAAGTTTTCGGGCGGTTAGTGCCGTGAGCGAGCAGGTCGTTTGGGTGGGTGGGTCGGGCGGTACGTTTCTGCGGACCACCGACGGGGGCCAAACCTGGCATACCGGACGGGTACCCAGTGCCGAAGCGTGCGATTTTCGTGATGTTGAGGGCATCGACGCCCAAACGGCGGTTCTGATGAGTGCTGGCCCGGCTGAGCAGGGACAGGCGCGTTTTTACCGGACTACCGATGGCGGCAAGACCTGGACACTGACCTACCAGACCAGCCAGCCGGGTGTGTTTTTCGACGGTATGGCTTTTTGGAATACCCGGCGGGGAATCGCCTTCAGCGACCCTGTTGCGGGGAAGTACGTGCTGCTTCAGACGAGCAATGGGGGGCTATCGTGGCAACCGATAACGGCTCCGCAGGGGATGACCGTAAATCAGGGCGAAGCGGCCTTTGCCGCCAGCGGTAGTAGCATTGCCGTACACGGCAGCCGGCACGTCTGGATTGGGTCGGGTGGTGTGGGCGGTGGGCGCGTTTTCCGCTCAGTCGACGGTGGACAATCGTGGGCTGTAGCCGCAACGGGCCTCCCCGCCGATTCGAGCCGGGGCGTGTTTGGAGTCTATTTCAAAAACGAACGCGAGGGTATGGTTGTCGGGGGCGATTACCGCAACGAAAAAAAGCCCGGTCTCAACGTGGCTCTTACCCGCGATGGTGGCCAAACCTGGGCCGTAAGCTCGACCGGCCCGGCGGGCGGGCTGAAAGAAGGGGTGATCCGGTTGGCAAACGGCCATTGGGTGCTGGTAGGCCCATCGGGCACGAACCTCTCGACGGATGAGGGTAAAACCTGGCAGCTTCTCGACACGGAAGCCTTCCACGCCCTCTCGTGCCGGGGCAACACCTGCTGGGCGGTTGGGGCCAACGGGCGCGTGGGTCGGCGTACATTTTAGGGATGATTTTTCGTTATCTAACCAAAACGAAATCATCACTCTTTTTGTGGCTATGCGGATGCTTCCTTGGTTGGTAGTAGGGTTGGTTAGTGCCGGAAAACTGTTGGCCTCCCCCTCGTCTCACACCCCTCATTCAGACCACCCCTCCTTTACCTGCAACTATACCGGTGCCCGGGCTCCGCAGGTAGTTTGCGATCAGCTCATCAGCCGCTCCAACGGACACGCCGAGCGTGTAGTCGACCGAATTCTGAAGCCGATTGGGCTCATGCGGAACTTCAAGATTATGGAGTGTACCAATACGCAAAACTGCTTTGCGACGGTGTTACAGGGGCAACGATTCATTATTTACGACGGTGCGTTTATGCAGCGCATCGAAACCGTGACCGACACCGACTGGTCGGCCATTAGTATTATGGCCCACGAAATCGGGCATCATTTGCAGGGGCATACTATTGACGGTAAGGGCGGGCAACCCCAGAAAGAAATCGAAGCCGACAGGTTTTCGGGCTTTGTGCTGCATCAGCTTGGAGCCTCGCTCGAAGACTCGTATGCGGCTATCCGTGCGCTGGGTAGTGAGCACCCAACCCCTACGCACCCGGCGCGGGCGGCCCGCATGGAGGCTATTCGGAAAGGTTGGCTCGAAGCCGAAGAACTGTATCCGAGACTTACGGGTTCACACGCCCTGAACCGGCCTTCTGAGCCGAAGGCCAGCCGACCAGTGGCGCAGCGTCCGGTGGCTGCACCAACAACCAACGCGCCCTCTGTAGCAACCCGTAACCCCGATGCCTCGGCCCCGGCGGTTCGGCCTGCCCTCGCCAAACCGGCCGCGTCGGCCGCGAGTCGAGTGGGTTGTTTGTCGGGCAATTGCCAGAATGGGTTTGGCGTTTTTGTCAGCACCACGCGCGAGAAATACGTGGGCGAGTTTGCCGAGCGGGCCCGGCATGGACAAGGCATTGAGTATTATCCCGATGGAAAAATAAAATACAAAGGTGCCTTTGCCGAGGGCGAACGGGCTGGTTTCGGTACATACTATTTCCGCAACGGCGACCGCTACGTGGGGCAGTTTTCCGATAGTGCCCCCAATGGCAAAGGCACGTACTATTTCTCGGATGGCGACCGGTTTGTGGGCTTGTTTCGCGACGGGAAACGCAACGGTTTTGGTGTGCTGTATAATGCCGATGGTCGCCGGCAGGAGTCGGGTGAGTACGAAGATGATGAGTTGACCGACTGACGGGGTGGTTAAAACGCCATCCCTTCCTGCTTATAGGGGCGAACGTCATTATTGACTCAGCCATGTTTTTACGCCCTATATCGACCTTTGTTTGTTTGCTGATTGCTGCCCAATCTCTGCTGGCGCAAACCGATTCAACCGGACTCATTGCCCCCGGTGCGACCCTCCAGAAAGTATCGGGGCAGTTTGCCTTTACCGAAGGCCCGGCCGTCGATAAAAAAGGAAACATCTATTTTACTGACCAGCCTAACGACAAAATCTGGCTGTACGATACCGAGGGTAAGCTGTCGATGTTTATGGATAAAGCCGGGCGCTCCAACGGCCTGTACATCGACCGGAAGGGCAATATTCTGTCGTGTGCCGACGAGAAAAACGAGCTTTGGCGTATCCACCCCAAAACCAAAAAAGTAGAGGTACTGCTTACCGACTATGAGGGCAAAAAGCACAACGGCCCCAATGACCTTTGGCCCGACCGAAAAGGGGGCATCTATTTCACCGACCCGTTTTATCCGCGCCCGTGGTGGAGTCACAAGACGCCTTTTCTGACGGCTCAAAACGTGTATTACCTGCCCAAAGGAGCCAAACAGGCCATTCTTGTCGCCACCGATCTGAAACAACCCAACGGGATTGTGGGTACGCCCGACGGCCGCTACCTGTACGTGGCCGACATCCGCGATAGCAAAACGTATAAGTACACCATCAACCCCGACGGTACGCTCTCTGATCGGCAACTCTTTGCCGCGCAGGGGTCTGACGGAATCACGCTCGATAAGCGCGGCAATCTGTACCTGACCGGGCGCGGAGTTACCGTGTACGACCCTTCTGGCAAAAAACTAACCAATATTCCGGTACCAGCTGGCTGGACGGCCAACGTTTGTTTTGGGGGCAAAGACCGCAAAACACTCTTCATTACCGCGTCGGAATCAGTATTTGTCTTGCCAATGCAAGTGCAGGGAGTGGAGTGACAATGAACAACGAACAATGAACAACGAACAGTGAACAGTTGCTCGTTATAGCTACTTGTTCGTTGTTCACTGTTGGTTGTTCACTGTTAAATAATCGGGTGGCGCTTGAACTCTTTGGTGCGATCGAAGAGGAAGCGATAGGTAATGTGCCGTTTGCCCACGACGCCCCCAAGCATTTTAGAGAACCGGATCATCTTCACGTTGAAGTCGCCAATCCAGTTTAGTTCGAGGTCTTTGTACGGATGTTGGCTGTTCCAGCCGACCCGCGTAGGGTATGACAAGGCAATGGCCGACTCGACACCTTTGCCCTGAAACTCCGGGATAACCCCGAAAATGACGCCAAAGGCTTTGCGCGTTGTCCGAAACGTCTTGTGGTACAGGAATTTTAGCTTGCCCCACAAGTTCATTTTGCCGTTCACGTATTTGAAGTACTGGTTCAGCTCAGGGAGCATCACAAAAAAAGCCACCGGTTGCTTTTCGGGGCCGTGGTATCCAAACCAAACGAGGGTTTCGTCCATAACAGGCTTCATCTGCTTCATCAGCTTCAGAGCCTTTTCGTTACTCATGTCGGGCGTACCCAGAATTTTTGTCCAGGCCTTGTTATAAATCGTAGCAAAATCACCGGCAAACTTCTCGAGCTGATTTTTGCGGATATGCTCAAACGAAAAAGCCGGATCGTTCAGGATTCGGTCGGCCCGGTCGAGTACGGCTGGGTTCATACCGGCCAGTACGCGGTCTTTTTCGATGGGTAGAAAAAACGTGTGCTGCTCGAAGTACGTCTGGAAGCCGTATTGCTCAAAAAACGGCACATAATAGGGTTTGGTGTACGGCATACCGTAGTTGGGCTCGTACTGAAATCCCTCCACCAACAAGCCCCACCAGCGGTCGCGGTCGCCGAAATTGATCGGGCCGTCCATGGCCTCCATCCCGCGCCCGGCGAGCCAGTTCCGGCAGGTGTCGAACAGCAGAAAGGCAGCCTGCTGATTGTCGATACACTCAAAAAAACCCATGCCCCCCGTAGGCTGATCGTTTTTCTTATCGTTAACCGTCTTGTGGTTGATAAAGGCCGCCACCCGCCCGATGGTCTGCTGCCGGTCATCGAGCAGGAGCCAGCGGATGCACTCGCCCTGCTCAAAAAGCTTGTTTTTGGTCGGGTCGAAAACGTTCTCGATATCAGCGTCTAATGGCCGAATCCAGTGCGTGTCGTTTTGATAGAGCCGAACGGGAAACTGAATAAACTCGGATCGGTGAGCGGGGGAGGTTACTTCGATTACGTGCATAGGGCAAAGATACGCTACTCTTTCAATCGACCATCGAACCAAAACGGCTCGGTGCTGCGGAGCCGGATGGTGCTAAAGTCAGAACAGCCCATTTTCCCTGCACTCGTTTCCCACAAGTTTCTGTAATTTCGCGTCCACAAAATGACCCGCAAGCGTTTGAAAAAGGCCTACTTGCCCGCTTGCGCAGTGCTGCAACGATCATGACGCAACCGCTCAAACTATACAACACGCTTACCCGCCAGAAAGAGGTTTTTCAGCCCATCAACCCGCCTTATGTGGGTATGTATGTCTGCGGACCAACGGTCTACAATTATGTTCACCTGGGCAATGTCCGTACGTTCCTGACGTTCGATACCCTGTTTCGGTACCTGACGCATATCGGCTACAAAGTCCGCTACGTGCGTAACCTCACCGATGTGGGGCACCTCGTTGGCGATGGCGACGATGGCGAAGACAAAATTGGGCGGATGGCCAAGCTCGAAAAGCTGGAGCCGATGGAGATTGTGCAGCGCTACACACTCGATTTCCATCAGGTGATGGCTACTTTCAACGCCCTGCCGCCCAGCATTGAGCCCTCGGCTACGGGGCATATGGTGGAGCAGATCGAAGCCGTAAAAACGCTCATCGACAAGGGGTTGGCCTACGAATCGAACGGGTCGGTGTATTTCGATATTCTGAAATATAATGAGCAGGGGGGCGGTTACGGTAAATTGTCGGGCCGGATTCTGGACGATCTGCTAAACGAAACCCGCGAACTCGACGGGCAGGCCGAAAAGCGAAACCCGCTCGATTTTGCGATCTGGAAAAATGCTTCACCTGAGCATATTATGCGCTGGCCCTCGCCCTGGGGCGACGGGTTTCCCGGCTGGCACTTAGAGTGTTCGTGCATGAGTACCAAGTACCTGGGGGCTCAGTTCGATATTCACGGGGGCGGCATGGACCTCAAGTTTCCGCACCACGAGTGCGAAATTGCGCAGGGCAACGGCCTTACCGGCAAAGATCCCGTGCGCTACTGGATGCATGCCAACATGCTGACCGTAAACGGGCAGAAAATGTCGAAATCGCTCGGTAATTCGTTTTTGCCGGGTGAGCTGTTTACGGGCAACCACCCCTTGCTTGAGCAGGCTTACTCGCCCATGACGGTGCGGTTCTTTATGTTGCAGTCGCACTACCGCAGCACGCTCGACTTTTCCAATGAAGCTCTGAAGGCCGCTCAAAAAGGTTACCGGCGGCTTGTAAATGGGTTGCGGGTGGTTAAAACACTGTCGTACACAGCCGATGAGTCGGTGGCAGTCGATGCCAAAAAACAGGCTGATATTCGGGGGGCGGTGCAGGGTTTCCACGATGCGCTCAACGACGACCTCAATACCGCCGTGGGTATCGCCAACCTGTTTACGTTGCTCAAGTACGTGAACATGCTCTACATGAATCAGCTCCAACCGGCCGCTCTGGGCGAAGAAACCTTCGAGCTGTTGAAGCATTCATTTGTCGATTTTACGGAGAACGTACTGGGGCTGCTCGAAGAGAAAACCGAAGGCCACGGCGTAGTGGAGGGTATGCTGGCGCTCTACCGCGAGTACAAAGAGCAAAAGCTCTACGACAAAGTAGATCAGGTTCGGGCCTATTTTAAGCAGCAGGGTTTGGTGATCAAAGACATGAAACACCGAATTGACTGGGCGTACGAAGAATAATTGGCCTCATTTTCGTTTAGTCTACAAACGCTAAAAGCCCGGTCGGCAACGGTCGGTCTATGCATGAAACACATCCTTATTTTTGCGTGGGCATTGGTGATGGGCACCGCAGCCTGCAAAACCGATAAAAAAACGGAGTCGGACACGACGACCGAAACAACGCAAGCGATGGCCGCAGCCCCGGCTTTCAACGCCGATTCGGCTTACGCCTACATTGCCCAACAGGTAGCCTTCGGGCCGCGTGTACCCAACACACCCGCCCATGTCCGCACCGGCGATTATCTGGTGGCTAAGCTGAAAGCATTTGGGTTCTCTGTAACTGAGCAAACCTTTCAGGCCAAAACCTGGGACGGTAAAACCCTCAACGCCCGTAACATTATCGGGAGCTTTAATCCACAGGCTACCAAGCGGATTTTGCTGGCTGCGCACTGGGACTCGCGCCCTCGCTCGGATCAGGATAGTGTAGCCACCGACCGTACCGATGCTGTACCGGCCGCCAACGATGGCGCGTCGGGTGTGGGTGTGCTGCTCGAACTGGCCCGTACCGTTCAGCAGGCACAGGCCAAACCCAACGTCGGGATCGACATTATCTTTTTTGATGCTGAAGATTGGGGCGATGGTGAAAAAGCCGTGGGTGATAAAGAACCCGGTACCGACTTTGATTTTATCGGTTTCTGCCTGGGCTCGCGGTATTGGTCTAAAAACCTGCATGTACCGGGCTATAAAGCCTATTACGGTATTCTGCTCGACATGGTAGGGGCCAAAGGAGCCACGTTTGCCAAAGAAGGGCTCTCGATGCAGTTTGCGCCGAGTATTGTGAATCAGGTGTGGCAAACGGCGAGTCAGTTGGGCTACAGCCAGTACTTTGTGGATACGCCGGGCGGTCAGATCACCGACGACCATGTGGCTCCTAATGTGATTGCCAAAATTCCGATGATCGACATCATCCACACAAACCCCCAAACGGGCGGTTTTTTCAAAGACTGGCACACCAACGACGATACAATGGCCAACATTGACCGGAATACGCTGAAAGCGGTTGGCCAAACTCTCGTACAAACGCTTTACAATGAATAGGGGAGACGCGAGAACGCAAAACGGCAAACGAGCTTTGGGCTTTATGGTGTTGCTGCTCAGTTTGGCGGGCTGCTACGCAAAGCCTGATACGTTCGGCAAACTCGATGTTGCCAAGTGGCGCTCCGACCGGGGTGGTTGCAATGGCGTGCGGGCTACGCTGCTCAATGATTTCAACACCAGTCGGCAGGAGTTTAAAGGCGTACATGTGAACGATTTAGGCGGCATATTGGGCCGGCCCGATGTGAACATGATTGCCGACCGCAACCAGAAATACTACGTTTACTTTTTAGAGAAGGGTATCCACTGCGATGATCCTAAGCAGCCATCTAAATCTCGTTCGGTAGCGTTTCGGATCAGTGCCATCGGGCTCGTTACAGAAATCACATTCCAGAACGGAACACCGTAAAGACATAATAAGTAATGCATAATGAGGAATGAATAATGTGTAATGACGAACGGGTCGACACATTATTCATTCCTCATTATGCATTATATGTAGTACTTCTTGCGCTCGATCATTTCTTCGACCACTTCGGGCACCATGTACCGGATAGATCGATTGGCGCGTACACTATCCCGGATAAACGTAGCCGAAATGTCGAGTAAGGGGGCTTCAACCAGCCTAACGCTTGGGTGTTCCCGGAAGGGGCTGGCCACCGCCCGCGGGCGTGGGTACACGTACAGGGCAAATTCGTTCAGAATGGTTTCGTACGATTTCCAGTTGGCAAACTGCTCCAGATTGTCCTCGCCCATGATAAGCGTAAAGCCATGTTGCGGGTATTTTTCCTGAAGCTTGCGCAGGGTATCAATGGTATAGCTCGGCCGGGGCATACTGAATTCCACATCGGTTGCCTTCAGGCGGCTGTTGTCGGCAATGGCGCGCTCCACCATATCGAGCCGGTCAAACTCATGGAGCAGGCTCTTTGTCTTTTTAAATGGATTCTGCGGAGAAACCACAAACCAGACCTGTTCGAGGTCGGTAGCGGTAGCCATCGTGTTGGCAATGATCAAATGCCCCACATGAATGGGGTTGAACGAACCGAAAAAAAGACCGATTTTCATTAACTTAATTGATTGCCACGTCTGGAATCTAACATATTGATTATACAGACCTGCTGTTCGATAACGCTGTAATACAGAATGTTGTAAGGACCAATAGGGAGTTTGCGAACACCCGGCAACGCGCTCAATCGCCGACCAATAAAGGGAGAATGTTCAAGTATGCGCAACTTGTCGTTCACCATATCCGTGAATCAGTCAGCTACGTCAAAACCAAACTCATCGAGCAAATAAACCGCGATAGTACGGTAGTTTTGTTTAGCATCGTCGCCCCATACTACCGTGTAATCCATTGCTTCGATTCGGTAATAACCTGATCGTGAGGAGTAGAGTGACCGTTGGTCACTGCGGTCAGGGCTTGCTTCAGGTGCGCTAATAATTCAGGGCTTTCCTGCTGATTCTGAACACGAAACTGAATAAACTCCGAGACTGTCAGTAACAAATCCTGCAAATCTTCCTCTTTCTCAACCAAGTCAATTTGATTGTGCAGTAGGGTTTTAAGGTCTGTTGTTGACATGGCCTGTGCGGTTTGTATGTATGCAATTTACAAAATTGCTCCCTTAGGCGGAACCTTGTTTTCCTTCGTAAAGTCGTCGACAAGCTGCTGAGCTTTCTGGTACGACGTTTCGAGGTCGTCGTTGACCAGCACCACGTCGAATCGGTCCTGAAAGCTCATCTCAAAATGCACCTTAAACAGGCGTTTTGAGAGGCTGTCTTCGGTTTCGGTACCGCGCCCGATCAGGCGTTGGCGCAGCGTTTCCTCGTCGGGAACCCGTACGAAAATCGCCAGGGCCTTGTCGCCATAATATTCTTTCAGTTTGAGCCCGCCCTGCACATCCACGTCGAACAAAACATGCTTACCGCTGGCCCAGAGCCGTTCGATTTCTGATTTGAGCGTGCCGTAGAAAGCCCCGACGTACACCTCTTCCCACTCGACAAACTCGCCAAGGTCAATTTTGTGCTTAAATTCCTCGGGGGTCAGAAAGTAATAGTCTTTTCCGTTCTCTTCGGCGCGACCCCGGCGGTCGCGGGTGCAGGCCGAAATAGAAAAGCCGAGATTGTTGTTCTCGGCTAATAAATGTCTGACAATGGTCGTCTTGCCCGATCCGGAAGGGGCAGAGAAAATGATAAGCTTACCGTCCAAAGTATCTTAAAAATAAAAACAGAGAAAACCGGGCTTTCAGGGCCGACCTTCTCCGCTTTTCAGGTTACTAACTAAACTGTGAAATCCGTGCTTTAATGCTGGCTATCAACTGCTCTGGGCAGCATTTTTTCTCCATTTTGCCATTTAGCAATTGCTTGATTTCTTTCTCCAGATTATACATCCGGATGCAGGGCTGACAGGTGTGGAGGTTATTTCTCAGCCGCTCGATTTGCTGCTCAGTAGCTTGCCCGTCGAGAATGACTTGAATCATTTTGAGGCAATCTACCTGATGGTCACAGTGCTCTTTCATACTGCCCGGAGATGACGATGGCAACGACGTTTGCATTGGAAAAATTCAATTTATTCCAAAAATATTAGTACGTTAAGTTGATAGGAGAACCGTTATTCGGTTCAGAAAAGTTCGGGCTACTCTTCATTTTGTTCCCGATACCCCATCGAAGCGGCATAATCCCGCAGCTTCTCTTTCAGCAGATTGCGAGCGCGGTGCAAACGCGACCGAACCGTGCCGATTGGAATATCCAGAATCTTAGCCATCTCCTCGTACGTAAAGCCTTCGATGTCGCAAAGGATGATTACCGTCCGAAAATCAACCGGCAGCGAATTAAGCGCCGTGGCCACCTCATCACCAATTAAGTCAGAAACCGATTCGGCCCGGAGGTCAATCGTGTGTTCGGTCTCGGCATCTTCAGAGTTGTAGGTCGTTTCAACGTCCTGGTAATCTACTTTTGCCGGTTCCTTGCTTTTCTTCCGATAATCGTTGATGAAGCTGTTCTTCAGAATGCGGAACAACCATGCCTTAGCGTTGGTTCCTTGCTCAAACGACGAAATAAATCGAAATGCCTTCAAATAGGTATCCTGCACGAGGTCGTTGGCGTCGTCCTCGTCCATCGTTAACCGAAAGGCAAAATTGTACATGGAGTCGATGTGAGGCATAAACTCCTTGTTGAAAACCGCGTATTTCTGCTCGTCGGTGTACCGACGTACCGGCGCTTCCGTCGGCGTGCCATCGGCAGAAACTCCTTCTGGCAGCGTTTGGTCTGGTCCTGTAGGGCCGTTGGGACGGTCCTGTTCGTCGCGAGTCGGCGTATCTGACATAACTTCGTGTATGGTCGCCATAAAATTAAGGAGTTTTTGTCGTTTACTGTCAGCGCCTTTCTGATAAACTACTATTCAATCGCTATAGTGATTGTGTAGCTTCCGAGTAGTTGCCTGATTGTAAGTAAGATAAAATTCTGCAAGCGTGCGCGGGACTTTACAAATGGTGTAGCAACAAGTTTTCTAAGAGGTACTGCAAAAATTAATCCTTTGTTCAAAATTTACACCATAAAGCAAGGCTACTGCCATTTCGGCAGACATTTGGGCGAAAACGCCCTTGCTTTGCGGGAAGCATCTTATCTTGTCGACTGGAACAATTAACGGACCAATGCCGACCCGGTAAGTGGGTATAATGGGTAAACGTAATGGAAATAACCTTTATTGGGGCTGGCAATGTGGCCTGGCATCTGGCGCCTGCTCTCGAAAACGCTGGTCACCATGTCAATGAGGTTGTAAGCCGTCAGCTGAGTCACGCCCGGCAGTTGGTAAGTAATGTATTGTACGACGCCCGGCCGCGCTCCGATTTTAATCTGGCGCAAAGCGTATCACAATTATTCATCCTCACTGTCCCCGACGATGCCTTACCCGACGTATGCGCTCGTTTGGTACTACCCGAAGAGGCAATTGTGGTGCATACCTCAGGTACCCGTTCGCTGAACGACCTGACCCAACTGATGCAGGTTTACAGCGATGTGCCTGTGCATACGGGGGTATTTTACCCGCTGCAAACGTTCAGCCGACAGCAAAACCTGCTCGATTTTGAGGAGATTCCGCTGTGTATTGAAGCCGCTGACCCCGAAACCGAACGCCAACTGGTGGCGCTTGGGCAGGAAATCAGCTCGATTGTGTACCTCGTCGACTCGGTCGAACGCCGGGTGCTTCATCTGGCAGCCGTGTTCGCCTGCAACTTTACCAACCATCTGTTTGCCATTGCCAAGGACCTGACCGACGCACACGACCTCGAATTTGACCTGCTCAAGCCCCTCATCCGCGAGACCTTCCGAAAAGGTATGGCGGCCACCGACCCGGCTACCGTACAAACCGGCCCGGCCCGCCGGGGCGACCAAAAAACCATCGACACGCATCTGGACATGTTGCGGCATCAGCCCCGCCTGCAGGCTATCTATGATTTGCTCACGGCGAGTATCCGGGCGGGGGAGAAGGGGTGAGGATGGGCGTATCTGTTGCGGCTTGGCAATCCTTCTGTAAGGTATCTCGCGCTTCATGGGTGAAAACGGTAACAGGCAGAGTTAAACGGTTTGAAGACTGTATTACAAGTATAAACTCGCCTAAACGTAACCTATTTACGTTGCTCGAAATAGTATAGGTAGCCACGTTCCACCCCTACATCCCCCCAACGCGCAGACCCCGGCCGAAGCTGCCCATGGGCTGCATCTTGGCGCATTGTTCGGTCATGTGCCAGGTATCAAGCAGGGGTTTTATGAGATCACCAGCTCCGCAGGTGAGGGTGGCTTTTACCGGGAACAGAGGTTTACCCTGCCGGTTGAGGGCCAGGTGCCAGCCACCGTGCTGAGGATCGGGAAAGTGCTCGATCGTGTAGTTGTGTACGCGCCCAATCCACTTAGGCGCGTCGGGGTGGCGGGTGTAGAAATAGGCTTTGGTCAGAGCCGCCAGACAATCGAGATGAACCGGGGCCCAGCGTTGTTTCGAGTCGGGGAAAGGCAGGGGTTGGTTCTTTATGTCGACCCAGAGATCGAGCCCGCCAACGGTATCGTCCCAGGCCCATTCGCAGAGCCGGATGGTCCAGTTTGCTACCTGTAAAGCTACCTTTCGGTTGCCGGTTTCGCTCGCTAAATCGTGCAGGGTAGCGGCTGCCCGGAACGTCAGGCCGGGGCTGAGTCGCCGACCTTCGGGCGTGTTCAGAAACGCCCCCTCAGGCTGAATCCATTCGCGCAGGATATCCTGACGTTTGTCCAGAAACTCGTCCAGCAACTCATCGAGCAAGGCCTTGACGGCATCTTTCCAGTCTTCTTCGTTGAGTAAGGGTTTGGCTTCGAGCAGCGCTTGCAGTACGGCTACGGGCTCGCTCAGGTGCAGAAGTTGCCGATAACCATCAATGGTGCGGCTAAGTGCGGCCCTACGTTGCTCCCGGCGTTGCAGCAGACTTGCCAGGGTTTGTTTGGCCAACATGGCCCACTCGTCGTTGCCGGTGGCACGGTGCATCTGGCAATATGCACCTACTACCGTTGCATCGGTGCAGACATCGGCCGTTGGGGTTATCGGGCGGCCCCGCCGGTCAACGGTGGCGTAACAGCGTAAGGTTTCGTCGTGCCCAAACTGGTACAGAAACGAAGCGCCCCGGAGGGCGTGTTCGAGCCAGGCATTGCTGCCGCCGAGGGCATTGTACAGGCCCGCATAGGCCCAGACATGCCGGGCCTGTTGCTCAACCGATTTGTCGGATTCGATGGGGAGACCGTTGTCGGTCAGGTTGTTGAAGTATCCCCCGCACCGCTCGTCGGCGCTATGCCGGAGCCAGAAGGGTACAAGACTCCCCAACAAGCTATCCTGATACACGGCAGACAGGTTGCGGAAGTCAAGCATGGGTGGAAAGAGGTTTATGGTTTCGGGAGAAACGCCCCCGAAACCATAAACCAGTTAATAGGTAACTACACCGCGCGGCTCCGCTTCGCGATCGCGCCGGTTGTTGTCTTCATCGGGAAAAACGAACTTCATGGGCTTACCCACCTGATTGGGTAGCAGGGCAATAGCCAGCACCTGTTCTACATTATCGACATAATGGAACGTGAGGTCCTTGATATAGCTGGCATTGATCTCATCGACATCCTTTTTGTTTTTCGAACACAGGATAATCTCTTTCACTCCCGCCCGGTTGGCCGCCAGAATTTTCTCTTTAATGCCCCCCACCGGCAGTACTTTGCCGCGTAGGGTAACCTCGCCGGTCATGGCCAGAAACGGCTTCACCTTGCGTTGGGTGCAGATCGACGCCATCGACGTGACCATGGTGATACCCGCCGAGGGGCCATCTTTCGGAACGGCACCCGCCGGTACGTGTACGTGCAGGTCGTAATGGTTGAAAAGCCGGTAGTCGATGTTCAGGTCGTCGGAATGGGCTTTCAGGTACGACAGCGCCGTGATCGCCGACTCTTTCATGACGTCGCCCAGCTGACCCGAGAGGGTAAGCGTACCGCGCCCCCGGCTCAGGCTCGACTCGATCAGCAGAATTTCGCCCCCGACCTGCGTCCAGGCCAGGCCCGTTACGATACCCGCAATGTCGTCGTCGGTGTACAGGTCCTTGTCGAAAATTTCGGCACCCAGCAGCTTCCGCACATCGGCAGCTTTAATCGTGCGAGGATACTCTTCTTCCATCGCAATCGACTTGGCAATTTTTCGAACCAGTGCGCCGATTTTCTGCTCCAGATTCCGCACGCCCGATTCCCGCGTGTAGCCTTCGATGATACGCAGAATGGCTTTGTCCTCAATCTGCAGGTCTTTCGGTTTGAGGCCGTGGTCTTTGCGTTGCTTTGGAAACAGGTACTTTTTGGCAATCTGTACTTTTTCTTCAACGGTGTACCCGGCAATGTCGATAATCTCCATCCGGTCGCGGAGGGCCGGGTGAATGGTATCGAGCGTGTTGGCCGTAGCAATGAACAGACATTTCGAGAGGTCGTACTCAACCTCCAGATAGTTGTCCATAAACGTGGAGTTTTGCTCCGGGTCGAGTACTTCGAGCAGGGCCGACGACGGGTCGCCCCGGAAATCGGAACTCACCTTGTCGATCTCGTCCAGAATAAACACCGGGTTCGATGAGCTACACTTCCGAATGTTCTGCACAATCTTACCCGGCATGGCACCGATGTAGGTTTTGCGGTGGCCCCGAATCTCGGCTTCGTCGTGTACACCCCCGAGCGCCATCCGGCTGTATTTGCGGCCGAGCGCCTTGGCAATCGAGCGACCGAGTGAGGTTTTACCCACCCCCGGAGGGCCGTACAAACACAGGATTGGTGCTTTCAGCCCTTCGGCGTGATTGTTTTTAGCTCCGCCCGTAGCCCGGCTATTGCCCGCTTTTCGGGAAGCCGGGGTTGCTTCGGCTGTTGGCACAGACTCCTCGTCGGCCCGGCGGTCGTTCTGAAGCTTCAGTACGGCTAAGTACTCAATGATGCGCTCTTTTACTTTCTCCAACCCGAAATGGTCGGAGTCGAGAATTTTCTGGGCGCGCTTGAGGTCGTAATTGTCTTTGGTGTATTCGCTCCAGGGCAGGTCGACCAACAGCTCAATGTAGTTAAGCGTGACCGGGTACTCAGGGGCCATTGGGTTGATTCGCTGCAGCTTGGTCAGCTCTTTGTCAAAATGAGCCCGCACCTCGGTCGACCAGCGTTTTTGATCGGCTTTGACCCGAATCTCTTCCAGGTCGCGGTCGGGGCTGTCCATGCCCAGTTCGTCCTGCAACACCTTGATCTGCTGACGCAAAAAGAAATCGCGCTGTTGCTGATCGAGGTCTGAGCTGGCTTTCGACTGAATCTCGCGTTTGAGTTCGAGCAACTGAATCTCCCGGAGCATGTATTCCAGCAGCAGTTGAGCCTGCGGGGCCCCTTCCAGGGTTTCGAGCAGGCGTTGCTTGTCGGCTACTTCGGCGTTGATATTCGACGACAGGAAGTGCAGCAGAAACATGGGGCTCTCGATGTTGTCGAGGGCGATACGAGCCTCCTGCGGGATCTCGGGGTTGAGCCGGAGTGTTTTGTAGGCGGCATCTTTCACCGACTGAATCAGCGCTTTCCCCTCCCGCTTGGTGGCATTGGGAAACGAATCGTCGATTTGCCGGACGGAGGCCGTCAGGAAAGGCTCATCCTGGGTAATCTGGTTTATCTCAAAGCGCTTCTTCCCCTGAATAATGATGGTAATGTTGCCATCGGGCAGGGTAATCATTTTGATGATGTACGCTACCGTACCCAGCCGGTAGAGGTCGTCGGCGGTAGGTTCATCTTTATTTTGATTAAGCTGGGCAACAACGCCAATAATTCGGTTCCCCTTGTACGCCTTCTTAACCAGTCGGATCGACTTTTGCCGACCTACCGTCACGGGGATTACCATGCCGGGAAACAGAACTGTATTGCGAACGGGGAGTATAGGTAGATTTTGAGGAAGTTCGTAATCGTCATCGATTCCTTCCGGCGAGCCCAACGGCACGATCTCCAGATTATCGGAGTCGAAGTCAGCCAGCAGTAATCGAGTTGCTAAATCGTTTTGTAACATAGGGGAGACTGCCAAACTGACAGCATTTCATGATGCTTGTGGGTACTATTAAGGCTTAGGAGCAGAGTACTATACCTGTACAAGGCGCGTGCCAGCGTGTATAGGACGGCGCAGCCCGTGTGTAGTAACAACCGCAAAAGTACGGCGCAACCCGCGAATCGCTTCTGAAAACTTATTATCAGAAACTAATATCCTGAACGGTTTGATTTTTTTTAAACAAAAAAGTCTTTTTCTGTCCGTTATAGCTGATAGTCACCAGATTAACCTGGTCATCGAATAAGTCGGTCAAAACGCTTTGCTGCATCTGGCCACCGCGGAACGCTTCCGCATACGGTAGCTCCAGATAAATCCACTGGGCATCGGCTTCAGTTTCGTGACCAATATAGTCAAATGATTTTCTTTGTTTCTGCGGAGTCAGGACGGCAAAGTGTCTGCGAACGTATTTTTCGAGTATTGGGTCGTTTTTTGTTGTATTCGCTGCGCTAAACACCACCCGTTGGCCCCCGTTTTCTTTGGTGAGCGCTTTTTCGAGATCATCGGTAAACATCCGAACGCTGATCTCAAACGAGTGCTCTTTGGGGTTGTACTGCATATTGGTGACGCTCGCATGGTACTCATGCGCCGAACGGCTGGCAATCAGAAAAAGCGAAAGAACAAGAATCCCGATTCGTCCAAGCATGGGTAGCGGAAAGAGAAAACGGCGGCCCATGCCGAAGCCGGGCCGCCGGTAATGACGTTGAAACTTAAAATACGGCTTTGAATACGTCGTTGAAAATGGCAAAGGCCATCAGTCCAAGCAAAATAACCATGCCTACTTTCTGAGCGGCTTCGAGGAAACGATCCGACGGCTTACGGCCCGATACAATCTCGTACATCAGAATGGTCGCATGGCCCCCGTCGAGGGCCGGAATCGGGAGGGCGTTCATAAAGGCGAGTGCCATGGATAGCAGACCCGTTACGGTCCAGAACCGATCCCATACCCAAACTCCGCCAAAGAGATTCTGCGCAATCCCGATAGGGCCGCTCAGGGCTTTCGAAGGCGATACGTCGCCCCGGAAAATCTTGCCAAACCCTTTGATGTTGTCATACACCACGCCAAACGCCCGCTTGGTACCCACGCTGAGTGCTTCGCCAAACGTGTACTCTTCGGTTACGGTTTTTAGCAGAAACTCGGGGTAAAAACCAATGGTGCCTTCGGCGGTAGTTTTTACGTTGAGCGTAACCGGCTGCCCGGCCCGGTTGATCGACAGTGTCAGATTCTGGTTTTTCAGGGGCTTGGCAATTTCGCCGAACTCATGGTAAAACCGGACAGGCTTGCCGTTGATCGCCGTGATGACGTCACCGGTTTTCAGGCCAGCCTTCACGGCTGGCTGATCGGGCACCAGTTCTCCCACTTTGAAAGGCTGAATAGGCTCAATGAACGGACCCGCGCTTTTCTTATCGGCCAGTTTGTCGATAAAATCGTTGGGCACATAAATGTCTTCGAGCTTGCCGTTGCGCTCAACTGTATAGTAGCTGTTGTCGTTCAGGAAAACGTCGGTGCTGCGGATGTCGTTGAAGTCTTTAAACTCCTTCCCGTTGATCTTGACAATTTTGTCGCCGGTGCGCAACCCGATTTGCTTAGCCAGGTCGTGAGCCACAATACCATATTTGGCTTCGCTGGCGGGTAGGTAGGTGTTGCCGTTTTTGTAAGTGATCGATACGAAAATGATGATTCCCACAATCACGTTGACAATAATACCACCGAGCATCACAATCAGGCGCTGCCAGGCGGGTTTGGCCCGGAACTCATACGGTTGCGGCTCGGCTTTCATCTGCGCCGTGTCGAGCGACTCATCAATCATGCCCGAAATCTTCACATAGCCACCCAGCGGAATGGCCCCCAGGCCGTACTCGGTATCACCTTTCTTGAAGCTAAACACGCGGGGCGGGAAGCCAATGAAGTACTGCTCTACGCGCATGCCAAACATCCGGGCCGCCAGCAGGTGACCCAATTCATGTAATCCAACTAACAGAGACAAGCCCAGAATGAGCTGTCCGGCCATTATTAATACTTCCATTCTCGTGTTTTTAAACTATTTGCGGGTCATCAATCGCTTCAGTAATTCTTGCTTATCAAGTCCCAGATGTGCCGCTATGTCATTAATAATACTGTTCAATGTGCCAACCTTCAAAGGTTTGTGGTTGGGAATACTCACCGAGTGTTCGGAGGGTTCTCTGGTTCTTATAATAAGATGGCTCCCTGTTTGATGATGAACTACGTAGCCATACTTTTCTAATCGTTTTACCAGCTCGCTTCCGTTGAGGTCTCTGGGAACTTTCATTCAGGCGAGAGCGAATGTTTCATTAATCTGCAACCGGACTAACCGGGGCATCTCGTCTGGTTTATCGAAAAAGTAGCCTTCTATAGCATCCTTTATCATTTCTTTTAGCTCATCCATCGTATCACCTTGCGTGATGATAGACCCTGTCGCCAGTTTTGAACTCGCCACATATCCTCCGTCCTCATCGGGTTCTACCTGAAAAGTTAATTCGTTCATGATGACAAGTTATTGACACAATGCTAAAACAGTTAAACCAAACTTTTAATTCGCTCGGAGGCCAACCGGCGGGTTTCGGTGTCGGTGCTGACATAGTCATCGTAGGTTGGCGCGGCTACAAACGTTGCTGTGGCCAGGCACTCCGCAATAACGTCGGAAATTCCCAGAAAACTTAACCGTTCGTGTAAGAACGCGTCGACGGCGACTTCATTGGCCGCATTAATGATGCATGGGGCATTGCCGCCTTGTCGGAGGGCATCAAATGCGAGCTGCAGGTTGCGGAAGGTTTCGAGGTCGGGCTGCTCGAAGGTAAGCGACGGAAACTGCCTGAAATCGAACCGGGGAAAGTCGGACTTGAGCCGGTTGGGATAGCCCAGCGCAAACTGAATCGGCAAGCGCATATCGGGCAGACCCATTTGGGCTTTTAGGCTACCATCTTCAAACTGTACCAGCGAGTGGATAATGCTCTGCGGGTGCACAATCACCTCGATTTGTTCGGGCGTGAGGCCAAACAACCACTTGGCCTCGATCACCTCCAGCCCTTTGTTCATGAGCGTAGCCGAGTCGATGGTGATTTTGGCGCCCATGCTCCAGTTGGGGTGTTTGAGGGCCTGTGCTTTCGTGACGGTTTCGAGAAACGCCCGGTCTTTGCCCCGGAAAGGCCCGCCCGAAGCCGTGAGTACAATTTTCTCGATGGGGTTATGAAACTCACCCACCAGACACTGAAAAATAGCCGAGTGCTCCGAATCGACGGGGTAGATATTCACGCCTTTTTCGGCCGCCAGCCGGGTAATCAGCTCACCGGCAACCACCAGCGTTTCTTTGTTGGCGAGGGCGATATGTTTGCCCGCTTCAATGGCCCGGATGGTAGGCAGCAGCCCCGCGTAGCCGACCATGGCCGTGAGCACCATGTCGATGCTATCCATTTGTACGACGGAGGCTACGGATGCGGCCCCGGCGTAAACCTTGATATCGAGTGGATCGAGGGCCGCGAAGACCTGCTCGTACCGCGATTCATCGCAGATCACGACGACGTTGGGCCGCACGAGTTCGGCTTGCTGAATCAGGAGTTCGGCGTTGGCGTTGGCCGTGAGCACTTCGACCACAAATTGATCGGGGTGTGCGCGAACTACGTCGATGGCTTGGGTCCCAATCGAGCCGGTGGAGCCCAGAATGGCAATATGGCGTTTGTTGGAGTCGGTGTACATTATCCGTTATTCATTACAGCTAGCAACCCGTCCGCGATTTTGCGGTCGTTGGCCAGCCTTGGCACTTTATTTTGTCCGCCGAGTTTGCCCTGACTTTTCATGTATTGCTGAAAAGCGCCCCGGGGCAGGCTCGTGAGCCGGAGGGGTTGCAGAATAGCCCCCGTGATGAGGTCGTCGTAATACACGTTTAGTTCGATCAGCCGGGTGTCGAGGTCGCGGGCGAAGCGGGCGGGGTCGTGTGGGGGCGTGGCAAACTCCACGAGCCACTCGTGGTAGGGGAGACCCTCAGCGGGTGACACCATCGGGGCCACCGTAAACTCCACAACCTCGGTTTCGGGCTGCTGCTGCATGGCGTACTGAAGCGCTTTTTCTACTTCTTCGCCAATAACATGCTCCCCAAAGGCCGAAATAAAATGCTTGATTCGGCCCGTAACCAACAGCCGGTACGGGTCGCGGCTCACAAACTTGACCGTGTCACCAATGGAGTACCCCCACAAGCCGGCGTTGTTGTTAATCACGACGGCGTAGTTTTTGCCCAGCTCAACCTCCTCAATGGTGAGCCGACGCGGGTTTTCGGCGAAATACTCCTCGGCCGGGATAAACTCGAAGAAAATACCGCTGTCGAGCAGCATGAGTAGCCCCTCTTCGGTTTGGGTGTCCTGATAGGCAATGAAGCCCTCCGAAGCCGGGTAGGTCTCAATCGAGTCGATGCGCTTGCCGATGCTTTCGAATAACTTGGCCCGGTACGGCTCAAAGTTGACACCCCCGTACACGAACACCGAAAAGTCGGGGAAAACATCCTTGATTTTTTTGCCGGTGCGGGCCTGAATCCGGTCGAAGTACATCTGCACCCAGGGCGGAATCCCCGAAATGAGCGACATCGGCTGATGGATGGTTTCGTCGATAATGGTTTCGAGCTTGGTTTCCCAATCGTCGATGGTGTTAGTTTGGTACGACGGCAGCTGATTCGTTCGCAGGTAGGCTGGTACGTGGTGATTCACTATACCCGATAACCGACCGACGTGGATGCCGTTTTTCTGAGTCAGCTCGGGGCTGCCCGACAAAAAAATCAGCTTGCCGTCCAGAAACCGACTGTTGCCTGTCTCGTGGACGTAATTAAGCAGAGCGTCGCGGGCCGAGTTGATGTGGTTCGGAATTGACTCCTTCGTGAGCGGAATGTATTTGGTACCCGATGTGGTACCCGATGTTTTGGCGAAGTAAACGGGTTTGCCCGGCCACAGGATATTCTCCTGCCCATCGACTACCTTCTGAATGTACGGCTTGAGGTCTTCGTAATCGCGGACAGGAACAGCCTGCCGGAAATCGGCCACGGTGTGTATATCGCGAAAGTGGTGATCCCGGCCAAACTCGGTGTTTCGGCCTGCTTCGACCAAGCGCGTAAACCAACGCTGCTGTGCCGCGCCGGGCTCATACATCCAATCCTGTTGCCGTTGCGCGACCCAGCGGGCCAGCGGCTTACTCAATACCGAACGAATTCCCATAACGGGACAAAAGTAAGGGATTGGTGGCAATACAAGACCATCTGAACCGGGAAGCTGTGGTTAGGGCCGGTTGGCTACCCAAGTAACCGCCATACGCCGGTAATGAGCAGCAGAATCAGGGCTGCCGGAGTGAGCACTTTCCAGGCCAGAAACATCATCTGATCGACCCGGACGCGCGGGAACGTCCAGCGCACCCACATTTGCCCCAGTACGGCCAGCAGGGCTTTGGAAAGAAGCCAGAAAACGGCCGTTACGTTGCCCCAAATGGTACCGGGTTCGCCACTCGTCCAGTCGGCGAGCCGCAGTGGCCCCAGGTTAGGCAGGGGGGTGTTCCAGCTGCCCCAGAACAGAATCACGCCCAGCATGGACACGAGCAGCATCATGGCGTATTCGGACAGAAACAGCAGGGCAAAGCGCATCCCCGAATACTCAGTCGCGTAGCCCGATACAATCTCTGACTCGCCCTCGGGTAGGTCGAAGGGGGCGCGGTTGGCCTCGGCTAGGGTACAGATAAAGAAAATGACGTACCCCACCAGCAACAGCGGGTGGCGCACCACGTTCCAGGCAAAAATGCCGCCCCAGCCCGTTACGTCGATACCCAGCCAGCGTTGGCCAAACAGGTAGGTGGTTTCGTACGTGTAAATACCCTGCTGAAAACTGATTTCCTGTAAGTTGAGTGTCTGACAGAGCATCACCACGCAAAGCACAACCAGGCCCAGCGGGATTTCGTAGGAGATAATCTGCGCTACCGACCGCATGGCACCCAGCAGCGAGTACTTGTTGTTGGAGCCCCAGCCCGCCATCAGAATCCCGACTACGTCGAACGAGATAATGGCGAGCAGGTAAAAAACACCCACGGCCGTACTCGACCCCAGCAGATCGGGGGTGAGTGGAATGACGGCATAGCCCGCAAAAATCGACGCGAAAATGACGGCCGGTGCCATCAGAAACAGGCGTCGGTCGGCAGCGGCCGGTACAATGTCTTCTTTCTGAAGCAGTTTCAGCAGGTCGGCAATGAGCTGAAGCAATCCCCATTTACCCACCTCCATCGGCCCGAGCCGATCCTGGATAAACGCCGAGATTTTGCGTTCGAGGTACACCCCAACAACCACAAAACCAGACGATATAGCGAGAAAAATAGGGAGAGCGAGCACAGCGAACAGGTATCAGTGAACAACGAACAGCGAACAACCAACAGGTATTAGTGAACAGTTGTTCGTTGCTAACTGCTCGTTGTTCACTGTTTGTTGAATTTAAAACTCAGCAGATTTTGGCGTGCGGGGGAATGGAATCACGTCGCGGATGTTACCCATGCCCGTGACAAACAGCACCAGCCGCTCGAAGCCGAGGCCAAAGCCTGCGTGCGGAGCTGATCCGAACCGGCGCGTATCGAGGTACCACCAGATGGCTTCGGGTTCGATACCCACCTCGGCCATGCGGGTCGTGAGTTTGTTCAGATCGTCTTCGCGCTGCGAACCGCCGATGATCTCGCCAATGCCCGGAAACAGCACGTCCATCGCCCGAACCGTCGGCCCGAATACCTCGCCCCGGCTGTTGGTAGCCGGTTCGCTGTCCTGTTTCATGTAGAAAGCCTTGATCTCACGCGGATAGTTGGTCAGAATAACCGGCTTCTTGAAGTGCTTCTCGACCAGGTACCGCTCGTGCTCCGACTGAAGGTCAATACCCCACGACACCTCGTACTGAAACTGCCCCTTTTTGGCGGGCTTCGAGTTGCGCAGAATCTCGACGGCCTCGGTATAGGTAAGCCGCTCAAAATCGTTGTCGACCACAAACCGAAGTTTTTCGAGCAGGCTCATTTCGCTTTGCTCTTCCTTCTTTTTGTTCTTCTCTTCTTCTTTTTGCCGATTGTCGAGGAAGGCCAGGTCATCGGCGCAGTTGTCGAGCGCGTACCGAATCACCGACTTCACGAAGTCTTCGGCCAGCGCCATGTTGTCTTCGAGTTCGTAGAAGGCCATTTCGGGCTCAATCATCCAGAACTCGGCCAAGTGGCGCGTGGTATTCGAGTTTTCGGCCCGGAACGTGGGTCCGAAGGTGTAAATCTTACCCAGAGCGAGGGCACCCAGCTCGCCTTCCAATTGCCCCGACACGGTCAGGTTGGTTTCGCGGCCGAAGAAATCCTGGCTGTAGTCAATCTTGCCGTCTTCGGTTTTGGGCGGATTGATGGGGTCGAGCGTCGACACCCGGAACATTTCCCCAGCCCCTTCCGCATCTGAAGCCGTGATGATGGGCGTGTTGAGGTAGAAAAAACCGTTGTCGTTGTAATACTTATGTACGGCAAACGCGAGCGCGTGCCGAATCCGCAAAATAGCACTGAACGTGTTGGTACGGGGGCGGAGGTGGGCAATTTCGCGCAGGAACTCCAGCGAGTGCCGCTTGGGTTGCAGGGGATATTTTTCGGGATCGGCGGGGCCATACACATGCACCCCGGCGATTTTGATTTCTACCGCCTGTCCGCTACCCAACGATTCGACCAGTGTGCCCGTAATGGCTACGCAAGCCCCCGTCGTGATGAGCCGGAGCGTGTCGTCGGGTAACTGACCGGCCTCCGAAACAGCCTGAAGATTATGAATGGTTGAGCCGTCGTTGAGAGCGATAAAAACCGCGTTTTTGCTTTCGCGCTTGGTCCGAACCCATCCTTTGACGGTTATCTCCTGCCCAACAGTGGGGGCCTGTAGAATCTGCTTGATTGGTAAATAACTCATTACTGACTCCTGGCGGCTAAAATTTGTGCCGCAAAGGTAGGGTGCCCAGCTGTGAATTACCAGATTAAGCGTAACAAGCCTGCAGTTGCGGGAGGAGTATCTGACTGAATCGGTAAAATAAACCTCGTTTTGGGGTCGTTTGTCTACAATAGCGAATTAAATTGGTAGAGTTTTGGTTGTAAAGATTCCGGCAGTACTCAACCCCTTTTTGATGTCTATGAAACAAGCACTGGTTGTCCTCTTTTCCCTGCTTAGCCTCACGTCGATTGGTCATGAGAATCACCTCTCGGCCCGGATGAACGAAAAAATCACGGCACCAGACCGAGCCGCCACTTACGCGAGTGTATTTGATGAGTTAGGGCTCGAAATGCGCGGTCTGAGCCGTTCGGTGTATGAATACGCCCTGCGCGGCATGCAGAAAATGCCCGGTGCCCGGCCTGTGCTGTCGATTGTGGATATGAGCCAACCCTCCAACCGGAAGCGCCTGTACGTAATTGATCTGGAGAGCCGCAAACTGCTTTTCAATACGTACGTTGCCCATGGCCGTAACTCGGGTGTGTTGCTGGCCGAGAAATTCTCCAATACCAACTCGTCGTATCAGTCGAGTCTTGGTTTCTACAAAACATTGGGTACCTATTCGGGCAAGCACGGCCTGTCGCTGCAATTGCAGGGGCTCGAGCGGGGCTTCAATGATAACGCCTTTTCGCGGGCCATCGTGATGCACGGTGCCAGCTACGTTTGCGAAGACATTATCAAAAATACCGGCCGACTGGGCCGGAGTCAGGGTTGCCCGGCTATTTCCAACGCCGAGAGCAAGCCGATTATTCAGGCCATCAAAGGGGGTTCCTGCCTGTTTATCTACTATCCCGATCCTACGTACCTGAAAACGTCGTCGTTTTTGGGTTGAGATGACATCTTTCTCAAGAGTAAAACAGCACGCGGATGTCGCCGATTGGGCGGATCGACACAGATTTTCTTTGCTTAAAATCTGTGTCGATTCGTTCAGTCTGCGTCATTCGCGTACCATTTTTTATCTCCGTGCTGTTTAGTTAGCCGCCAGGCGTTTCTCCAGTCCGTAAATGTCTTTGTAGTAAACCAGCTTACCACTTGCGTCCAGATCGGCAATCTGGTAGGTCACAAAAACCGGGAACGGCTTAGGGAGCTTAAACGACTGGGGTTTTTGGTCGACCAGACAGCGGTCGTAAAAGCCCTGATCGAACTTGGTTTGCCCCAATACATAATTGGCAAACTCAACGGGTTTTTCGAGCCGTACACAGCCATGACTCCGCCAGCGGTCTTTCGTGACATCGAACAACTGCCGGGCATTGGTGTCGTGGAAATAGATGGCCGGTGGTCCGTCGAGCGTAAACTTGATCAGGCCGAGTGAGTTGTGGCAGCCCGACGTTTGCCGGAACCGGTAGGGGAAATTGTCGGCCGAAATAGTAGCCCAATCGACGCTGTACGGGTCGACGGGTCTATTTTTAGCATCCAGAATTTCCATGTTCTGACTATCCAGAAAATCGGGGTTTGCCTTCACTTTGGGCAGAATTTCTTTGAGCCCGATGCCCTCCGGTACGTTCCAGTACGGGTACGCTACAATATCGGTCAGGTAACAGTTGAAGCGTGGGGTTTGCTTATCGGCTTTTCCGGCAATCACGTCCATTGGCATATCCCGTCGGCCTTCTTTGTCGAACACCGTCAGTCGGGCAGCCGGAATATTGACCACCACAAACTTGTCCATGTCGAATCGGCTCAGGTAGCGGTAAAAATTAAGCGTTTCGCGAACCGCCCGGAGCTGATCGGGGGTGGCCGTGTTCCGAATTTGGTTGTACTGCTGCACCAACGCCCGGTACGGCGCAAACGGGCTGGCCGAGGCCGTCAGTGCTGTCATGACCGAGTCGCTCTGGGCCGTTTGGTTTACCCAGGCCGTATCGACCTGCTCGGGCAACCGGCTCACCGACTGATCGGCGGGGCGGTGCCCGTACCGAAGCTCAACCAGCAGCTTTTTCAGTTGTTCGGCAGCTACTGGCTCGGCCGTTTCGGGCGATTGTGTAGCGCTGGCGGGCAACACATACCGCGCCGTGTCGATGCCGAGCGAGTCGGCAAAACGCCGGGTCTGGCCTAGTTTTTCGCTCATGCTGACCGTTTTAGGCGCTTTCCGGCATTGCGTAAAGGGCACGGTCAGTAGTAACAGGGAAAAGAGTCTTACCGCGTAGGTAATTCGTTCATGTCGTTGAGTCATGGCAATTGATACTGAATGGTAATCAGAGCGTATGGTTTTACGTTTATGGTTCCTGGTTGAGTCCCCCCCCTGCCGGGGCAGCATTGAACCCAAACGCTAACCTGTAAACGGATTCTACCTATACAACGACTACGACTGGGTCTGGGTTGCACAAATCGATGTTTCGGGCCGGAGGGGTTTGGGTTTATCGTTTTTGGTTTAAGGTTTGTAGTTTATGGTTTATCGTTTTTTGTGTCGGGCGGTTGGGCGTTAAGTGGGTACGATCAGGTGAAACATCTGTTTTAACCACAAACGATAAACTACAAACCATAAACCCCAAACCGCTACAACCGCTTGCTTTCGTCATCGAGGCCGGTCTTGCGCTGGCTGGCGGCTTTGATTTTCTTGCTCCCGAATGCGTAGGTGAAGTTGATTCGGGCCTGCCGACTCTCCCAGCCTCCGCTCGCGTCCATGTATAGCCCGCCAAACTGGCTGATTCCCCGCCACTGCTGGCTATTAAACGGGTCAGTTACGGTGAACACCAGCGTACCTCGCTCGGCCAGTACCTTGCGCTGCACGCCCACGCTCGACCCCCAGAACCGCCTGTTGCGGAAGGTGCCGCCCCAGATAGACGGCGAGGTGTAATACGCCGATACTTCGAGGTTCCACCCGCGGGGTAGGCTGATGGTGTGCTGGGCGTACAGACTCAGCACATTGGCCGACAACCCAATGAGTCGCCCTTCCAGATTGGCCCGGTTGGTCGACCGGTACGCACTCACATTCGCGAATACGCTCCACCACTTGGCAATGTTAAACGGGTAGCTGACGTTCAGCGACCACACATCCTGACTGCTCAGGTTGCGGGTTGTGATGTAGTTGCGAGGCCGGTTGTCGGGGTCGCGCTGGGTGGTGTCGGTAATTTCGGTGAAAAAGTCGCGGGTATGGCTGTAACTGATCGAGGTTGTCAGCTTGTACTTGTACGTATGCGAAAGCTGCACTGTGTTGGTGTATTGAGGCTGTAAAAAAGCATTGCCCTTTTGATAGGTCAGTTCGTCGAGCTTCGACTCAAATGGGTTCAGGCTCTGGTACGTGGGCCGGTCGATTCGGCGGCTGTACGTGGCGGCCCAGCTGTGGTTGGGCGTTGGGTTGAACGTCAGCCCCGCACTCGGAAACAGGTTCAGGTACCGGCGACTTACGTTGGCGTCGGTTTGGGTCTGGGCACTGCTCAGCTCTCCCCGCGACAGTGTCTGCTCGGCCCGGAGCCCGAGTTGGGTTTGCCATTTTTTCCAGCGTTTCTCGTAAGCACCGTACCCCGCCCGAATCACTTCAGTGTACACAAACTGGTTGGTGCGCAGGGGGTTTAGTTTGTCCTGCCCGTCGATCTGATCGAAAAAATCGAATCCATTACCCGTCTGCACCGACGATAATTTTACCCCAACACTCAGCATACCACCCAACCACGGCTGGTTGTAGTCGGCCTTAATTGTTTTGAGGTGAATGTCCGTAAAGGTGGCCATGCGGTAGTTGCGTTCGTCCAGTAAGGCCCCGGTAGTCGGGTTTACGTACCGGTTGGGTTGCAGGGCGTTGCTCTGGTTCTGAAAGAGACCGTAATCGGCATCGATGGTCAGCTCACGGCCGGTTGTATCGCTGTACCGATAGTTGAGGTTTGCGTTGCCGTTGAGCCGCTCGCTCTCTCCCCGGTTGTTGGCCAGAAGCAGACTGGTCGGGGCCGCTCCGAGAGCGCCAATGGGCGTGCGGCCGTCGGTCAGGTTGCGGGCGTCGCGTAGCGAGCCACTGACCAGCACCCCCAGCGTGCTGCGGTTGCTCAGGGTCCAGTCGGCCCCGGCGCGGGCGTTGTGGTTGGCCGACCCGGCGCGGGTCTGGCTGCGCTGATCGAAAAACTGCCCGCTTTGTTCGCGGTAAAGATTGATAAACGACCAGTCGCGGCCGGTACGCGCGCTGTACGTGCTGAACAGATTGAGCCGATTACTGCGGTTGTTAAGGCTTACCGAGCCGTTGTACTTCGGATAGTAGGCCCCAGCAGCCAATCCTATGGCTACGTTGCCGTTGGTGCCGTAGGTGCGGGCGTTTTTCTGAAGCCGGATGTTGATGATACCCGCGTTGCCCTGGGCATCGTAGCGGGCCGAGGGTTGCGTAATAACCTCCACCGCTTCGATGTCGGTGGCCTGCAACGTGCGCAGATAAGCCGCCAGGTCGGCGGGGCCGAGGGGTGATGGCTTCCCGTCGATATACACCCGAACGCCGTTTTTTCCTTGTACAATGAGGTTGTCGTTTGGGTCGAGCAACACGCCCGGTGCCTTTTGCAGGAGCTCAAACGCCGAGCTGCCGGCGGCTGTCAGGCTGGCCTCCACATTGAGCACCAGCTTGTCGGGTTGTACTTCTACGAGGGGTTTGCGGGCCGTAACGGTCACGGCGTTGAGGCTTTGGTTAGCCTCAGACAGTACGGCAGTAGGTATAAATGTGGTTTGGCCGTCGGTGAGTGTCACCGGTTCCGATACCGACACCGCGTAACCAAGACTGCTGAGCCGTACCCGATACGTACCGGCGCGCACCCCGCTGAAGGTGTACAGTCCGGCGGCATCGGCTACGGCGGCTTTGGCAACGGTTGAGTCGGTGCTGCGCAGGAGGGCGGCCGTAGCAAACGGAATGGGCTGGCCGGTGGCATCGGTGACGGTGCCGCTCAGGGTAGCGGTCTGGGCGAGTGTGGTGCCGAGGGTGGCGGTCAGCAGAAACAGGAAATAAAGGATCGTTTTCATCGGATTGGCGCTTTGATGAACCAAAACTACCGGGCCGATGGGGCGTGGCCCAGCGCAATCCGACGAGTTGTCGATTCGGTCGCCCAACGGAAAAGCGTATGTCATTCGTCGGCGTATTTGTCAATTCGTCGGAGAAGACGACCGCCGGGGGCATAGATTCCGTAAGTTTATCCCACGTACTGCCCCACTCTGCATGAACTGGAACCGAACACTTCTTTGGGGGATTACCCTCCGGCAGCTGGCGCTGATTCTAAGCTTTTATAGCGTAGCAGCCCTGCTCTACAATCTGGCTCTGTGCATCAGCGAGCGACCCTGGAGTAAGGATTCGCTTTGGGTTGATTTCTGGCAGGGGCTTCCCCGCATTGGGCTCGACTACCTGTGTAAGCTGGCGTTTACATTACCGGTCTGGTACGTCCTGTTTGTGCGGCTTCGGCACGTGCCGCTGGTTCGGCGCGTGGCCCTGCACCTCTTGTTTTTGCCCTTGTACATCATAGGCTGGCAGGTGGTGTATTACACTATCTCGGATGGGGTGGGCCTAGGTCGCCTTCGAGGCAACGGGATTGTCTGGGACACGTATATCTCGACGCTTTTCTACCTCGTGCAGTTCGGTATTTTTCATGCCTATACCTACTACCGGGATTACCAGCAACAGCGGATCCGCGAGGCCGAGCTGCGTGAGCTGGCTGTGCAAAGTGAACTTTCGGCCCTGAAAGCCCAGCTCAACCCGCATTTTCTGTACAATGTGTTCAATACGATTAGTGCGTCGGTGCCGCCCGAGCAGGAGCATACCCGCGAGTTGCTGGCCGATTTGTCGGATATGTTCCGGTATCAGGTGCGGGCGTCGCGGGCCGAGTGGGTGCCCGTGCGCGATGAGCTGACGTTTGTGCGTAAATACCTTGATCTGGAAACGGCCCGCTTCGGCGACCGGCTTCAGGTGCGACTCGACGTGCCCGATGAGGTGCTTCACCTGGCTATTCCGCCCATGTTGCTGCAACCCATCGTCGAAAATTCGGTTAAGCACGGTATATCCCCCCTGATTGAAGGGGGCGAGGTGCGGGTAAGTATTGCACAGCAAGCCGATGCCCTTCTGGTCGAAATAGTCGATACGGGCGTGGGTATGAGTACGTCGGCCGGGTCGGGGCAAGGGGTTGGGCTGGCCAATACCCGGTTACGACTGGAGAAAATGTTTGGTGGCGAACTGACCGTGATGGCCAACGCCCCTCGGGGTACTCGGGTAGCGTTTCGGGTGCCTCTCCGGTCGCTGTCGGGTGACGCCCCGAAAACCGCCGGGCCGCTGGCAACCCATGTTTAACCCCATTGGCTAAGTGAATGAATAATGTAAAATGAATAATGAATACTTGTTTCTCCTGCTGATAATCAACTATTTCATCGTACATTTTACATTGTTCATTATACATTTTATCCAGTCTGACTACTTAACAGACATCGATGCAAAAAGTCATTATCATAGACGATGAGGCCGCCGGGCGCACGCTTATCCGGCAGTATCTGACCGATTATCCCGCCCTGGTGGTGGTGGGTGAAGCCAACAACGGGGTCGATGCGGTGCGGCTGATTCGGGAGTTTCGCCCCGATCTTATTTTTCTGGATGTGCAGATGCCGGGCCTCTCGGGATTTGAGGTGTTGGGGCATCTGGACGAAATTCCGCAGGTGATTTTCTCCACGGCTTACGATCAATACGCTTTGCAGGCTTTTGAGGTGCACGCGGTCGATTATCTGCTCAAACCGTACACCCGCGAGCGATTCGCGCAGGCCGTACAGCGCGTAACCCGGCCCGATTCGGTCAATATTCAGCGGCTTCAGCCTTTAGCCGAAAGCCTGCTTGCCCCGGCCGTAGCTGCTGAGCGCTACCCCGACAAGGTGCTGGTGCAAACGGGAAACCGGCTCGTAACGGTAGCCGTGGCCGATGTCATTCGGATCGAGGCCGAGGGCGATTACGCCACGCTGGTAACCGCCCAAAACCGTCATCTGAGCAATTACGGTATTGGCGCGCTGGAGGCCCGGCTCGATCCGCGTCAGTTTATCCGGGTACACCGCTCCGATATTGTGAACCTGCACTACGTCCGCGAGATTCAGAAATACCCGTCGAGCTACGATGTTATCCTGCAAAACGGCGACGTAGTCCGGGTGAGCCGGTCGTATATGGATAAAATCCGGGAGCTGACGTTTTGAGGATATTCGGAGGCTACTGTTTATCAGCAGAGCGCAAAGGCCGGAAAACCTGCATAGGGGCCCCGTTGCGCGCTACCAGAACCAACGGCCCCTGCCCCGTACGGACGTGGTTGATCGCCCGGATTTCGCCCCGGAGTACCAGACCGCTTTCGGTGGGGAGCACGGGTGTAAACTTGCCTTTACCGTGGTTGCGCAAGAGCAGACCGTAACTGGCGTCGTAACGCCCCTGATAGGTGCTCACACTGTAAAAATTCCCACCCAGCAGCACGTCGACCCGACCGTCGCCTGTAACATCCTGCACATCAAACGCAAAAATGGGCGCGGTTTGCGCCAACACGGGCAGCTTGTGTATCCGAAACCGCAGCGACTTGTCCGACTCGGTGCTCAGGTTCTCAATCCACACCGACTCAAAGGTATTTACCTCCCGCATTCCGTCTTCGGGCAGTTCCGATGACTCGAAAATCTCCTCCAGCGTTTTGCCCGAAAAATCGCGGTAATTGTCGAAACGTTTGTTCAGAAACGGCAGCGACTTCCCCAATTCATCTTTGGTGGCTACCGGATACCACTTGTTCTGATACCGGTAGGCCATCACCTGATCGAAACGAGCACCTGAGTTGGTGTAGTCGCGGGCGTATAGCCGCACGGCCCCGTCGGTTCCGCGCCGGAATTTGGTGTTTTGCCCCAGGTTTCCGGCCAGAAAATCCATATCACCATCGCCGTCGAGGTCGGCGGGTTTGAGCGTTTGCCAGAACCCCACGGCCTGCGCCAGTCCGGTATCGTCGGCTTCGGTCAGGTTGCCGCCCTCATTTTTGTACACCCGAATTGGCCCCCAGTGCCCGGCCGTAACCAGGTCGGGGTCGCCATCGCGGTCGAGGTCATGCCAGAACGCGTCGGTGAGCATACCGCCCTGTTGCAAAGCCGGGGCCCGCCGGGCGGTTTGGTCCGAAAACCGCACGCGGCCATCGCGCCCTTTGCCTTCGTTGATCAGCAGAAACGACGGGGGCGACTGCCCGTACCGGAAGCCCACCACCCGGCCCGCCACAAACAGGTCGAGGTCGCCGTCGCGGTCAATGTCGGCGGCTGCCACACTGCTTTTGTTGGCGTGCAGGGAGGGCAACGCGAGCGAATCTTTCCGGAACCGGCCCGCCCCATCGTTCAGGTAAAGCCGGTCGAGCAGTTCGGGGCTCTGCCCGGTAAACTCATTCCCCCCCGAAACCACGTACAGGTCAGCATCACCGTCGCCGTCGGCATCAAAAAACAGGCTCCCTACGTCTTCGCAGTTGGCGTCGGCCCTGAACGCGCTCGAATCAGCGCGGAAGGTACCGTTCGGTTGCTGCACAAACAGGCAACTCGTTTGGTGGCGGGCCCCACCCACAAAGAAATCGTCGAGCCCGTCGGCATTGACGTCGGCTACCGATAACCGAGGCCCCTCGGTCGACACTTTGAAGGGCAGCAGGGGCTCGCGCCCGAAATCGAAATACATGTTTTCAGCGTGCCGGAAGGCCACCTGCGCGCTGTCGCCCTCGGCAAACAGAGGTTGGGCCGGGGGCCGTACTGGGTTGGCAATACCCGGCCGGGCGTTGGTTTGGGCGAGCGTCAGGGTTTGATTGGCCTTTACACCGGTCATAATCTGCCCGGTACCATCGGGCCACAGCACCCACAGCGAGTCCACGGTATTCTGACCGCCCAGCCCGAAGGTCAGGCGTGGCTCCACCGACGACATAAAGCCGCGCGTCGGGCTGTTCTGTTGCAGCAGCAGTCCTGTTTGGGTTTTCAGCACCACTTTGGCACCTACGCCAAACCGATTGGCGCCGGTGCCGACCAGGTTTATTTGCAGGAAATGGTTGCTTGTGAGGGTATTGGCGCGGTTCTCAAAAATGCCTGCCGGGCTGTTGATATTGTTGGTGATTAGGTCGAGGTCACCGTCGTTGTCCAGATCGGCGTAGGCGGCTCCGTTGGTGTAGCCTGTTTCGGCAAAGCCCCAATCGAGCGACTTATCCACAAATTGCAGGCTATCTGTGCCTTTGTAGAGGTACGGATGCACACGGCCGTCGGGCATTTGCGCCAGGGCTTCGCCGGAGGCATTTTGCCCAAACGTTTGCGACGAAATGTACTTGAGATATTCCAGGTCGTTGGGTCGCCGAACAATGCCGTTGGAGATAAACAGGTCTTTGATTCCATCATTGTCGAAGTCGGCCAGCAGGGGAGCCCAGCTCCAGTCGGTAGCGGCTATTCCGGCCATGAGCCCGATGTCGATAAACCGCTGCCCGGCCATACTCAGTTGCAGGCAGTTGCGGGTGTACTGGTTCATGTACCCGTACGTGAGCTTGTACTGGTAAATGTCGAGTGGGTCTTCGCCGTTGGAGGCCTTCTCTACGGCCGGGTCTTCGGGGTACATATCCACCGAAATCACATCCTGAAACCCGTCGTTGTTGATATCGGCTACGTCGTTGCCCATTGAAAAACGGCTCGTATGCCCAAACGCTTTCCGCACTTCTTCCCGAAAACCGCCTTTCTGGTTGTTGACATAGTAGTAATCGTCCTCGTGGAAGTCGTTGGAAATGTACAGGTCCTCCCAACCGTCGTTGTTGATGTCGGCCACGGATACCCCAAGGCCGTAGCCCATCACGGTAGCAAAGATCCCGGCCTGTTCGCTGACGTCGGTGAAGCCATTGGTGCCTCCGTTGTTCCGAAACAGGTAATCGCCCGATTCGCGGTTGCGGATGAGCCGCGTGCGCACATGGTCGTAACTGCGAGAGGTGTGTACGGCGTGATTGAGCAGAAAACAGTCGAGGTCGCCGTCGTGGTCATAATCAAAAAAGGTCGCCTGTGTCGAGAATCCGGCAAAGTCGAGCCCGTACTCAGCGGCCCGTTCGGTAAACGTCGGAATACTCACTCCGTCGGGGCCTTTGGGTCCGGGGCCGTTGTTGATGTATAGCTGATTGGTGCCCTTCAGCCCTTTGAACTGACTCACGGCACAGACGTAAATATCCAGCCAGCCATCGCCGTTTACATCGGCCACGGTGACACCGGTTTGCCAGTCGGCCTTGCCGTTGTCGGCATTGGCCTTCTGGGTTACGTCGTCGAACCGCATTCCGCCCCGGTTCAGATACAACTGGTTGGGCTGTTGGTTCGAGACAAAATACAGGTCGGTCTTGCCATCGTTGTTAAAATCCCCGGCGGCTACCCCCCCTCCGTTGTAGAAGTAGAGGTAATCCAGAATCGAGAGGCTGTCGGTTTCGTGGAGCTGATTTTGGAAACGGATGCCGGTCCGGGTCGAGTCGAGCCGGGCAAACAGGCTGTCTTTAGCCGGTTCGGAGCCGCCTGAACAGGCCGACAGTAGAACTGGCAGCCCGACGATTAACCCGAGAAAAATGCGTAGTTGGGTCATTTGGTTGAGTCTTACTTCAGCCGGGAGATAAGTTGGGCCCGGTCATTGTTTTTGGCCAGTGCAATAAACTGCTTGCCATTGGCCCCGCGCACGGGCAACATCTGACGCACTTGGCCGCGCACCATAAAGCCGGTTTGCTCAGGTCGGGTGGGCTTAAACTGAAGCTTGCCGTTGCCGAGCAACAACAGGCCGTAGTTGGCATCGTACCGGCCCAGTTCGGTCAGCACATCGAAGAAGTTGCCGGTCAGCAGGAGGTCGAGGTGGCCGTCGCGGTTGTAGTCGTCGACCAGAATCGCGTGGATGGGCGAGGTTTGGGTCTCCAGCGGCAGGGCCTGTAGTCGGAACGCACCGTTACCGTCATTGATAAGCAACGAGGTAGCCCCGGTATGCACTGTCCGGACGGTCATGCCTTCGCGTTGGCCCGCATTGAAAATGGCTTCAAAGCTGGCGTTAGCGTAGTCGGTGTGCTTAATGTACTGCGTTTTAATGGAGGGGATACGCTTCTGCAAATCGGGTTTCTGCACCATCACGCAGGGTCGGCGTTCCCCGTCCTGCGTGGGTCGGTAGCAGGTCATAATCTGCTCATAAGCTCCGTTACGGTCAAAATCGTTGCCGTAGAGTTGGGCGGGCTCGTCGAGGGTAGCCGTTAGTCGGGAGTTAAGCCCGAGGTTACCCACCACAAAATCCAGGTCGCCATCGCGGTCGAGATCGGCAGCCTGAATGCTGTTCCACCACCCACCCGATTGATCCAGCACATCGCTCTCTATGCGTTCGAAGCCCTTGCCTGCTTTGTTTTTCAGAATCGTGATGGGCATCCAGTCGCCCACCAGCACCAGATCGGGGAAGTTGTCTTTGTCGACATCGGCCCAAACGGCGTCTTTCACCATCCCGATTTCGTCGGCAAATGGGATCAGCGTGGCTACGTCGTTGCGGAAATTGCCTTTGCCGTCGTTCACCAGCAAAACCTGCGGTGGATTTTTGCCGTACTGACCGGGTACCTGCCGCCCGCCCACAAACAAATCGAGGTCGCCATCGCGGTCGAAGTCGGCGGCTTTCACACAGGAGTTGGCTACCTGCGTGCGGGCCAACCGGCGGTCCCAGACAAAGTTACCGGCCCCGTCGTTGATGTACAGTCGGTCGAGTAGGGGGCCGGGGTCATCGAACTCGTTACCCCCCGTGGCTACGTACAAGTCCAGGTCACGGTCGCCGTCGGCGTCGAAAAAGGTCGCGGCTACGTCCTCAGAGTAGAGCGCATCGAGCAGGAAAGGCTGTTTTTGGGGTTCAAACGTACCGTCAGGTCGTTGGCGCATGAGCACACGGGGCATATCAACGGCCCCGCCCATAAACACATCGTCGAGGCCATCGCCGTTCACGTCGCCCACGGCCAAGGCAGGCCCCTCGCGCGACAGCATCTGTTTCAGCAACCCGTCGCGGTTGTAATCGACAAACTCATTTTCGCGGTGTACGAGGCTGAACCGGGCTGGCTCGGTTACGTCAGCAAACCAGCTTCCGCCTTTTTGGGGCGCTACCTGAAGCGGTACGGCGGGGGCTGTTTGATCGGCATTCGTGTAAGCGAGGGTGAGAGTTGTGTTGGCTTTGGGTTGCCGGATGACTTGCTTCCGATTGTCAGGCCAGATCACCGTCACCGAGTCAATGGCGGGGGAGTCGCCTAAACCGAACACCATTGTCAAGTCGACCGACGACTGGAAACCCCGGTTGGGCATTTGCTGTAGATACTGGGTTTGGCCGGGCTGATGAAGGAAGACCTTCGTGCCGATGCCGTTGGGGTTGCGGGCGGTACCAGCCAGTTTTACGCGCAGAAATTGCTTTTTGAACTGCTCCACGGCCCGGTTTTTGTAAATCGAAACGGGCGCATCGTTGTTGTTGACCACCAGGTCGAGATCGCCGTCGTTGTCGAGATCGCCATAGGCTGAGCCGTTCGAGAACGAGGGGGTGTCGAGGCCCCAGGCTTTAGCTTCGTTGGCAAACTGCAACCCGTTGGCTCCCAGATTCCGAAACGCGTAGTTGGGCAGGGGCGTGGAGCCCATTTTGTTGACGTACTCTTTGTAATCAAACTTTTTGGTGCCCTCAATCATGCTCTGCAAGTCGGGGTTGTCGGCCAAAAAGGCGATAAAATCCTGATCGGTCAGGTCTTTCAGAATCCCGTTGGCGACAAACACGTCTTTCAGGCCGTCCATGTCCATGTCGAACAGCAGGGCGCCCCAGCTCCAGTCGGTCGCGTAGGTGCCCGTCATGCGCCCGATCTCCGAAAACGTACCGTTGCCGTTGTTCAGGTGCAGCATGTTGCGCGAGTCCTGATGGTAAAAATCCCGCGACTCTTTCAATTGGTTCAGCTCGTAGCTATCGAATGACGTGGTGGTTTTGAGTCGGTAATCATTTTCAGGCATCATGTCGGTCACGAAGATGTCCAGATTCCCGTCGTTGTTGATGTCGGCTACATCGGCACCCATTGAGGCCAGACTGATGTGGCCCATCTGGTTCTTGCTGTCTTCCTTAAACGTGCCGTTCTGCTGGTTGATGTACAGGTAGTCGCGCTCGTAGAAGTCGTTGGAAATATAAATGTCGGGCCAATGGTCGTTGTTCACATCGCCAATGGTAATACCCAGCCCGAAGCCAATGAGCGAACCGTAAATGCCAGCTTCCTCGGAAACGTCGACGAAAAGGGGCGATGAGGGCGCTTCGGGCGATGCGTTCTCCTTGCCTCCTTTCTTTCGTTCCTCCAGCCTATTTTTGAACAGTTTATCGCCCCCCAGCCGGTCGCGGATGTCGCGGGTGTTGGCAAAACCGAGCCGGTCCATGGGGGTAAAACTGTTGTTGAGCAGGTACATATCGAGGTCGCCGTCGCGGTCGTAATCGAAGAAGGCCGCATGGGTCGAAAAGCCCCCATCCAGTAGCCCGTACTCGGCGGCTTTCTCCACAAAGGTGGGCATGGCTACCTCGCCGGGTTTGGCCGGGGTTTTCACGCCCTGATTGATGTACAGCTGATTGCCGCGCTCGTCGCGACTGCCCGAGTTACACACGTAAATGTCGAGCCAACCGTCGCCGTTCACGTCGGCCAGCGTTACCCCCGTCGACCAGAATTTCTTGCCGCTGATGCCCACCGATTTGGTGGCGTTTATAAACTTGATGTCGCTTGTACCGGGTTGGGTATTGTTGAGATAGAGCTGGTTATCTTCAAAGTTTGACGTCAGAAACAGGTCGGGTCGCCCGTCGTTGTTCACGTCGCCAATGGCTACTCCGCCCCCGTTGTAGAAGTTACGGTAGTTGAAGATGTTAAAGTTTTTGCGGTCTAAGCTCCGGTTGGCAAAGTCGACGCCGGTTTGGCCCGCGGGCAGGCTCTCAAACAGCGTTGGCCCGTCGGTTCCTCCGCATCCGATCAGTAGGGTGGTTAGGGCTACTACGCCAATCCATTTAGGGAATGAAGTCAACATGGGTTTTACTGTCCTTTGTTCAGTACGGTGATTCCTTTGCCGTGTGTGCTAATAAAGAGTTGGTTACCGGCTTGTTTGGCGTCGCGCACGTCGCCCTGCACAAACAAGCCGGTTTGGGTCGAGGGCAGTTCGGCAAACTGCCAGTTTCCCCGGTTGGTCAGTACCAGACCCCGGTTGGCATCGACCTTACCAATGCGCAACCGAAACTGACTGTTGTTGCCCACCAATAGTAGGTCGGTCTTGCCGTTTCGGTCGAAATCGTGGGCTACAATCCCGTACACCGGTGCCGATTGCGCCAGTATGGGCAGCGCATGGGGTACCAGCTTGCCGTTGTTGTTTTCGAGTACGAGGGTCTGTACCGTTGTGAGTTGTTTTTGCCCACTCTGCTTCAGTTGTTCGGGGTCGAAGCAATCGGCAAGGGTAGCCCCTGCGTACAGTTTGTAGCTTGTAAATTTCCGGCGTAACACGGGCAGCTGCTCGCACAACTCATCGCGGGAGTAAGCCGGGTACACCCCGTTGCCCACGGCGTAGTTCATCACAAAATCGATGGTGCCGTTGGCGTCAAAATCGTTGTAAACCAAGGTGGCAGGCTGCTCGCTAGACGCCCGGATGGGTGTGTTCAGGCCCAGATTGCCCACAATCAGGTCGTCGTCGCCATCACCGTCGAGGTCGGCCTTTTCAAGGCGGTTCCACCAGCCAGTCAGGTCATCGTACCGTTGAGCCGCTTTCGGGTCGAACGTGCCGCGTTGGTTGAGTAGCGTCGTTACCGGCATCCATTCGCCCACCACCACCAGATCGGGCCAGCCATTGCGGTCTAGATCGGTCACGGCAATGTCAGAAACCAGACCCAGGTCGCCCAGCGATTGCTTGCGGAAGCGGGCTTTGCCGTCGTTGATGAGTAAAAACGTTTCGTCGGATAGCGGGAACCGGTACGGCTGAATCGACCCGCCCACTACCAGATCCAGGTCCCCGTCGCGGTCCAGATCGAGTGCTTTTACGCAACTGCTGTTGGCGGTTTCGGCCGGTAACGGGGCCGGTACAAACTGCCCCCGTTGGTTGAGCCAAAGCTTATCCTGCCGGCGTTCGGGCTCGCGCACGGCATACCCGCCGTTGACCACGTACAGGTCGAGCGTGCCATCGCCGTTCAGGTCGGCCAGCAAGGCATCCTGATTGGTGTTACCCTCCAGTCCCGGACTGGCGAGTCCCGAAATCGCAACGGGTTTGAAGCTGCCGCCCGATTGGCGAAACAGTTGCCCCGGTTGCCGTGCGTTTCCGCATACAAACACGTCAGGTTGACCATCGCCATCGATATCGCCGGTGGCTATTCGTGGGCCGTTGGCGCTGTACTGCATGGGTAGCAAGACCTGCCGGTCGAACGCGTTGATAGAATCGGGGCGGTGCGTAAAGGGTACAGCCGGACCGGCCGTAAACAGGGGCGCTTGGGTTGGGGCCGTGGGCTGCGGGGCCGTGGCTGCTTTAGTGTACGACAGGGTCAGCGTTTGGTCGGGCTTGACCGCCGGGAGGGTTTGCGACCGGCCGTCGGGCCAGCGCACCGTCACCCGAACCGGCTCACCCGAGTTGCTCAGACCAAACAGCAGTTTATCGTGGCTACACGATTCAAACCCCCGCGTTGGGAAATACTCCTGCACCTGCGTTTGCCCGGCCCGCTCAACCGACAGGCGGGCCCCTATGCCAAACGGATTTTGGGGTGGCCCCTGTAGCCGAATGCTCAGATAATGGTTTTGGGTGCGCTCCCGGGCATGATTGCTGTACACGCGGGCCGGTTCGTTGATGTTGTTGGTGATCAGGTCGAGGTCGCCATCGTTGTCCAGATCCGCGTAGGCGCACCCATTCGATACGGTGGGCTCATCGAACCCCCAGGCTTGCTGCTGATTACTGAATGTCAGGTCGCCGTTGTTACGAAAGATGTAGTTTTTTGAGCGGGTACTGGGCATCTGCTTAATCTGCTCCAGCACCGGCATCGACTTACCTTCGGCATCATCCGAGAATTTGACAAAATCGGCGTCAGTAAAGTCGCGCAGCACCCCGTTGGTTACAAATATATCTTTGAGGCCATCCAGGTCGTAATCGGCCAGCAACACACCCCAGCTCCAGTCGGTAGCGGCTACCCCCGCCAATTGGCCCAGTTCGGCAAAGGTGCCGTTGGGCTGTTGAATCTGGAGCATATTCCGCATATTCTGATGCCAGAAGCCGTTGCGAAGTTGAGCCTGGTACACATTCCAGTTATCGGGCCAGGGTAGGGTTTTCTGACGCTCGTTGCTCTCGGGCATCATGTCGAGCGTCATCAGATCGGGGCGGTTATCGTTGTTCAGGTCGGCCACGTCAGCGCCCATCGATGAGTACGAGGTATGCGCAATCCGGTCCCGGAGTTCGTCGCGAAACGTAGGGCCATTGGAGCCTGTTGCCCCCTGATTGATGTAGCAGTAGTCGTCTTCGACAAAGTCGTTGGTGACGTAAATATCGGGCCAGCCGTCATTGTTCAGGTCTGATACGGCGCAGCTCAATCCAAAGCCGAGTGGATTGCTCCGGATACCCGCCTGTTCCGACACATCCACAAAGCGGCTGCCGTCGTTTCGGAATAGTTTGTCGCCCGCGTTTGCGTCGCGCTTATTGCGCATCACGGCGGCCTCCTGCCGTTGGTAGTTCGAGAGGTTATGATTGATCAGGAAACAGTCGAGGTCCCCGTCGCGGTCATAATCAAAAAAGGTAGCCTGTACCGAATAGCCCCGGTCGTCGAGTCCGTATTGGGCTGCCTGTTCGGTAAAGGTAAGGTCGTGATTGTTGATGAAAAGCTGGTTTGGCCGCTCGGCCTCGGGGCGAGGTCCTGAGTAGCAGACGTAGATGTCGAGCCAGCCATCGGCATTTACATCGGCGAGGGTGACGCCGGTTTTCCAGCCGCCGGGCCGCCCGGCGATGCGCGCTTTGTCGGTTACGTCTGAAAACGCCAGTTGATTGGAGCCGGGTTCGGTCTGGTTGAGGTATAGCTTATTGCCAACCTGATTGCCCGTAAACACAAGGTCGACCCGGCCGTCGTTGTTCAGATCGCCAGCGGCCACACCGCCCCCATTATAGAAATACTCAAACGCAAGTACGTTTTCCCCCTCTGTTTCCTGTAGTTGATTGGCAAACGTGATACCGGTCTGTGCCGGGTCAGTTTTTTCAAATAACGGTGTCTCCGTCGAACAGGCGCCCAAAGCGAGCAACGCACTCAACAAACATAGGTTTTTCATTACCCGTTAGAACGTCTATCGCCCATGATAAGTGCAGCCAACCGGGCAGATTCTTGCCCTCCTCGGTTAGGTTAGAATGCAAACAGCAGCCCTTAACGAGCTGCTGTTTGCGAGAGTACAGATTCGTTACGCTTAGTAACCGAAGTTCTGCTTCAGGTTCGGGTTGGTATCGATGGCCTGCTGCGGAATCGGGTACACTACGCGGTGCGGGGGTGTAGCCGTTGGCTTCTGGTCGAACGGGTTCAGGAAGGTACCGAACCGGATCATGTCGTTCCGGCGCCAGCCTTCCCAGTACAGTTCGCGACCACGCTCAGCCAACAGAGCCGCTTCGTTCACGCTCGTCAGGTTCGAAGCACCCCGAGCTGCCCGAATCTGGTTAACCAGACTGGCTACCGTAGCACCACCTGTAGCCGTACCACCACGCAGGATAGCCTCAGCTTTCATCAGGAGTACGTCGGCGTAACGGAACATAACGTAGTCGTTACCGCTGTTATCGATGTCGGTTGGATCGGGGAAGTATTTAACAACCCGGATACCCATCCGCTCGTTAGCATACAGCAGGTTTACGTCAGGCGTAAACGCCAGCGGAGCACCACCTCGGTCGGTCAGCGGACGGCCAGCGCCGTTTGTCTGCTGACCTGCGAGGAAACCAGCCCGAAGACCCAATACATCGGTCATACCAGGGATGGTAGCACCCCGGCGCTGGTCATTGGCTTCGAAGCTGTTGTAGAAATCAGCCAGAGTCGTAAAACCATTCCAGCCCGATGGGTTCTGGTTGTAGTGCAGCGTCATGTAGAACCGGTTCCGGGCGTTGGCCGGAGCAGCTCCTTTGTCGTTCCGCAGGGCAAACACCAGCTCCCGTGAGAGTGTTGTGTTGTCCCAGTGGAAGTTGTCGAAATACTGGCCTGATGGCTCCAGCGCGAACGTGCCTGAGTTGATGATCGCATCACAGTTAGCAATCACCGCGTTCATATCTCCCTGAGCGAAGGTGTAAGGACCCTGTGGCTGCTGGGGGTTCTGCACAAACACCGCTTTGTTCAGCATCACTTTGGCCATCAGGAACTGACCGGCGGCCCGTGTTGCTGTTGTCTGCGACGCATTGGCTGTGGTAGGCAGGCCTGGAATAGCCGCAGTCAGATCGTCAACGATAAACTGTGTGGCTTCAGCCCGCGAGAGTACCCGTGGGTTGGTGTCAAAGCTGGCGTTTGCTTCACGGAAAGGTACCTGACCGTAGAGGTCTACAATGTGGTACATGAAGAACGCCCGCAAGAACCGGCCCTGTGCCAACACCGAAGGGTTGCTCTGGGCCGCTGCGATCAATTCCGTTGCCCGGAAAACACCCGTGTTCAACGTGTTCCAGGTAGCTACAACCTGGTTGTGGGTAGCGTCCCAGGTGTGCTGGTGCAAACGACGCCAGGTACCAAAGTCGTCCCAGTCAGTACCACGGGTTGGTCCCATCATCTCATCCGATGAGTGCTCACCCATGGCGTAGGTGTTTGCCTGGTCGGCCAGGCCATTCAGCTGACCGTACACACCACTGAGCAAACTGGTCAGATCGACCTGAGCGCCCGGACGTTGTGTAACGTCAACAGGCTGACCAATTACTTTATCTTCCAGGTCCGTACAGCCTACAGCAGTAAACGCCAAGGTAGCTGCAATGACAAGAGTCAAGTTGGAGGTTTTCATTTTTTGTTGTCGTATTTGAACAAAAAAGTTAACAGTTCCTTGTACAAGCAAGAATTGTGTGTTGAACTAAATTGTTATACTTTTTCTTGAAATCTGTCTGGTGACAAATTCTGATGAACAAACAGATTAGAAGCCTACGCTAACACCAAAAGTGAAGGTACGGGCCGTCGGGAAAGCACCATAGTCAATACCGAGCGAGGGAATACCATCAATTGACTTGCTAACGTTCACCTCTGGGTCGATACCCGAGTAGCCCGTGAACAACAACAGGTTCTGACCGGTCACCGAGAAGCGGATGCTCTTGGCAAACGTAGTAGACTTCAACGGGAGGCTGTAACCTACCGTCAGGTTCGACAGACGTACGAAATCGCTCTTCTCCAGGAAGCGGGTCGAAACCAGCGGTGGGTTGAGGGCGTTTTCGGCGCTATTGGCTTCTTCGCGGGTTACGTTACGGCCATTACGCAGGTTACCCTTCGTAAATACAGCGTTGGCGGTGTTGTTGTAGATGTAGCCACCGGTTACCCCGTTGAGGAAGATGCTGGCGCTCCAGTTGCCATACGTGAAGTTGTTCGTCAAACCGAAGTTGAACGTCGGAATGGCGCTTCCCTGATAAACCAGTTGCAGCGAGGGGTCGGTGTACTGACCAAAACCGTTGTTATCATACCCTGCGAACGTTGGCATGAAGAACGAGAACAGCGGCAGATCGTTTACAATCCGTTGAGCAAAAGCACCTGTCAGACCCTGACCGTTGATTTCACCCGTGTTGTACAGACCTGAGAAGTTCGATACGCGGTTGCGCAGGAAGGTAGCGTTGGCCGATACGTCCCAGCGCAGTTTGCTCTGTGGCAAGATGTCGTAGTTAACAGCCACTTCCAAACCGCTGTTGATTACGTTGGCAGGCAGGTTGATCCAGCGGGCACGAGCCGGTGCCGGCGCAGCGTAAAGGGCTTCAAACAATAGGTCTTTGGTGTTCCGGTTGAAGTAGTCAACCGTAGCTGACAGACGACCGCCGAAGAAACCAAGGTCAACACCCGCACCATACTGCATGGTTTGCTCCCAGCGCAGGTTGTCGTTCGGCGTAATATCGCGGGCAACCCCTGAACCACTGTTTACAAACGCGAAGCGGTTACGAGTCAGCGTAGATGGGAACTCCTGGTTACCGGTGATACCCCAGTTACCACGAACCTTGATGTCTACACCCAGGTTTTTAGCAAACTCTTCCTGCGACACTTTCCAGGCGGCTGCGAATGCAGGGAACGTACCGTACTTGTTGTTAACACCGAATTTCGAAGAACCGTCAACCCGTACAGTAGCCGTCAGGAGGTACTTGTCCTGGATGTTGTAGTTCACCCGACCGAAGTATGACTGAAGCTCGCTCTGATCCCGGTCCGAACCACCTTCGTACGCTTTGTTCGTACCCAGGTTGTTGGCACCACCCAGGTTGTTGGTGTAGGGGAACAGCAGATCGGCCTCAGGAATGAAGCGGCTGGCGGCTACGAAGCTACCCAGGTTTTCAAACTTCTGGTACGAGAAACCGGCAACGGCGTCTATGGTACCAATACCCAGTTTCTTGTTGTACGACAGCGTATGCTCGATCAGACGTGACTGACGAGTCCGGTTCTGGATGAATGCTGATCCGGCGTTGTCCGTAATGTCGAAGCCAGGAATGTTACGGAGGATGTTACCCCGACGTTCGGCCCGGGCGTTGTCCAGACCAAAGTTCATCTTGTACGACAACCCTTCGGTAATCTTCCAGGTTGCACCCAGGCTGGCGAGCGTACGAACGGTTTTCTGCTGATCGTCGATCATCTCAAGCAGAGATACCGGGTTACGGAACGTGTTACCGTTCGGGCGGCCGGCGCTGTTGTAGCCATCCGGGTTGAAGAAACGGCCCTGCGCATCACGAATTGGATACGTTGGGTTAGCCTGGATAGCCGCCGTGATCAGGTTACCCTGGAAACCAGCGTTGTCACCGTTAGGTACCAGAACGTCGGTCAGGCCCGACGTAGTCATCGACAGGTCAAGAACCACCTTATCGTTGAACAGCTCGTGTGAAGCATTGATCCGGCCAGTCAAACGACGCAGCGCGGCTTTCTTAATAACACCTTGCTGATCGGAGTAACCCAGCGACATCTGGTAGCGCGTGTTGTCGTTACCACCACCGTAGCTGATGTTGTAGTTTTGCGATACACCCGTGCGCAGAATAGCGTCCTGCCAATCGGTGCTGGCACCACCATTTACAGATGGGGTAGTGGGGTCGCCACCCGCCCGGCGAACAGCGTCAGGATACTCGCTGGCATTGAGCAGGTCATACTTGCGCAGTACGCTTGAGATACTCGTGTTAGCCGAGATGTTCAGGGTCTGAGCGCCTGCCTTGCCTTTCCGGGTCGTGATCAAAACAACCCCGTTGGCACCCCGGGCACCGTAGATAGCGGCAGCCGACGCATCTTTCAGAACTGAGATGTTCTCGATGTCGTCGGGGTTCAGGAAGTTCAGCGGGTTACGCGCAGGCTGACGGCCCGTACCGAAGTTCCGGTCACCGTTCGACACATCGCCACCGTCGAGAGGCACGCCGTCAACAACGAACAGAGGGTTGTTGTTAGACCGCAGCGAAGCCGTACCACGGATACGAATGTTGATACCTGCACCTGGCTCACCACTGGCAGGCGTAATCTGGATACCAGCCGCCCGGCCCTGGAGGAGTTGCTCAGGCGATGCAATCACCCCTTTGTTGAAGTCTTTCGAGCCGAGTGCAACTACTGAACCGGTTGCATCTTTCACCTTTTGCGTACCGTAACCAATCACGACAACTTCGCTCAGCGTTTTGTTGTCTTCGGCCAACTGTACGTCAACGGTAGTGCGGTTACCAACAGCTACTTCCTGTGAGGTGTAACCAATCGAGCTAAAAATCAGGGTAGCGTTGCCACCCACATTGTTCAGACGGTAGTTACCGTCGGCATCGGTCGTGGTTCCCCGCGACTCACCTTTAACCTGTACCGTTACGCCGGGGATCCCCACGCTGCTGGCGGTTACCTTACCCGAAACGGTTTGGCCCTGAGCCCAGGCTGACTGTACGGTTACCAGAACCATTAGCGTCAGCATGGCTATAAAACTAAGCCATGTGGTGCGTCCAGACGACTGGAGTTGGCGGTTGCCAACCTGACCTACGTTGCCAACAAACTGGCTTCTTGTGTAGGATTTGTCCATCATAGGTTTTTGAAAAAGTTTGAAAAATAGTTGGGCGTTTTGTGGCTTGCGAAGGAAATAATTAACCACTCACGGTAAAACAGGCAAGTAAATGTCATAATTACCATCCTTTGAGTAGTAGCACGTGGCCAACTGATCTTGAGGTAACTTAGCATCTTTGCCTGATGGAGTAGAACATTACCGGCAAACCATTAAGCAAATTACAATCTGTGATTCTTAAAATACAAATGAGTGCCTGCTAAAATGCAGTAAGAGTAGGTTAAAATGGTATTAGTTTGTAAAATAGTCGTGACAAAGGTTTTTGCACTATAGTTATATAATTTCGAGAATTTTGTAGTCATTCACAATTACTTAGCCTTATAAAAAAGGCCGTAGAATATAATTATTTGTAGTCCCGATAGGTCTGAATTTGAGAGCTTCCATATCTAAAAAAATGTTAATTTTGGGGTGCATTTTTTACGAAAAAGAGGTCTCTTTTCGTAGTACATTCCTACTCCAATGGCTTATATGCGACCGCAGCTCGACGGCGAGTTTTTCGACGATGATACCATTCGTATAGTATACGCAACAGATGCTTCGGCTTACCGGGAGAAGCCAGCCGCCGTGGCAATGCCTAAAACCATTGCTGATTTGCACCGGCTCATCGAATACGCTCGCTCTAACAAGCTGTCACTCATTCCACGTACGGCCGGTACATCACTGGCGGGGCAGGTGGTTGGCAACGGTGTTGTAGTCGACGTATCGAAGCATTTCAACCAGATTCTGGAGATTAACCCGGCCGAGCGTTGGGTACGCGTGCAGCCGGGGGTAGTTCGCGATGAACTGAACCTCTTGCTAAAGCCCTACGGTCTGTTTTACGGCCCTGAGACCTCAACGGCCAACCGGGCTATGATTGGCGGGATGGTGGGCAATAATTCCTGCGGCTCCAACTCGGTCGTGTATGGATCGGCACGGGAGCATTTACTATCGGTAAAGGCCATTCTGGCCGACGGTTCGGAGGTGGAGTTTTCGGCCACCGAGTCTGCTCAGTTTAGTGAGCGCGTACAGCAGGCAGCCGGAAAAAATGGGTCGGCCTCGCTGTTAGACAAGATTTACCTCCAAACAAACACTATGCTGTCGGATTCGGCCAATCAGGCCGAGATTCGCCGGAACTTCCCAAAGCGCAGTATCGAACGACGCAACACTGGCTATGCCCTGGATATGTTGCTCGATTGTGCACCGTTTACCCCCGACGGTGAACCGTTCAACTTCTGCAAACTCATTGCTGGCTCGGAAGGAACGCTCTGTTTCCTGACCGAAATCAAACTTAACCTGGTACCGCTACCGCCCAAAGAGTCGGGTTTGGTGGCTGTGCACTGCCAGTCGATCGACGAGGCCCTGCGCGCTACGCTGGTTGCCTTGAAATACCGGCCGTATGCCGTAGAGGTAATCGATGATATTATTCTGGAGCGGGCCAACACCAATGCCGAGCAGCGCAACAACAGCTTTTTTGTGCAGCGTCGGCCCGTAGCGGTACCCGCCGAAAACGAAGCTACTCCCGGTAGCAGCGAAGCAGGGGCTTTCCCGATTATTCTGGTTGTTGACTTATCGCGCGACACCCGCGAGGAGGTGGCCCAACTGGCCGCCCAGATGGAAGCCGAAATGCGGGCCGCCGGGATGGGCTATCACTTTCCGCTGCTGTTTGGGGATGACAGCAAGAAAATCTGGACACTCCGCAAGGCCGGGCTGGGTTTGCTGGGCAACCTGCCGGGCGACGAGAAGGCGGTAGCCGTGATTGAAGATACAGCCGTGGACGTGCATGATCAGCCCGACTACATCCGCGACTTCAATGATATTCTGAAAAAGCACGGCATGACCTCGGTGCACTATGCACATGCCGGCTCGGGTGAGCTGCACCTGCGCCCGATTATCAACCTGAAAACGGCCGAAGGGCACCGGCAGTTTCGGATGATTGCCGAAGAAATTGCCGCTCTGGTGAAAAAGTATGATGGTTCGCTCTCGGGTGAACATGGGGATGGCCGCCTGCGGGGTGAGTTTATCCCGAAAATGGTGGGGCCGCACAATTACGAGCTGATGCGGCAACTGAAGCATACCTGGGACCCTGAAGGTATTTTCAACCCCGGCAAAATTGTAGAAACGCCCCCGATGGATACGTTTCTGCGGTACGAAGCTGGTCAGCAAACGCCGGCTTTTCAGACCTATTTTCGGTACAAGGATCAGGATGTTCTGCAACATGCCGAACAGTGCAATGGGTCGGGCGATTGTCGCAAAACGCACCTTTCGGGCGGAACCATGTGCCCCAGCTACATGGCTACCCGTAATGAAAAAGATACAACCCGCGCCCGGGCCAACATCCTGCGTGAGATGCTCACCCGCTCGCCTAAAGAGAACCGTTTCGACCATCACGAGATCAAGGAGGTGTATGACCTCTGTCTGTCGTGCAAAGGCTGTAAGTCGGAATGCCCCTCGAATGTCGACGTGGCCAAGCTGAAAGCCGAATTTTTGCAACATTATTACGATGCCAACGGTGTGCCGGTGCGGTCGCGGCTGGTGGCCAATTTTACCCGGTTGGCGGGGCTGGCAAGCTACGTACCCTGGGCCTGGAATGGGGTATTGGGTACACCGGCGCTCCGGCGGATAGCCAACGGACTCGTTGGGTTCCACCCCGACCGGTCGATGCCTTTACTGAGCAAACAAACGTTGCGCAAGTGGTTCGGTAGCTCGTCGCGGCACGTACATCGCGGGCCATCAAATGGCCGTAAGCTCTACTTCTTTTGCGACGAGTTTACCAACTTCAACGATGTTCAGATTGGGCAGAAAGCCATTCAACTGCTCGAACGGCTGGGGTATGAGGTGATAATGCCCCAGCATGGCGAAAGCGGCCGGGCAGCCCTCTCAAAAGGTTTGTTGAAGATGGCCCGCAACATGGCCGAGACCAACGTGCGGGCACTGGCCGGGCTGGTAAGCGACGAAACCCCGCTGGTGGGTATTGAACCCTCGGCTATTCTGACCTTCCGCGACGAATATCCCGACTTGGTGGGTGAGGAACTGGCTGCCGATGCCCGCCGATTGGCTAAGCAGGCGCTCACGTTTGAGGAGTTTATGGCCCGTGAAATCGACGCCAAACGAATCCGGTCGGAGCAGTTTACAACCGATACCCGCCTGATCAAGCTGCACGGGCATTGTCAGCAAAAGGCGGTATCGTCGTTGGTACCGAGCAAAAAAATGCTGTCGTTACCTCAGAATTATTCGGTACAGCTGATTCCTTCGGGTTGTTGTGGTATGGCAGGCTCGTTTGGGTACGAGAAAGAGCACTATGACATTTCGATGCAGATTGGCGAGTTGGTGCTGTTACCGACGGTTCGGCAGCAACCGGCCGATGTGCTCATTGCTGCGGCTGGTACCTCTTGCCGGCATCAGATTCACGACGGTACTGGCCGCACAGCCCAGCACCCGGCCGAAATTCTGTACGAAGCCCTGCGATAGATGACTAAACCTCAACCTGTATTCGTTAAGTAGTTTATGGTTTGTGGTTTTGGGTTTACCGTTTGGGCGGAGGGTCTGTGCCGGTCGCTCTGAGTTTAAAGCGGTGAATTATTTGATTACAAAGACGTAATACACGTTTCTGCCTACGGCCTAACAATCAATCAATGAAGAACAAACTTCTGGTGGCAGCCTGCCTTTTAGCCGGGCAAGTGCTGGCTCAGTCCACCTCATCAACAAGTACCTCGAAGTACGACCCGAAGGAATTATTCCACCCGCTCTTTAACATGCAGCCGGGCAACGATTTTCGGTCCAGCAGTGGAGCTCCCGGACCCCGTTACTGGCAAAATCGCGCTGATTACAGGATCAGCGTTACCCTCGATGAAAAGCAGGATTTGCTGACGGGTGAGGTAGAGATTACGTACAAAAATAACTCGCCTGAGAGCCTCCCTTTTTTGTGGCTTCAACTCGATCAGAACGCGTTTAGCGATACCTCACGGGCCGCCAAAACCACACCCGTTACCGGCGGTCGGTTTGGTAACCTGGATTTTAACGGCGGCATGACCATTACGTCGGTCACGGTCGATCAGGGAAAAGGGAAGGCGGCTCCCGTACCGTATTCCATCACTGATACCCGCCTACAGGTGCGGTTGGCCGAGGCTCTGAAACCCGGTGCCGATGCTATTAAAATCCGGCTGTCGTATGCCTTTAAAGTGCCCGAATACGGCTCCGACCGAATGGGACAGCTCAAACGCAAAGACGGGATCATCTATGAAATTGCGCAGTGGTATCCGCGCATGTGTGTATTCGATGATGTGGAAGGCTGGAACGTGCTGCCCTACCTCGGAGCGGGCGAGTTTTACCTGGAGTACGGCGATTTTGAATACGCTGTTACCGTGCCCTGGGATCATATTGTGGTGGGATCAGGCGAGCTTATCAACCCCGATGAGGTGCTGACCAAAGAGCAGATCCGCCGAATGGCTCAGGCCCGGCAGAGTGATAAAACGGTGATGTTGCGTACCAAAGAGGAGGTAACCAACCCTAATTCACGACCGAAGCAGTCGGGCCAACTGACGTGGCGTTTCCGTTGCCTCAATAGCCGTGATGTGGCGTTTGCTACCTCGCGGGCGTTTGTCTGGGATGCCGCCCGGATCAACCTGCCCAGCGGTAAAACCGCCCTTGCCATGTCGGCCTACCCCGCCGAAAGTGCCACCAACGACTCGTGGGGCCGCTCTACCGAATATGTGAAAGGCTGCATTGAGTTTTACTCCAAATACATTTACGAGTATAGCTACCCCGTAGCCACCAACGTAGCGGGTGTAGTAGGAGGCATGGAGTACCCCGGCATTGTGTTCTGCGATCACCGCGATAAAAAAGACGCACTTTGGGGCGTTACCGACCACGAATTTGGGCACAACTGGTTCCCGATGATTGTGGGTAACAATGAGCGCAAGTTTGCCTGGATGGACGAGGGTTTCAACACGTTTATCAACCTGCTGTCGACGGCCAACTTCAACAATGGCGAGTACAACCGCGAGCGAGGAACCATGCACGACATTGCTCCGGCGTTGTTTGGCCCTACCGAGCCCATCATGAGTATCCCGGATGTGCAGCAGAGCCGGAATCTGGGTATTCTGGCGTACTACAAACCCGGTATGGGACTGAAGTTGCTGCGTGATGTGGTCCTTGGCCCCGAACGGTTCGATTACGCGTTCAAGACGTATGTAAACCGTTGGGCCTTTAAACACCCAACGCCTTACGACTTCTTTCGGACGATGGAAGATGCTGCCGGTGAAGACCTTGGCTGGTTCTGGCGGGGGTATTTTTACGAAACCTGGAAACTTGACCAGGCTGTGCGGGAAGTGCGTTATATCGACAACAACCCGCAGCGGGGCTCGTATATCACCATCGAGAACATGGAGAAAATGGCCATGCCTGCCACCATCGAGCTAACCGAAACCACCGGTAAGAAGACGCGGGTAAACCTGCCCGTTGAGATTTGGCAACGGGGCGGCACCTGGACCTTTAAAGCGCCAACAACCGCTAACCTGCGTTCGGTAGTCATCGACCCCGATGAGAAGCTACCCGACGTAAATCCACGCAACAACACCTGGAAGCCCGACGCGCAGTAGTAGAACGGGGTGAAAGCAGACGGGAAAAAGGAAAAGGAGAAGGGCAACAAGGCAGCTTCCCACCTTTTTTCCGTCTCCTTTTTCCTTTTGGAGATGACATCTTGTTTCGGGAGATGTCATCTCTGCTTTATTTTCTTCCTTATTTCCGAATCACCATGGCTCCGTACGAGTAGCCACCGCCAAATACGGTAACCACAATATGCTGCCCCGGCTGGAACATCGACCAGTTTTCGGAGAGGGCAATAGCGCAGCCCGCACAACCGGTATTACCCAGCCGCTGAATGTTGGAGAGGAGTTTCTCTTCGGGAAGCCCGAGCGTATTCATCACGTTGCGTGATATACGTAAGTTGGCCTGATGAGGCAGTACATAATCAACCTGATCGATCGTAAGACCACACCGCTCCAGCGCCTGTTGGCTTGCTTTGGGCATGTACGTACAGGCATTGATAAACACGTCGCGTCCGTTGGGCATAATCACGCCTTGTTCCAGCGGTTTCAGTACCACGGCTTCGGTCGCTTTGCCGGTATGGGCTGCTCCGCCCGTTAGGAGGCTCAGTACCTCGAAATCCCCTTCGGCCCCACGTTCTTTCGTAATCAGCAGGGCCGATGCGCCGTCGCCCCATAAGTGCCCCGATACTTTATCCTGATCATTGTTGTAAGCTGTATTGTGTTCCGATACCACGACCAACGCTCGCTTGGCCTTGTTGAGGGCGAAATACCCCTCCACAATCTCGATGGCATTCAGCAGCGACGAGCAGGCCGATGAAATCGAAACGACCGGTATGTCGGCAATACCCAGGTGATGCTGTACCACGTGGGCCAGCGTGGCGATGGTGTCGTGTGGGGTATAGGTAGCACCCACAATCAGATCCACATCTGAGAGGTCGGCCTGCTCTTGAAGGCGGGTCACGGCCTCAACCGACATCGTGTTGGTGTTTTCGCCGGGGGCTGCCTTGCGCCGTTCGGCTATACCCGTTCGCTCAATAATCCATTCGTTCGATAGACCGTTGAGTTGAGTAAAATGTTCGTTACCAACTACCTGCGTGGGCAGGTAATGACTAACTGCATGAATATACATCCTGTCCAAAACTAAACGTATCTGGTACTAAGCCGTTGGTGACTTTTAATCCCCAAATAGCTTAACCAGCCATTGAATCCGAAAGTTAAGTGTTTCTAAGGGAACATATCACTTTTTGCTAAAAGAATACTATGGTATCTTATTAAAAGTCTATAATTTGTACAATTCCAGTAATTTTTTGGCTTCTGTAGACCAACTATAGTGATCGTATGCGGCCCGTTGTCCATTTAGACCTAGCTGATTGGCCTCACCAGGGTTCGAAACAAGCCGTTGGATGTGTGCGCAAATAGTCCCAATATCGGTCGGATCAACACAAAAGCCGCACTCGTGTCGCTCAACAACGGACCGGTACAAAGGGAAGTTAGACGTGATCACGGGAAGCCCCAGGCTCATGTACTCAAAAAGTTTGGACGGATAGGAGCCGGGATAGTCGCCAAGGGGCTTGAGCAGCGCCAACCCGGCCGTGCATTGTTGAAGTATCGGGAAGGCTACCGACTGGGGTACATGGCCGTAAACAATCAGCTCCGCAGCAACGTCATTGTAGTAGGGGAGGGCGTGAAGCGTAGCCTTATCAACGGCCATTCGCCCAAACAGGTGAAGATTTACGGTCAATCCGTTCTGCTTTAAGTGGGCTACCACCGCCAGCATGGTGTCGAGCCCCCGGTCGAGGGTAATCAGGCCCAGATAGCCCAGATGGATCGTTTGAGGTGATAAAGCTAACTCCATAGCGGGTAAGCCGGTTAGCGGTTGGGTTGTTTGGGTAGCAAGGCTCCGTTCCGGAAAGTTGTGCACAATAGCATACGGAAGCCGTAACGAGGTGTACTCGGTCAGGTAGCTATCTTCCGTAAACACAAACGAGCAGTACCGCCGGGCCAACCGGTCGAATCCGTTGAATAAGACTTGCAATGCCGGATGATTATTGCGGGGTTTCCGCCCAAATTTCAGCCGGAGATTTTCCTGAACTTCGTAAACGACCCGCCCGCCAAAGCACCGAAACAGGAGTGCCACTGGCAACAGTTCGGGCATGAAAATGTGCAAAATCCGGGGTCGTAAGCGCAGCAGATACCAGCAAACAACCGGATGAACCAAGAGCCCCCGAACCAGTAACCTTGGGTGGGTAGGCAACACACCGGCCGATGTACGTGTGCGCCAGGGCAACAGGCTATGCACGTCGTAGACGTCGGCCAGTGTTTCGATTGTTTTCAGAATCCGCGGATCGCCCGGCGGGTGGGCCGGACTTACGCAAAGAACCCGTGCGGGAGCAGGCTCCTTACTTTTTGATGCCATACATTTTCAGGTCAGCATCGATGCGGGCATTCCAGCGCTCCTGAGCCGCTACGTTCAGGCCGTGGTTGGTTTCGCTGTCGTACAACTCCTGCAAGCGGCTCATTTCGCGGTACGATTCCAGAAACTGGTACTGAATGTTACTGTTGTAGTCTTCAATGCTCAGGCTATCCGGGTGGAGCTTGCTTTTGAACCGCTCCGTAATGATCCGCGCAATGTCGAAGTGCCGTTGCTCGTGGTTCAGGCTATAGGCATTCAGGGCCGGGGGTTTTACCCATGAGCTGCTTTTGAGCATAAACGTTTTCATGGTCAGGGTAAGCTCCACAGTCCCGTTGACAACTTTGCTGCGGCCCTCGTAGGCAAAGTTGGGGTTAATTTCGGCCGCGTACCGGCTTGCCGTACGGGGTGGGGCCTGAAAATCGGCCCAGGTTAGCGGCCGGTCCAGACTGTAAAACACCGTGTCGTTGTCGCGGTTGCGTACGTAATCCTGAAGCACCAGATTGATTCGGGTTGCCAATCGACTATCTGAGAGACCTTCCTTTTTAATGTATGCATCAAAAGCCCGGAGCGAGGCCACTACACTTTGGCGCAGGCTCTGCTCTACGACCTGCGTCTGACTGGCCGGGCGCGTGTATTGCCCCTTCGTTCTGAACTCATTCAGCTTAACCGGAATGGCTTCCCCGTCGGCGTTGCGCAGAAGTTCAAACGTAACGGCAAAGTTGAGGGTACCGCTGATTCGGTTACCCTGAGCGGTTTCTACTACTTTACATTCACGGAGCCGCATGGCCACTGCTCGCGTGCTTTTGTTTTGTTTCAGATTTTGTCGGATAAACTGCCCGATCCCGGCTGCCGTGCCACCCGGCAAATCGACACTCGTAGCGGGTTGTCCCGCGGCCGTAAACCACCGCCCGAAACCGGGGGTTGGGCGGGCGTCGGTTACGGTAGCTATGTAGTAGGTAGCCGGTGTAAACCCGAGTGATTCTGGCTGAAGGGTAAGGATATCGCCCGACGGCCGTGCCGAGAAAAACAAGGCAAACAAACTGATAGAGAGGGTTGTAATCACCCCAAGGCGGTTGTTCATTGTCTGGCTGTGCGAAGTAAGCCCGGCTTACTAACGCTAAAACAGGTAGTGTGTCCGCATTGGTTCAGAAGCAAAGAAACCGGGCAGATTCTGGAAATCTGCCCGGTTTCGGAAGGTTGTTAAAGCAATAGACCTTGCAGGTTTCTAAAACCTGCAAGGGTTTGAAAAACGCTTGTTAGTCAATCAGCATGGCCCGTCCGGTCATGATGTCGTTTTCAACCGTCTTATATTTTACGTCACGCTTCACAGAGCCGTCGGCATACTGAACGTTTACGCGGGCGTTGCGATCAACCTTGTTCACACGCGTCGGCATCTGCCGGGGCATGGGTGGCGCACCTGCACCCATGGCTTCATTCTGGGCCATGCGACGGGCGTACTCTTCGGGGCCCGTTGCCAGATGGTCGTCGTCGAAATCATCCATGTTGGTGTACAGCTCGGGCTGAGGCTCCGGATAGCGTTGCTCAGGGGCCTGCCGTACCTCCTGCTCAATCTCCTGCGGGTCCTGCGCCGGAATGTCGGCCCGTGTCAGGAAGCTGATCGTATCGAAGTTGACCTTGCTCAGGAATCGTTTGAACAGTTCGACCGATTCAAATTTGTAGACAAGCAAGGGGTCTTTCTGCTCGAAAACGGCGTTCTGAACGGACTGTTTCAGATCGTCCATCTCGCGCAGGTGCTCTTTCCACTCTTGATCGATAATCGACAGCGACACGGCTTTTTCCATCTCGGTCGTGAGCAGTCGCCCACCCGAAGCAACGGCCTCGCGTAAGTCGGCTACTACCTGCAACTCGTGCAGACCATCCGAGAACGGCACCACGATGTTACGGATCTGATGGCCCTGATGCTCGAGTACCTGCGTCAGTACGGGCAACGCCTTTTCGGCAATGGCACTGTTTTTATCGGCATAATGGGTCTCGGCTTCCTCGTACAGCCGCCGAACCTGATCGGCTTTCTTCAGTTTCACAAACTCGTCGCGGCTGAGGCCGGTTGTCACGCCGAGTGACGTGAGCATTTGAAGCTGCACCTCATCGAAATTGCCTTCGGCATTGGTCACGATGTCTTCGCAAACGTCGTACATGATGTTGGCAATATCGAGCGACAGACGGTCGCCGAAGAGGGCATTGCGCCGACGTTTGTAGATAGCCTCCCGCTGGTAGTTCATCACGTCGTCGTACTCAAGCAGCCGCTTCCGAATACCGAAGTTGTTTTCCTCGACTTTCTTCTGGGCGCGCTCTATCGACTTGGTAATCATCGAGTGCTGAATCACTTCGCCTTCTTCGAGACCCATCCGGTCCATCACGCGGGCAATCCGGTCGGAACCGAACAGACGCATCAGGCTATCTTCGAGCGAGACAAAAAACTGCGACGTACCCGGATCGCCCTGACGACCCGCCCGGCCGCGCAACTGCCGATCGACCCGGCGCGACTCGTGCCGCTCCGTACCGATGATGGCCAACCCGCCCGCTGCTTTCGACTCAGGCGTAAGTTTGATGTCGGTACCCCGGCCGGCCATGTTCGTGGCAATGGTTACGGTACCCGGCTTACCCGCTTCGGCCACAATTTCGGCCTCGCGTTGGTGATACTTCGCGTTCAGAACCTGATGCGGAATTTTGCGGAGCGTGAGCAGGCGGCTGAGCAACTCGGAGTTCTCGACCGACGTAGTACCCACGAGTACCGGGCGTCCTTTCTGTACGAGATCGTTGATCTCATCAACCACAGCGTTGTACTTCTCCCGCACCGAACGGTACACTTTATCTTCCTCGTCTTTGCGGCTAATGGCCCGGTTGGTTGGGATAGCCACTACGTCGAGTTTGTAAATCTGCCAGAATTCAGAGGCTTCCGTTTCGGCCGTACCCGTCATACCACCCAATTTGTGGTACATCCGGAAGTAATTCTGGAGGGTGATTGTGGCGTAGGTTTGGGTGGCATCTTCTACCTTCACACCCTCTTTGGCTTCAACAGCCTGATGCAAACCATCCGACCACCGGCGACCTTCCATGATCCGGCCTGTCTGCTCGTCCACAATTTTTACCTTGCCGTCCATGATCACGTATTCCGTGTCACGTTCAAACAGGGTGTAGGCTTTCAGCAGCTGATTTACGGTATTGATCCGCTGCGTTTTGACCGAGTAATCCCGAATGATGGCCTCTTTGTGCAGAATCTTCTCCTGATCGCTCAGCTCGCCATCTTTCTCGACTTCATTGAGGTCGATCGACAGGTCGGGCAGGATAAAGAAGTTGGGGTCTTCGCCCGAGCCGGTGATGTAGTCGATGCCTTTTTCGGTCAGGTCGATGTTGTTGTGCCGCTCATCAATGGTGAAATAAAGCGGAGCATCGGCCTCGGGCATCAGTTTCTGGTTTTCGGCCAGATAGATCGATTCGGTCTTTTGCAGAATCTGCTTTACGCCCGTCTCGCTCAGGTATTTGATGAGTGGCTTATGTTTGGGCAGACCCCGGTACGCCCGGAACAAGGCCAAACCGCCTTCTTTATCGTCGCCAGCGGCAATTTTCTTTTTGGCTTCGTTGAGCAGGTCGTACACCAGCTTCTTCTGAGCTTCTACCACACGCGATACGCGCGGCTTCAGTTCAATGTAATCCTGCTCGTCGCCACGGGGTACCGGGCCCGAAATAATCAACGGAGTCCGGGCGTCGTCGATCAGGACCGAGTCGACCTCATCGACCATCGCGAAATGGTGCTTGCGCTGCACGAGCTCATCAATACCGCGCGCCATGTTGTCGCGCAGGTAATCGAAGCCAAATTCGTTGTTGGTTCCGTACGTCAGGTCAGCGAGGTAAGCGTTTTTCCGGGCTTCGGAGTTAGGCTGATGCTTGTCGATGCAATCAACGCGCAACCCGTGGAATTCGAAGAGTGGCCCGTTCCATTCGGAGTCGCGCTTGGCCAAGTAGTCGTTTACGGTAACGATATGCACCCCGCGCCCGCTCAGGGCATTCAGAAACGCCGGGAAGGTCGAAACAAGGGTTTTACCTTCACCTGTTGCCATTTCGGCAATTTTACCCTGATGCAGTACAACCCCGCCTATAATCTGCACATCGTAATGCACCATGTCCCACTTAATGCGGGTACCGGCGGCATCCCAGGTGTTGGCCCAGTAGGCTTTGTCGCCCACGATCTGCACGTTACTTTTCCGGAACGACAGCTCCCGGTCGTACTCGGTAGCGGTCACTTCAAGTTGTTCGTTCTGGGCAAAGCGCCGGGCGGTTTCTTTCACCACGGCAAAGGCCTGCGGTAGAATATCGAGGAGTACCCGTTCCAGTTCTTTATTCCGGTCGGTTTCGAGCTTATCGATTTGGTTAAAGATCCGCTCTTTAGCGTTGACGTCCATGTCGGGTTGGTCATTAATCTGCCCCCGCAGGCCATCGAGCTGATTGTCAATCGGCTGCAACTCCTGAGCAATGTGCGCCTTCAGTTCGGCGGTCAGCTGACGGAGTTCGTCGTTGGAAAGGTCTTTCAATCGGGCAAACTCAGCGTTCACTTTCTCGACGTAGGGCAGCAGTTCTTTAATGTCCCGCTGCGACTTGGTGCCGAAAAATTTGGTAATGCCCTTGGTGATGAGATTAATCATTTCGTTGGATCAAAAGTCAGAGGTATGCTGGTCTACATCGGCTAGCCTGTAACAACAAAACAAACGATTGGGGTCCGGTATTTGCCTCCTGACGTAATTTTCTACAAAATTAGTTTATTAGACGGGTACTGCAAGAACCGCTCCGTATCGTCTTTTTACCCGATTTGGCAGAGAACGTGACAGGATTTGTGAGGAGAGCCGCTGAGGTGACAATACGGCGTTCTCTGCCTATTGGATCTAGAGAATAGGATCAAATTGGATTCCATTCACTAAGAGCTCACACAACGGTACGTCATTTTAGGATTTTTCCGCTACTTTTGCCCTTCCTAATGAGGCATCTCATTAGTCCTTAGTTTCATGACTGTTTCCGACAAATTGTCAGTACATACCCATTCCCTACTTCGAAGTGCCCGCCTGATGCTGGTCTTCGTTTGTTTGTGGGGGGCCTGTGTTTCGGCACTGGCGCAGCAAACACCCTCCCGTGTTGATCAGCTTACCGATGAGCAGGTGGCCGAGTTCTACCGCCGGGCTCAGGCAAGTGGTTTATCCGAGATTCAGATCGAACAGGCGGCCATGAGTCAGGGCTATACGCTCGACGATATTGCCAAGATGCGTCGACGCATTGCGCAGATTCGTTCGCAAACTGCTAAACAAAACGGGCAGAGTGTGGCCGATACAGGTGTGGTCCGGTCCTTGCCGGGCGACCTCTCGCGGCCGTACCGGACTGGCCGTAACTCCGGGCGCAATATGGGCGTTCGCGACACGTCGTTGCTGCTGCCCAAACTCGATACCCTGAAACGCCCCGTCGTATTCGGAGCGTCGCTTTTTCAGAATGCCGACAAGGAAAACACGGGTAGCATTTTCGAGCCAAACCTTCGGATAGCCACTCCGCGTGGGTACATCGTTGGCCCCGACGATGAGATCATTATTGATATTTACGGAGCTTCGGCCGATAATTATAAGTTACGGGTTAGCCCCGAGGGAACGATCAAAGTGCAGAATCTGGCGCCGATTTTCGTATCGGGCCTAACCATTGAGCAGGCCGAACAGCGGATCATCGGCCGCTTGCGGCAGGCATATCAGGGATTGAACCGGCCGGGCAGCGGTACCTACGCTAACATATCGCTCGGTCAGATTCGGAGTATTCGCGTAACGCTCGTTGGCGAAGTAGTGCGACCGGGTACCTACACGATTTCGTCGCTCGGATCGGCTTTCAATGCGCTTTATCTGGCCGGAGGGCCCAACCCCGAAACGGGCTCATTTCGGCGAATCAGTGTTATTCGGGGTAACCGGGTCGTTCGGACCATCGATCTGTACGATTTTCTGCTCCGGGCCGACCAACGCGATAATATTCGACTCCAGGATCAGGATGTGATCCGCGTGGCTGACTACGAGGTGCGGGTGGAATTGGCCGGTGAGGTACGCCGTCCGGCTATCTACGAGGTATTGCCCGGCGAAAACCTCAAAACTGTTCTGGGGTTTGCGGGTAACTTCACCGACGAAGCCTACACGGCTTCCATATCGTTACGCCGAAATACGGCTCGTGAGCGTAAAATTCTGACGATCAGTCAGGAAGAGCTGGCCACGTTTGTGCCGCAACGCGGAGATAAATACACAGTAGGCCGGATTCTGGAGCGATACGAAAACCGGATTCAGATCACAGGTGCGGTAATGCGCCCCGGTGAGTATGCGCTCACGCCCGGACTGACAACCGTTCGGGAGTTGCTTCAGAAAGCGGAGGGACTTCGGAAAGATGCGTTTACCAACCGGGCGAATATTTACCGGGAGCGCGACAACATGGACACCGAGAACATTCCGTTCGATGTGGGCCGTTTGTTGAAGGGAGAAATTGCCGATATACCGTTACTGCGGCAGGATAGTGTGGTGGTGCAGTCGGTGCGTGATTTACGCGAAGAGTACACCATTCGGATCGAGGGGGCCGTGAATCGCCCGGACATTTACCCATTTGTTAATAACCTGAGCGTGGCCGACCTGATTGCACTGGCGGGTGGCTTTCAGGAGGGAGCATCGGCCTCTCGTATCGAAGTGTCCCGTCGTATCCGGCAGGATACCGTGTCGGGCAGTAGCCCAAATACAGTCAAAATTTTCACGTTTACGGTCGATAAAGACCTTAAGATTAGCGATGGGGCAACGCAGTTTGTACTTGAGCCCTTCGATATTGTGGCAGTTCGGTCGGCTCCTTTTTACGAGCGGCAGCAGCGTGTTTTTGTCGATGGAGAAGTCATGTACCCAGGCAACTACGCTATCCTGAACCGTACCGAGCGGGTAACGGATCTCATCAAACTGGCAGGTGGCTTGAAAAATGCCGCTTATCTGGCGGGCGCTCAGTTCAAGCGAAAAGGGAATCTGGTAGCTACCGATTTGCGCCAGGTACTGGAAAACCCCGGTAGCGAGCAGAACATCCTGTTGGAAGATGGTGATAGTTTGTTTGTCAGCCGAAAGTCGGAGGTAGTTAGTGTACAAGGCGCCGTGCTGAATCCTGTCCTGGTCAATTTTGAGCAGAAGTTCAGTATCAATGATTACATTCAGCAGGCTGGCGGTTTCACTGAAAATGCCCGGCGGAAAAAGACATACATCACGTACCAGAATGGCCGGAAAGATGTAGGTCGTTCATCAAGAGTAGAGCCCGGCTCGACAATTGTGGTGCCCTTCAAGCCCATGGAAACGAATAAACTTAGCGCTGTTGAGCGGGTGAGCATCTTCTCTATTGTGGGTACATTAGTTATTACAGCACTCAGTCGAATTCAGTTTTAAGCCCTATCTCTTGTCATGACGCCACAGGATCCTGTTAAACCGCAGCAGCGTGAGTCGGACTCCGATGAGATCGAGATCCGATTGAGCGATATAGTTTATTTTTTGAAACGTAACAGATTATTAATTGCAGTTGGTGGAATAGTAGGTGCGTTGCTTAGCGGAATAATTGCGTTTTCGCAACGCAATGAGTTCACCTCTGTAATCACTGTTATGCCCGAGGTTCAACAGAAGGCGAGTAACATAGGTAGCTTGGGCTCTCTTGCCGGGCTTGCGGGGATTGATGTGACTAGTCTGGCCGGTTCTTCGGACGCAATCAGGCCGGATCTCTACACCAATGTGACACAGAGTGTCCCGTTTAATCTAGAATTACTCCGGCAGAACGTCAAATCTGTGGAATCGAATAAACCAGTCTCATTATTGAACTACATAGATGAGACTGAGAAAAGCTGGTTCGAATTTGGCAATGAAGCTAATGATGATCTGCCCCGAAAGGCAAGTGGAGAGCTTTTGCAGTTAACCAAAGACCAGGAAGAAAAGGTTAAAATACTCCAGAAGAGGATAGCTGTTATTTATGATAAGAAGTCTAGCATCGTTACAATTCAGTCTGTTATGACAGACCCAATTGTGGCAGCCATGACAGCACAGTACACGCTACAGTACCTTACTGACTATATCACCAGTTACCGAACAGAGAAAGCACGCAAGGAGGTTTCATTTTTAGCCGAACAGATGAAACAAGCCCGAGAGCGTTATCAGGCTGCTGAATTTGCATTGTCCAGTTACCGAGATCGCAATAGAAGCCTGTTCCTGAATACAGCTAAGATTGAAGAGCAACGTATTCAGGCTGATTATATGTTGGCACAAGACGTATATAACACACTATCTAAGCAGTATGAAACTGCTAAAATTAAAGTTGCAGAAAGCACACCTATCTTTAAAGTATTAGAACCAGCTAGGGTTCCATTAAAGAAGAGTGGCCCACAACGATCAATCATGATTTTAGCTGGTTCGATCATTGGGGTTTTTACAGTTATAATTGTTCAATTGCTTCGCCACTTGATGGCACGTCAATAATGAAGAGAGCTCTAATATGTGGTGTCTCAGGGCAAGATGGTGCTTACCTGTCTCAATTGCTCCTGCAAAAAGGATATGAAGTATATGGAGGATCTCGTGATGCGCAGATGTCCTCTTTTCAGAGTCTTGAGCGATTAGGAATTCGTAAGCAAATTAATCTCTTATCGGTCAGCATCAATGACTTCAGAAGTGTCCTACAAACTATACTGAAAGTAAAACCCGACGAGATATACAACTTGGCCGGTCAAAGTTCTGTGGGTTTATCGTTCGAACAACCAGTTGAGACATTAGAGAGTGTCAGTGTAGGAACTTTAAACCTACTTGAGGCAATACGTTTTAGTGGCCTTCCTATCCGCTTTTACAATGCAGGTTCGAGTGAATGCTTTGGGGATACGGGTACGCTAGCAGCTGATGAAACAACTCCTTTTCGGCCAAGAAGTCCCTATGGGGTAGCCAAAGCGGCAGCCTTCTGGCAAGTTGCAAATTACCGTGAAGCGTACAATATTCATGCAAGTACTGGCATCCTTTTTAATCACGAATCACCGCTTAGGCCCGAACGTTTTGTGACACAGAAAATAGTTTCTGTTGCCTGTAAGATTGCTCGGGGGAGTAACGAGAAACTAGTACTCGGCAATATTGACATTGCTCGAGATTGGGGATGGGCACCAGAATATGTTGAGGCTATGTGGCGGATGCTTCAACAGGACATAGCTGATGATTATGTTATTGCAACGGGCAAAACCTCAAGACTAAGAGATTTCATAGCTGCTGTCTTCAAGGCCCTAAATCTAAATTGGGAAGATCACGTAAGGTCTGATGCTCAGTTATTTAGACCGACTGATATTGCAGAAGGACACGCGAACCCTTCAAAAGCCCAAGCTTTGTTATCATGGAAGGCAAAGCTGTATATGGAAGAAGTCGCAGAGCTCATGGTAGATCATAAGCTCAAACTGTTTTAGCTGAAAGATCTTTGTTTCCGTAAAACTCATAGAATCTTCCTAAAACATACTCTTTGATTTTTTTAATAAATATCGATTCATCAAATTTTTCAGCATGTCGCCGTATAAATTCTGGATCGAACTCACTCTCTATCTTCTCGAATCGAATTACAGCATCTTCAAGGCTCTCAGAGGTTTGATCATCAAAAAAAAGAGCAGTTGATTCTGCGACCTTACCTATCAATTCTATTTGTGTTGTTAAAACTCCTCCTGCCTTGAATGCGATCACAGGCCTACCTGCTGCATTTGCTTCAAGGGGCGTGATGCCATAATCTTCATGTTGAGGAAATATAAAGGCTCTACAATTTGCATACAAATCAGATAATTGTTCTGCATTAAGATCACTCATAAATGTAATATTCTCTTTTGCCAATGCTTTGATCTCGTTTGCTTGAAGCCCCTTTCCTACAATCACTAAGGGATAGCCCAATCTGTTAAAAGCTTCTATAACCAGGTCAACTTTCTTGTAATACTCAAGCCTTGAAACAACTAAAAAGTATTTTTTTGGGTCGGGTGATGGTTTGAACTTAGCAACATTTACGGGTGGGTTAATAATCGATACGCTGTTTTTGATTTTATATGCATTAATTAAACGGTTTGCTGTTTCGTCTGTCATTGCGATATAATGATTTGGACGCTGCGCTGCAGCGAAATCGGTAAATCTTAACTGACGAACCACATATTCGAATAGTTTTTTCTTCCAACCTGTAGCGTTCAAATACTGTGAATAAGATGAAGGGTCCCAAGCTAACCGAAAAGGGGTGAAGCTGTAGCTTATTACTAAAGCTGAATCTCGAACCTTTACATACTTGGCACAGTGGGTTCCAGACATCAAAACAACATCAAACTGGCTCAGATCGTGTGACTGCATTGCCAAGATACCAAGAGGAAAAAATAATTTCTTCATGGTATCATCGGTTTTAACAAAGTGTTTTAGCCAAGAGGATCTGATATCACATGACTCAAATTCAGGGAAAGTTAAGTCGCTTTTATAGCAAAGAGTATATATAGGGGCTTGTGGAAAAGCTTTATGAAAACATAGAGCAACTTGTTCACCACCTCCTCTACACATTAGCCCGTCTTGTACTAGCGCAATTTTCATATACAGTAACTTTACTTTAAGTCTGCAAAGGTAGGGCTAAAATTATACTGTTTCCAGTATCAAGCAGTACCCATAGCCTACTCTGTGATGAGAGCAACTCGTTAATCAGGCAAGTCGATAAATTATATCCTCGAAGCAGGCTTGGGACTCTACCCAATTATATTCTTTGACTTTCTTTATACCCTTATATATCATTTCTGACTTTAATGCTGGATCAGATAAAACAGTAACAATACTTTTTGTTATTGAATCAGAGTTTAACGGGTCAAAGTAGATAACCGCATCTCCACATATTTCAGGTATACTGGCACGATCCGATGCTACCACCGGGCAACCGCAAGCCATTGCTTCAAGAGGAGGGAACCCAAACCCCTCATACAATGATGGAAAGGCGAATAAAGAGGCCATTGAATAGATTACAGGTAGATCTTTTGTGTCAACATACCCTGTGAAATGGACTTTTTTACGAATATTTTCATTCTGTTCGAGGGCTAGAAAAAGAGAGCTATCCTTCATAATAAATCCCTCTTTTTTTCCCACAATAAGGAGGTCAAGTTCGGGGAATTGATGATTTAATTGTGGAAGAATATCGACTAGTGCTTTTAAATTTTTGTTCGGCTTCACATTTCCGACAAATAAAATGTAATCAGTAGGCGTGTTGTATTTAACAGCTATCTCATTCTTTCTGTTAGCTCCGTAAGTAGCATTATATAAGCTTGTGTCAATTCCTAATGGGATTGTAATTATCTTATCAAGCCTAATTCCAGTGTGTTTAGAAATTTCTTTTTTTGAGAAATTTGAAATTGTAATAATCTGGTCAGAAAGATGTACAGCTGCATTAGTCATAATTTTTGCATACACCTTTTGAGCAGCTGTGAGAGAGTCCATATGTGCTAAGTGATACACATCGGGGACGGTAACCAATCTTTTCCTGGCCTTGATTGGACCTAATGGAATATTATAGTGAGGTGACCAAAAGACATCGCAACTTGGAATAAGTTTAGGCAGAGAAATCTGTTCCTTGATGGAGTAAATTGGAAAGCTTGCCTCAATATGATCCCATTTTTTATGTTTTCCGAAATGAGCTATACATTCTGAGTATTGTCCAATCAAAGTAACCGAGAATCGATCATTTGATATTAAATTCTTTATATAGTTATGAATATAAACACCAATTCCAGAGTTGTTTATCATTCTCACATCAGCGCATATGCGAACTTTTTTGTCAGAGCTCATTTAACCCTTTTTATTGTTTATGGAAGGAACTACTTCATTTCGTATACAAAAGTACACCCCGTTCAATAAACCGATGTGTACCCATAGATACGCTCTCAGTACGTTTTGATTAAAACACAAAATTAAGAACTCGAACAACAGGCTCCATACAAGGGCATTAATAAGTGTACAATCGTTAGTGTTTGTATTTCTAACATTAATCCTCCTTTTCACTTTTACTGTTGTAGAATAAATATAGTATACAAAGAATAGAAAGCCGATGGCACCACTGGCTGTCAGAACCTCCAGAAAAATATTCATACTAATATCATAGGGTTTTATCGTCTCCTGGGATATGGTGGTCACCCCTTTTTCAAAGGCAATTGCTTGAGACACACCCCCTAAGCTATAACCTTTCAGTGGGTTTTTAGCGAGTATATCAACTTGAGTCATAAAGCCATCCAACCGCTCGAGACTTGAATGTGCTGAGCCCCCCATTATACCCAATCCAGCAAGAAGAAAAGCAAGATTCTCGTTTTGAGCTATATATATAAATGCACCTGCTGTAATGCTGAAAAAAGCTATTATAAAAAGTGAAAGTTGTTTAATTCTCTTACGATTGAAAATAAGCTCATAAATGAGTAGTTGTATTGCGACAACTAAAATCCCCATACGAGAGGAACTTAAGAAAATGGCTAAAAAGGAGCAAGCACATGTATAAAATGGGAGCTTTCCATATCTGTCAAGATTACTTCTATATAGATAATAACTGAGTGAAAAGCCTATAAGTAAATAGGTTGAATAATAAGAGGGCTCATAGGAAAACCCGTTCAAACGAGGTAGTCGACCCTCTATCCACCACTGCTCAACTAATAAACTATACCCGAAGACACCAAATAAGAGTTGTAGGAAACCGAACAAGCTACAGCCGATGAATGAAATTAAGTAGAGCCTAATTGCAGCGTCCATGTCAAGTTTGGTTCTGATGAAATAGCCGCAACAGATAATAAAAACAAAATGAATATATAACCAGAGCAAATACCCAATACTTCGGCCGATAAGAGGCATATTGGGTATAAAAATGATTAATAAAAAAGACCATATTATGAAGGGCATTAATCCAACGACTCTTATTTCGATACGTCTTTTTACTATAGTTTCAACAACATAAAGACTTGCTAAAAACAGGATCAGTACATAGACAAACCGGAAAGAAAATCCCCCAAGGCGTAAATTCAAAAAAACATCAAAAGACGAACTTTGAAATATTACATAGAGTATAAAGTATACAAAGTGACGATATTTTATAGTGTAATCCTTCATTGCTACACATTAATGTATCGATTCTCATTAACAAAGGAGGGTTTAATCTTATCTTGTTTTAGTAAAAAGAGTTGGTTCTCTGGCCGTACGTACCGGAACATAAACTTACAAAGTAGAGCGTACCTCTCAAACCCAAGTATCTTCTTTGTAATTTTTGCCATAGTATTGATATAAGCTATCTTTCTGTCAAATCCTTTGAAATTAATTTCATTCAGTTTATCAGATGAATCATTGTAGACAATGAGCCCACTCTTTTGCAAAATATTGAAGAAGGAGTCTTGTGGCTCTGTTAAAAATGGATCTTCAAAAGAGACATTCATGTCCAATAACTGTCTTAGAAAACGTCTGTGAAACTGGGTGACTGGCATGTTGTTATCGAACGTCGAAAATGAATATTTAAGAATAGAAAGCTTGCTACTGATGTTTTCTTGTACAAGAAGATTAGCATAAAACTCGCTAATAGTTTTAATATCAGGAAAACGGTTAGAGTTTACCGGAATAAAGTTTTCAAATGAGTTAGCAAGTTTGAATTTGTAATTAGAATAATGGTAGAAAATGACTGGCTCTTCTGCTCCCCCTGTGATTCGATTTTTTACCCAATATTTATCATCATGATAGGATATTTCTCGCTCATGCCAATTCCAAATAGCGATGTTATACCCTAAGCCGCGCTCAACATGAACGTGAGAAAATAGGACTGGAATGAAGTCTACCCATTTCTGATCTACATGCAACCCATCAGTCCGATCAGCGTAGCAGTGCGATTGTAGCCGTTGACACCACCATTCGATAATTCTATTACCCTCTATTGTATTGCTTATTCCGCAGAAGCCCAAATTAAAGATGCCTGCAAACAAAATATTGCCTTCTCTGAATATTCCGGAATAAATAGGCTCAGGCGTTTGATAATGAGGGGTTATCACCATCGAGGCTGAATCTAGCTCTCCGTATATCTTATTTAATGGGCTAAATACATATATGTCAGGGTCAAAATACAATACCTTATTGTAACCCTTTTGAAAAAAATATTTGTACGCAAATGGTTTAAGAGCTGTACAGAATTCTGTCACATTATACTTAAACGCCAATTCCTTCATTGAGGGAATAGATAAATCTTCTGAAGGAATAATAGGATAAGCTTGATTTGAAAAATCTATTAGCCCATCTGCGGTATCAGCAACAACAATGTAGAATGGAGTGTCTGGATGGTGCTTACAAATCGAGTCACCTAGTACTTTAGCTAGGGGAATGTAGTTTTTGGCAACTATTGTAAATATGGCTTCCACTTATTGCTTCTCTTTTTTGCTGACAACTATATTTTGTGGAGCCAAAATCGGGTCCAATAGCCCAAAATGAACTGATCTAAACTTACCTTGGAGCAATGAAATAATTTCCCTGCGACTTGATTGGCTTCAATTCAGGTGTAGTAAGCATTTCTATCATATCCTGCATACAAAAAAAGCGTAAATGGGTTTTATCCATAATACCACTTTGCTCGTAATGGAAACTACCTTTAAGTAGTATTCGGCTCCAGTTTGTTATCTCTCTGATATTAGGACAAGAAGCAATTATTACCCCTCCTTGTTTAAGGTACCGTGATAGTTTTTCAACAGCTGCCCAGGGGTTGACTAAATGTTCAAGTACATCCCCACACATTATTACATCAAAGTAATCTAATGGGAAGTCTGGTGTTTGGTTTTCGATGTCGCCTATAAATAGTTTATCAATGATTGGGTTGTTCTGATTCGAATTGGGAATAGCGAATAGTTCAACGGCATAGACTTCTGAAGCAATACCACGCTCTTTCAAGGCTAGCAACGTATCGCACCCGCCCGCACCAATATCTAAAACTCGATTCCCGTCTCTCGAAGGGATTTGAGCAATCAAATCTTCGCGTATCTGAGAGAAGTAAATGGGCTTTTTATTGTTATACAGCTGCATGTTAGCAAGGGGTATTTTGTTTAATTAATCTGGCAGGTGAGCCAGCAATGACTGAGTAATCAGGAAACGATTTGTTTACTACCGAGTGTGCGCCTACTACGCAATGCTTTCCTAGCTCTACACCGGAAAGAATAGTAGTTCGATACCCTAAAAAAGAATTTTCACCGATTATCACAGGGCCTTTGCTGAACAATGGCTGTGTGGCAGGAGGATGCCCATTGGCATCAGTTCCATGACCATGATCTGAGATGTAAACATATTCACTAAGAAGACAACCTTGTTTTATCTCAACTTTGTCAATAGCGGTAATGCAAAGGTGATTCCCTATTGAAACGTTTGAATGAATAATTATGGATGGATCGAAGCGTTGTTCCAAATAAGTGTCAAAGGCACCTAACCAAGCATGCTTGCCAATAGTGGAATTTTGCCCTATTTGAATATACTTTCCTCCCTGTAATCGCAAATATGGGATTGACAGATAGCTTCCTTTTGCAAAGTTTATTCCCGAAAGTATCGAAACTATACTTCTGATACTGGATTTGAGCGCCCAAAGCATGTCAAATACTTACTAGTAGTTGCAGGCTACCAAATCGAAAATGATGTGTGCCGCTTGTGTAGTATAAGATGAAGCGCCAAAGTTACGCCTATTTGTGTAATTACAGCTGCCCAAGCTGCTCCTATTGCCCCAAATAGAAAGACCATTAACATTGTCAATCCTATACTTAGGGCAGCTGACCAATTGAAAATCAAAGCATTGTCGCGCTGTTTTCCGTAAGCTAAGAGTAGTTGGTATGCTGGGACATTCAGGCATATGGCAAGTGGAAGGAAGCTCAAAATCTTAATTAAACTACTAGTGTCTTCTTGATATGATCCCGAAATGATGTATATTATATTGTCCGAAAATATGAATAGCCCGAAGCAGATAGTAGAGACAAGAGCAATGAACGGGGGATAATATTTCCGTATAAATTTTAGTGATTCAAAGTGTGATATTTGAGCTAGTCGGCATAGTACAGGGTATGTAACTTGTGAGAAAACACCAATCAATTGCCATACAGCAAAAGATATTTTTTCTGCAATACCATATTTGCCCACTATATCATCGGTTACAAATAAGCCTAAGATCAGGATGGTAGTATTACTGAAAAGTGTAGCAGCAATAAGTGATGTAAAGTAATACCATCCGGTTTTCAATTCGCCGTAAATCGTTGAAATTGGCTGAAGTTGTAAAACAATATTATATTTCACCTTGGCATACCCTAAGCCAATTATACCTGAAACAAGGTTGGCTAATCCTAATAATCCTACTGTATATACGTACTGGCTAGGCTCATTGATGACAATGATCACTAACAATATTGAAACAATTTTTGCAACTAAGTTAATCCAGGTCAGATGCTTCATGTCTTCTAAACCTTGGAATAGCCATGTTGGAATAAGGGCATTACCCAACATATAGATCGAGCCAAATAAATACAAAAATACTTCTTGAGATAAACGAGGAATTAGAAAAACTAGGCAAGCAAAGAACAGACTTGAGAAGAGAAAAATAGTGACCTTAGTTTGAATAACAGAGGAGACGACTACCGAAATAACTCGTATATCGCCCTGGTTAACAGCAATGTTACGAGGTGCTGTAATGTTGAACCCATAGTCAATAAATGCACTTAGGTAGAGCATAATATTGAGTGCATACATTACTGTTCCAAAAGGCGTTGCACCCAGTGTCCTGAATAGATAAGGATATATTAAAATTGGAATAACAAAATTGGTAAGCTGTACTGCTCCTACTGAAACGAAGTTGCTAAATAATTTTGATTGACTCATTTAGGGATCAGTGACTCTTTAATAAGAATTTTTCGGAGTATTTCCAAAAAATACATCGCCAATTTGTGTGTAGGTAAGCCAAACAGTAACCTTGTTGTTCTTAAAGTTGGGATTACTAATAACTAGTCTACCATCAGCATCACAAGAGAAAGAAGGTGGACCCCAAGACGTACTATTCAAAGACCTTGGGTTCGAGAGTATGCTTACGAACCCGCTATTACCCCCTCCTTCATGTTGTAAAATTAGTGAATACCGGTAATCATAATTCGCACCTGATAGATAAATTGTGACTAAATATGTTGCCCCTTTTGTGGGTACGTCTACATGTGTAGTTGAGCTGTTTAGTACCATCTGCTTGTTGTAACGAGCGTCCTGAGTAAGTACAGTACCATTTGGTTGATAACTTACGTTGCGGGCAGATACAAATTGACCGCTTGTTACTCCATCGCCAACACTTGATATGTTACCACAAAAGAAGGTTGGTAAATTTCCTGTAGACAGAGTAAGATGCCCATTGGGCATCTTTTCTAATGTCAAGTTACCTATAAACGTCGGCTTGTTTGACGTCGTATTCTGATTTTCTACTAAAATACTATTGGATCCATTTATCCAAATCTGCCCATTCAGTGGACTATTGTAAGGTAAGCAACCATCTTCAACAACAATAACAGAGCCTTTTGTATTGATCAAGTTGTTTACTGCCATGCCTGTCCCGTTAAAAGATTCATTTCCGTTAGTACGTCGATAGCGAATAGCCGTACTACATTCAGAATCGAATACACAGTCATCTGCTACTGAATATTCTGTAAAACTACCTCTGTTCCTGTTGTGAAAAATGATACCAGTTTTATTGGTTTTGAAAGTGCAGTTACGAATTTTTTGACCGCATTGTCCGCTTATCTCAACCCCGGTACTATTATCACTACCAATAAAAGTGATGCCTGATACTACTGAGCGACATAGCACTCCTGAACCTCCGATAATGTTGAGACAAGCAGTTCCGTCTTTGATATCTTTGTAGTTGAAAGTGACTGCGCCTTCTATTCCTTCTATGTTCAAGCCAGTGAAGCTCTCAGATTTGTAAATAGATTTGGTGATCCTATATATTCCTCTCGGGACCACCAATGTTAGGCCAAACTTTGTGCTATACTCAACAGCATTTTGAATCGCTTTTGTGTCGTCAGCTTTGCCATTTCCAACGGCCCCAAAAAAATGTAGGTTGACCCGATTGTCTGCATTGGTCCTTTTGTACCGCTTACCGTCAATAGTTTGGATTACAGTAGCATCATTATCAGGAGTATTTTTATCGTCAAGGTCCAACTCAAAAAGCCCAATCTTACCTGGATTTGTAATGAAAATAACAGTAGGCACTGAATCGCTTTTAGAGCGTCTTAAATCTTCGATTGTGTATGTATTATTTTCGATCCCTTTGCCTACTTGTTGAAAAGCGTGTTTGTCTCTGTCTTTTGTTTGGCTACATGCTGAGTAACTCATCAAAAGAAGTAGGAAAAAGAACTTTTGCATGTCGCTTGTTTATTTGGTGACATAATTGTTGAGGGATACTGTCTAGCCAGTGATTAACTATCTAACTAATAAAGTTAACTGGTGCTGGTCATCTTCACCGTTTGAGAAGCCATTATTAGGCACAGAGTCTGTATCAATTGTAGAAGAAGCCACAACTTGAGAATTATTTATCCATTGTCCTCTTGAAACCGCCCTTGCTTGAAACGAAAGTGATATCGATTCCCCCGCATTCAGGTTAGGTATAGTTGCTGTTAATATATTTCCATTCTGGATCCAATTGGCGCCTGTTGAAAACGCCAATCCCGTAGGAAGGACATTTTGTAACTGTATATTCGAAGTATAGGCGCCACCTCTATTCACTATGACTATCGTGATGGTGACTGTCTCGTTTATCGAAAGGCTATTTTTGTTACTGAAAGTACGTAAACTTAGGTCACACTGTGAGGGCACTGGCACAGGTTCATTTGTTATTGGGGCTGGTACAGGTCTTTGTAATGGATTTGGAGAAGCATACACTTGGCCAACTAAATCTTTTGTTCGAATTTCCGATTCAGCCATGTCATCTTCACCATCAGCTATGCCTGAGTTAGGTGTGCTATCAGGATCAGGATAAGAGCTAGATGCAATCTGCGCACTCAATCTAAATATCCCATTCGTCGTCGGCTGAACAGAGAAAACAAAAGTCGTATCAGTTAATGGTCTTAAATCTCTGACGGTACCGGACAAAATATTATTTGTGAATGATAGGCCCGTGCTATTGATAACTTGTAAAGAACTTGGAATTCGCAGTGTCCATTGAGCTCCTATTGATGGTAATGAACGATTGGTATTATTGCGTATTTTCAATCTGTAAGAGAGAGGTTTATTGACTGTTTGGCTCCGGACATCAGAATAGAGAGTCAAGTTTAGATCAACGGGATATGTTTTACTGGCATCGTCTCGAAATAAAACTAGCGACTTATATGCTGGTAAGCTCACCTGACGACTGTAAACTTGATTTCTGGCATCACGGAATGTGCCTCCAATAGCTATTATGCTATCTCTTGGCGTTGGATTGTATATTAATTGTATTACATTATTCGGATCAAGAGTATTTACATCAACTTCACGAAAACTTAAATTATCAATAAATAACGGTTCCGAGTTCTCAAAAACTCGAAGTATTGAAAGGGCATTCTGCAGGTCTCTATTTGGCCGGACAACAACTTGATAGTGTTGGGGTGTAGTCCCTACTACAACTGCAGGACGTGTATCGACAAGTGGTGTGAATGGAGCAAATTGAGGTTGAATATAAACCTGAACCAACCTATTGGGAACTGTGCTTACGGCATCGAACTCAATGAGATAGTCTTTTTGTGCCGAAACAGAATTGATAACCTGAGCAGCATATAAAGAAGCGCCCGGGTTGTTAGTTATTGTGGTAAAATTTAGATTTAGACTACCACCATCAATGCGGTTACTGTTATCCCATGTTCCCTGACCGTTGTTAAAATCACTAAATATAAAGGGGCCCCCTGAACCATAACCTGTGCCTGTGGTAAAATTGCCACCTATAACTCTTTCCGGGCCAGTGTAAGCATTAAAAAAGAAGTTCTTATATGTGATCGGTGAGCGCGTTGAATTCAAATCTTTACCATATAAATTTTGCCACTCTGTCAGTGATTTTGGATCGAAAAGTGTCCCATTAGGTGGGCGGTATGACAATCTAAGCGTTTGAACATCTTCAATTGGACGTGCGTATACATTATTTGTGAAGGTTCCAAATGAGCTTAGATCCGAAAAGTAAGAATCATAAATAGCTGTATATTGATTTACACCCTTAGCGGTAAATATATTGTTTTGAATACTGTTACCTGTAGTGGGGCAGATACCAGTGTAGTCCATTACAAACTGACCACTCTTATTGTCATAGGCAATATTATTTTCAACAATCGAATTTTGGGTTCCGTGTAGGTAGATTCCATAGAGTCCACAATTAAATGTGGTATTTGATCGCACAATTACACTATTTATACATTCATCAAGGTATATTCCATTTGCACCAAGAAAGCCATCAGGTGATCCATCTGGGGCCCCTACTCCATTAAAAACTAAATTATCCTGTAGGATAACATTGCCCATTGTTTCCTGAGCGTTGTTTGTTACATAAAGGCCTCCGCCGTCGCTTTTAACAAGGCAGAAATTAGAAATGACGTTGCGTTGTATAGTGGCATTGTTTTTAGGAAAGTTAATAGCCGTATAACCCACACTGTCAACTTTGTTGTCCTCAATTGTAGCTCCAGATATTGTGTTTGCAATAAAGCCTATATACTGAGCATCACCTGACTTGCCTCGCCCTGGTGAGGTACCTATTTTACGAAGAGTGTTTGCTCTAAAGATAAAGTTACTGTAGCCATCAATCTGAAACCCATTATTATTACAATCTACAATTGTATTACTCTCAAGGAGTATCGAATTGCCACTACCTCCGAAGTAGATGCCATTCTCGCCAGCGTTTGTGATCTCACAATTTTTTATACTAATGTTGGAGTTATTTGCTCCTACAATACCATGGTTCAAAGTCTCAGTAATAATTAAATCTTCGAATGCTATATACGTACAACCTCTTAAAATTATGCCGTTACTAGCTGTTGTGACACTTATAGATTGTGTATTTGGGTTAGCCTGGGATGAATAATAACTAATTTGCTTGTTAGCCGGATTGTAATACCACTCACCTTGTAGATCTAGTGTTGCTGGATGGCTTTGTATAAAAAAACCAAACTGATCGCTTAAGTCATAAGTTGACGTATTGCTAAGAGTAAGTGTATTTCCTGATTGTTGAGTGATAAGGGCTCGATCGATGATAAAGTAATTTGACCGGACTACAACCTCACCTCCTGTCCAATTACTTGTAAGAGGCTGAAGACTCGTTAGTGAGTTTTTTCCTGAATGGTTTTGTACTGTTAGGTACCCTTTATTACCTGTATTCGAATTTGGAAATCTCCCTAAAGGCTGAGATATATTGTTGACATATAGGCCAGTAGGTGCAATAGAACAGCTTGAGCATGTAGTTTGCCAGACAGAGTTGCCACTATTAACCCAGTTTGTTAATAATGTGGAACCGGCTAAGACTGGTTTATTCCCTGAACCGTAAGCTCCAAATTTAATCTGGCTATTGGCATTACCTGAGCGGGTCAAATCTAATGTTCCTCTAAATGTATCTCCTCTTCTGAATAGTATTTGATCTCCAGGAACTAAGGGTAAGGAACTGACTTTGGCAAGTGTTTGTAGTGGACTACTAATAGATAGGCCGTTGTTGGCATCGTTACCATTTGCTGCAACATAGTATATTTGCTGGCCTGTTGCAGATTGAGCAAAAACAAGGAGAATAGTTAACAGTAGAGTTAGTCGCATAGCTTCACAACAAATTAAAACAGGTGCTACCGTATTTTTAATAATTTAAGGCACACTTGCAGAAACGTCCCCTTGGGAACTTTTGCAATTTAAAATTATCATAAGGTATAGAATGTTGTGATAGCCATTCAATTAATTTAATAGACGAAACGGAGTTATTCTGAATTTAGTAGATATGTTATTAATAGAGAGTAGTGTAGTTTTGTTAAAACACGGGGGCTACGACGTTTTAAATCATCTCACAATGAAAATATGTTTACTTACCGCTATTCTACTTATTACATGTGGAGAGCTGATAGCACAAACTAATTTGGTGCTCACCAGTCCTAGTTCGATTTCAACAGGAGGATCGGACAATACTCTAGTTGGTATTGGGGCTGGTAACCAAAACATGAGCGGCAACGGAAATTTAATGGTTGGCCGGTCTGCTGGTGTGCAGAACTCTTCTGGAGCCCAGAATTCATTTATAGGAAGCTTTTCGGGACGTCAAAACTCATCAGGAAGTTATAATGCTTTTGTGGGCTATGAGGCTGGCTTTAATAATACAACAGGTAATAATAATGCATTTATAGGGAATGGCGCTGGATACTCTAACACAACGGGCTTCAGTAACTTCTTTGGTGGTTATAGATCGGGGTATTTTAATACAAGTGGTCGAAATAATGTTTTTGTTGGATCAGGATCAGGATACGGTAATATATCAGGAGCTGATAACACTTTCGTTGGTGCAGACGCAGGTGGAAACAATCAGACCGGCATTGGTAATGTTTTTGTGGGAACTTTGTCAGGCTCTGTAAGTACATCCGCACAACAAAACACATTCATAGGAGCACGTTCAGGACTAAATACGAGCAGTGGATCAAACACGTTCATTGGCTTTGAAAGTGGATTGAGTAACACGATAGGTACTGACAATGTGTTTATTGGTGTCAACGCTGGGAAGTCAAATACAGATGGCAGTTTTAACCTGTTCGTGGGCGGAAATGCTGGGCAGGCCAATACGACGGGCCGGGAAAATCTTTTCTTTGGTGCTGGTTCTGGCTTTTCTAATATTGGGGGACGCTTCAACACGTTCATGGGCCTCAATTCAGGCTTTGCTAATACAAGCGGAGAGAACAACGTATTTGTAGGGCAGCGGGCTGGCTTTTCCAACACGACAGGTAGCTTCAATCTCTTTGTAGGAGCCGAGACGGGTCGTGCCAACGTGGGTGGAGTGTTTAACACGTTCATTGGCAACGGTGCTGGTTACAGCAACCTCAACGGAGGTAGCAATACGTTTGTGGGTTTGAATAGTGGTTTTAAGACAACTGGTTCTGAGAACGTATTCTTAGGACGCGACGCTGGTTTGGAGAATCTTGGCGGTCAGCAGAACACGTTCCTGGGTACGGGGGCGGGTGTTGATGCTGGGGTAACAGTAAATAACGCAGTGGCCATTGGCTACAACAGCCGGGTAAGTGTATCGAATGCAGTTGTGTTGGGCAATAACGCCAATGTGGGCATTGGCACCTCGGCCCCATCAGCCAAGTTGCACGTGGTATCGTCAACGACCAACACGTCGGGCTTGCGGTTGCAGAACCTGACGTCATCATCGCCGGCGACGGCGTTGGCGCAGACGAAGTTTCTGACGGTGGATGCGAGCGGGAACGTGGTGCTGGGTAGCCTGAACAACTCGGCCCGTGAGGCCTCTGCGTCAGTGGGGGAGAGCTACTGGCAGCTGGCGGGCGGTCGTTTGCAGAACAGCTCAGGCGAAGCGGTGGTGATTGGTCAGGGGATCAACAAGCTGAGCGGGAACTACGGCTTGTACGTGGAGAAGGGCATCCTGACCGAGAAGGTGAAGGTGGCTGTGAAGAACAGTGCTGACTGGAGTGACTATGTGTTTGCGCCGGAGTACCGGTTGCGGAAGCTTTCGGAGGTGGAGTCGTTCATCAAGGCGCACGGTCATCTGCCCGACGTGCCGAGTGCTACGGAGGTGGTACGTGAGGGTGTAGACATGGCCAAGATGGATGCCACCCTGCTCCAGAAAATAGAAGAACTCACACTCTACGTAATTGCTTTGGAGCGAAAAACTAAACAAATTGATCGGCTAGCGAAAGAGAACGATAAGTTGAAAGGGCAAGTAAAAACTCTAACAAAAAAGTTGCGCCGTTTAAAATGAAAGTAACGTTGGCGTATTGTTTGCTCAGAAAAATAATAACCAAATAATAAACTGTCACTCAACTGAAAGCGTAATTTTTGAAGATACGTTTTGGAGTGTTAGTTTCACAGCAATATTCGGGTTCGGAGTATAATTCTGGCATGGCGAGGATAAACTTCAGTATGTAACCTCAGACTGCTTTCTTTGAGTTTTAAATTGTAGACCATTAATTAGCCACCAGCAACACGCATTTAAACTTTTGGCATATGAAGAATAAACTACTACTTTTTCTTGCCTTTTCTGGCATGACTTCTTTAGCGCAAGCTCAGAGTATCGAAACACCTGCTAATACCGCATTAACTATTGCGAGTGATATTACACTGCCATCTGCCAAGGCGATACGTGTTGATGGGAACCCTTTCATACGATTGACTACTCAAGCTAGTGGTAATGTTCTGGTAGGTTTTGGTGTAGGTCAATCAGGTAGCAATAACACGTTTATTGGCAACACGGCGGGTTCTGGTAACACGATAGGTACTGACAATGTGTTTATTGGTGTCAACGCTGGGAAGTCAAATACAGATGGCAGTTTTAACCTGTTCGTGGGCGGAAATGCTGGGCAGGCCAATACGACGGGCCGGGAAAATCTTTTCTTTGGTGCTGGTTCTGGCTTTTCTAATATTGGGGGACGCTTCAACACGTTCATGGGCCTCAATTCAGGCTTTGCTAATACAAGCGGAGAGAACAACGTATTTGTAGGGCAGCGGGCTGGCTTTTCCAACACGACAGGTAGCTTCAATCTCTTTGTAGGAGCCGAGACGGGTCGTGCCAACGTGGGTGGAGTGTTTAACACGTTCATTGGCAACGGTGCTGGTTACAGCAACCTCAACGGAGGTAGCAATACGTTTGTGGGTTTGAATAGTGGTTTTAAGACAACTGGTTCTGAGAACGTATTCTTAGGACGCGACGCTGGTTTGGAGAATCTTGGCGGTCAGCAGAACACGTTCCTGGGTACGGGGGCGGGTGTTGATGCTGGGGTAACAGTAAATAACGCAGTGGCCATTGGCTACAACAGCCGGGTAAGTGTATCGAATGCAGTTGTGTTGGGCAATAACGCCAATGTGGGCATTGGCACCTCGGCCCCATCAGCCAAGTTGCACGTGGTATCGTCAACGACCAACACGTCGGGCTTGCGGTTGCAGAACCTGACGTCATCATCGCCGGCGACGGCGTTGGCGCAGACGAAGTTTCTGACGGTGGATGCGAGCGGGAACGTGGTGCTGGGTAGCCTGAACAACTCGGCCCGTGAGGCCTCTGCGTCAGTGGGGGAGAGCTACTGGCAGCTGGCGGGCGGTCGTTTGCAGAACAGCTCAGGCGAAGCGGTGGTGATTGGTCAGGGGATCAACAAGCTGAGCGGGAACTACGGCTTGTACGTGGAGAAGGGCATCCTGACCGAGAAGGTGAAGGTGGCTGTGAAGAACAGTGCTGACTGGAGTGACTATGTGTTTGCGCCGGAGTACCGGTTGCGGAAGCTTTCGGAGGTGGAGTCGTTCATCAAGGCGCACGGTCATCTGCCCGACGTGCCGAGTGCTACGGAGGTGGTACGTGAGGGTGTAGACATGGCCAAGATGGATGCCACCCTGCTCCAGAAAATAGAAGAACTCACACTCTACATGGTAGAGATGCAGAAAGAAGTAAGCTCACTGCGTAAGGAAAACGAACAACTGCGCCGGAAAAGCAGTACTATGCAGCGTCAGATCAAGCAGATTCGCCAAACGTCTAAATAAGTGTCAGCTATGATAAAAGTAGTACTGTCGGTAGTGGCTCTGCTCGCTGTGGGGGGAGTAGCTATGGCTCAGGAATATCCCGTTCGGCAGGAGATTGCCCGGACGATGCAGGCTGGCGCGACGATTGAAGAGCGAGCGGTTGAGCATATTGTGGCCCGGAATGCAGTTACCCAACGGGCGACGGTTCTGTACGAGGCTGGTCGGTCGATTACGTTACAACCGGGTTTTACCGCGGAGGCAGGCGCTGTGTTTGAAGCCAGTATTGCCAACGTGGTTTCGCGGACGGTGAGTAATCCTGAAAATCGGGTGATGACCGTATCGGCGGCTCCCAACCCGTTTGCGGATCAAACGGTTGTTGATTATAACCTGCCAAACGCTGCCCGTGTAACCCGTACGCTGACTGATGCGCAGGGGCGGGTGATGGAGCAAACCAACGAAGATGGTGTTCAGGCAGCCGGTCAGTACAAAGTGAATGTACGCGGAGGCCATTTGCCGGCCGGTTTGTACATTTATCAGATTCAGACCGACAACGGCTCTAAGTCGATTCGTTTGATTAAGCAGTAGGAATTCAAATAGTTTATGAAGGGGAGATACACCGGGTGTATCTCCCCTTTTTTGTTTTACTACAACACCTGGGCTAGGCTTATCTACAGGTTAGGGGCTGTTGACCAAAAGGTGTAAGTTTGTAGCTTGTTTATCCCGACCCATTAAACTATGCTGTCGAGTCGTAAAGTGCTTTTGGTGGTTAGCTTGTTCGCGATTCGCCCATTGTACGGACAATCCGTTAAGCTCCCCGGGCAGTACGATACCGAGATTGGCGGCTATACGTCGTCGGCTGGTCAAACGCCTTTCTGGCAGCAATCGAATCAGTTTGGCGTTGTCCCCACCCGCACACCCGCCCTCACCCTCCGGGCCTCGGCCCATGCTGAGTACGATACCAGCAAAGCCCGAAAAAGTAAGTTTGACTATGGCTATGGTGCACGCGTTGTGGTCAATGCCGTAACGGACGGAAGAGTACTCTTGCCTGAATTATATGCCAAGGTTCGGTTTGGAGCCCTGGAGGCATCCGTAGGGCGCCGACAGAGGATATATGGCCTGGTTGATACTACACTAAGTTCGGGATCGTATAGCTGGTCGGGCAACGCGCTGCCTATTCCGCAGATCGAGCTGTCGGTACCCACGTTTACACCTATCCCGTTTACCAAAGGATGGGTGTCGTTTCAAGGCTCCTACGCACACGGGTGGATGAACCCGACCGGGTTTGTGAATCATTCGATGCTGCACCAGAAAACGCTCTATCTGCGGATTGGGCGGCCTGATGATAAAATCCGGCTGTACGGTGGCTTTACCCATCAGGCTGTTTGGGGAGGAGAGATCAATGACCTGTCGCTGATCAATAACCCGGCCATTGCCAAAGAGAGCCAGCTACCGGCCCGCTTTCGCGATTATGTGTACGTGGTGACTGGCTTTCGGTTAGGCCGACCCGACGACGAGGATCGGCTGGCTAATTTTGATTATACCAACCGGATCGGTAACCATTTGGGCTCAGTTGATGTAGGGGCTGATGTCAATCTGGGTGCGTTCAATCTGTTTGCGTATCGGCAGCAGCTTTTCGACGATGGTTCTCTGTACTATTTCATCAACATCGCCGATGGTCTCAACGGGCTGCGGCTTCGTCAGCGTAATCCGCAGGCTAAGGTCCGCGAGATCCTGATCGAATTTCTAAACACAACGAGTCAGGGGGGAGACGTTTTCGATCTGACTACGTCTAATCCTCAGAGCCGGGGCCGCGACAATTATTTCAATCACTCGCAATTTCGGGATGGTTGGTCGTATCGGCAGCGGGGTATCGGTACGCCGTTTATTACGCCGGCATTGGGGCCCAATGGTGAATGGCCGTTCGGAATTTTTACCAATAACAACCGGGTGCGGGTTTTTCACGTAGGTATGGCAGGGAGTTTATCCGCCGGGCAAATTCTGGCATGGGCCGGACGGGTTAACTACCAGGCCAAGTTTTCGTTTAGCCGGAACTATGGTACCTACAATGACCCTTTTTCGGCGCCACTCGATCAGTTTTCGGGGATTTTGTCGCTGTCGATACCGTTTGGCGGGGGATTTGCCGTATCCAGTTCGCTGGGCGTTGATTCGGGCGAATTGTATCCTTCCAACATTGGATTGTATCTGGGGCTGCGGAAAGTCTGGCACAAAAAATCTGTAGACTAAGTGCCTGATAATTTGAGGAATAAAAAAGTACGATAGTGGAAATATCCACTATTTTTGTCGAATGCATTTTGTGCACCGTTCGGTAACTTTCTGAACGAAGGCCTGTAGATGGCCCGTATATTTAAGGCTTAGGAGAGTTTGGAACGTGCTGGCAAGGTAAGCCTGATAAGGTATGCAGTTGATTAGCTTCTATTTATGACCTAAGTTTTAATGAGACACAGGTATTCTGTTTTTTTTCTACCCTTGCACATTCTGGCTGATTTCTTTTGCCTGAATGCCGCGTTTGTATTGGCGTATAATGTAAAGTTTGGGTCTGTTAGTGCGGTTGCTGAGCCACCTTATGCTACGCTGTGGCTCGTGTTTAACTTGGTATGGCTGGTCATTGCGATCACCCTGAAGCCTTATAATTTTCCCCGTCAACTTTTCAAGATTGACCACCTGCTGAAAAAGCAGGCGATGGTTATTGGCGTGCACGTCGCTGCGATTGCGGTATATTGGGTTTTTACGCAGGCATACTACTACTCGCGCGATCATCTCTTTTACACGTATATACTGTTCTTTTTTCTGGGGGCTGCGTACCGCATTGGCGGGTTGCTGTTTCTGCGCGAATATCGGGCAAGGGGTTACAATAACCGGCGCTACGTAGTGGTTGGGTATGGTAAATTGTCAAAAACGATCACCCGTTTCTACGATATTCACCCCGAGATGGGGTTTCGGTTCTGTGGGTTCTTTGACCATAGCTCATCTGAAAACAGATTGGCCCTTAAAGGTGGGTACGAAGATCTGGCAACGTATATTCGTGATAACCAGATTGATTGCGTGTACTGCTGCCTGCCCTACATCGACAACACGTACCTGCGCCAAATTGTGGATAATGCCGATGACCTCGACTATCAGGTAAAACTTCTGGTCGACTTCCGGGGCTTTCTATCACGTGGGACTTCGGTCGAATACCATGATTTTCTGCCCGTTCTGAATCTGTCATCCCAAATCCTCGAAGATTTCCGGGTCAATGCGCTCAAGCGGGCTTTCGATATTCTATTCTCTTTGGGCGTTATCGTGCTGGGTTCGCCGATTTTCGTTGCTGTAGCTTTGGCTACCCGCCTATCGTCGAAAGGTCCAATCTTTTACGCGCAGGAGCGAGTCGGCCGGGAGGGGATTCCGTTTACGATCTACAAGTTTCGGAGTATGTACGTCAATTCGGAGAAAGCCGGTCCATCACTCTCTCAGGGCTTACAAGACAACCGGATTACACCCTGGGGCCGATTTATGCGCCGGACCCGGCTCGATGAGTTACCGCAGTTTTTTAACGTGCTTAAAGGCGATATGTCGGTAGTAGGCCCCCGGCCGGAGCGGCAGTACTTCATTGATCAGATTGTGGAGATTGCTCCTGAGTATCGCGATCTGCTGAAAGTAAAGCCAGGTATTACGTCTATTGGGCAGGTGAAATTTGGGTATGCAGCCAATGTAGATGAAATGGTGAAGCGGCTACGCTTCGACCTGCTCTATCCCGAACGCCGTTCGTTTGGTCTGGACATTTGGATTATTGTTCAGACAGTGCGCGTCATGATGCAGGGGCGCGGCCAATAGCTGCGTCCGTTTGATTTAAACCACTGGAAACCGATCTGTAAACCGGCTTCCAGTGGTTTTTTATTGGCTTTTAATTATCTTGACGTTGACCTCCTGTGGGGTTCGTGTTTACATTTGCATACCTTTAATACTCATTTTACACTATAGGTAATTAAGACTTCGTATATAAGCGGAGAGCGTAGGCGATAAGTGAGTTTATTTTAATCCATTCAACGTATTGAAAGCCGGGGAGATCGTGGTGAAAAATGTAATGAGTAGTGTTGTCCAACTTGTGTGTCTTGTCTGGGTATCGTTTTCCTGCGGGCAGAGTCCGCAACAGAAACTGAAACGATCGGCTAGTGAACTGCATAGTTGTGCCGAAGAGCAAAAGCTATCTGCTGGGGAGTTGAGCCGAATCCGACAGGAAATCAATGCCGATGGGAAAACGCGCCAAATTGAGACGATTATCGAACAGAAGTTTCGGGCGGGTTTTAACGGGAACGTGCTGATTGCCCAGAAAGGGATTGTGCTGTACAAAAAATGCAATGGCTTTGGGCATTTTGAAAAAGGAGCCCGCGACACCCTGATCGAAGAGTCGAAGTTTCAGCTCGCGTCGCTTTCCAAAACATTTACGGCCGTTGGCGTACTCAAGTTGGTAGAAGCGGGCAAGCTGCATCTGGAGGATACCATCCAAAAGTTTTACCCGGAATTCCCCTACAACGGTATCTCCATTCGGGATATGCTTTGCCACCGGAGTGGGCTCCCCAACTATGCCTATGCCTTCGACGACAGTATGAAGGTGAATTTTTACAAGCGGGAGAAACCGTACCCAAACAACCAGACCATTATGCACTGGTTTGCTACGGTGAAACCGACGCCGAAGCGGTACAATATTCCGGGTCGTACCTTCAGCTACTCGAACACCAATTACATGGTGCTGGCGTCGATCATTGAGAAGGTAACGGGGCAATCATTCGAAGCCTTCATTCGGAAAAATATTTTCCAGCCAATTGGTATGCACAACACCTTTGTGGCCACCACCAAAAACGATTCGATTAACCTGTACCGAACTGCTGGCTATCAGTGGAACCGGCGTATCCCAAAAGATTATTACGACGATGTTGTGGGTGATAAAGGGGTGTATTCGACCATAGACGATCTCTTTAAATGGTACCGGGCCCTCAATGGCGACTGCCTGTTGAAACGCCGGACGCTGGCCGAGGCTTTTCTGCCCCGTAGTTTCGAACGGAAAGGGCTCAAGAATTACGGCTACGGGTTTCGGATGATGCTCGACTCAGCCAATCAACCTGAGTTCATCTACCATACCGGTTGGTGGAAAGGATACAACACCATGTTCTGGTTTAGCCCCAAAGATGAGTACGTGATTATCATGCTGGGTAACCGCTACAACACCAGTGTGTACCGGGTGAAAGAGCTGGTTGATGTATTGCACAGCGGCAAAAAGCTTACAGATACCGACGTGACAGGCGAGGTAGAGATTTAAGAAGCTGTTTGAGTTAATCCCTTTGGCCCGTAAGGGCAGCTTTTGGTCGCTGTCTGCGCCACTTTTTTGGGTCGTAGCAATAGCTACGACCGGCAAAAATTGGCTTGTCAGCAACCAAAATATGCTCCCTACGGTCTCAAATCGCTAACTCAAATAGCTTCTAAACAGAGCACCCGGTAAACAAGCCGGGTGTTTTGCTTTTCTACAGCAGTTAACCGGCACACGGCCTCTATGAAATCAACCTTTCTTGCCACCACGCTTTTGATCGGCACCCTGTCTTTGCCAGCCATGTCGCAATCCAGTAAGCCAATCTGGCCCCAAAATGCCATTCCCAACGCCTTGCCTGGGGCTACCCTCACCGAAAAGGTAGTAACCACCGATGTGGAGCGAATCAGCAACGTAACTGTCCCAACCCTGACGGCCTATCTGCCCGCTAAAGACAAAGCGACGGGGGCTGCGGTTATGATTTGCCCCGGTGGAGGGTATGCCATTCTGGCGTCGAGCCACGAAGGGTCGGATATAGCTCGTTGGTTTGCCGAACAGGGTGTAGCGGCCTTTGTGTTGAAATACCGGCTGCCCAACCCGGCCATCATGACCAATCAGCACGAGGTGCCGCTCATGGATGCCATGCAGGGTATTCGACTGATCCGGCGAGATGCGGCTAGTTACGGTATCGACCCGAATCGCATTGGGGTTATGGGTTTTTCGGCCGGAGGGCACCTGGCGTCTACACTATCGACCCATTGGAATGGGCCTGAACCGGCCACGGCGCGTGTGGGAGGTAATGAGTCGGTACAGTCGACCTCGGCTCAACCGAACTTTGCTATTCTGATGTATCCGGTTATCACGTTTGGGGAGAAGGCACACGCGGGCTCGCGCAACAACCTGCTGGGGACGCTCAAAGACGATGCGGCCAAAATCGCTTATTACTCCAACGAATTGCAGGTGACAGCCCAAACACCGCCCACGTTTCTGGTCCACTCTATGGACGATAAAGCCGTACCGGTTGAGAACAGTATCAGCTACTATCTGGCCTGTCTGAAAAATGGTGTTCAGGCCGAAATGCACCTGTATCCGAAAGGGGGGCACGGCTATGCGATGCGTACCGCCGATAAAGGGTCTGTGGCTAATTGGCCCGATGCTTGTAAGGGGTGGCTGAAAAGTATTGGGGTGCTTAAATAGGGCATAAAAAAAGGCATCCGGTAAATAACCTGATGCCTTTCGGCACTACGCGATCAATTAACCCTTAGCGTGTTACCGTAGTATATATTGTATAAACGGCACTCCGTTGGGAGCGCCGTTTATGTAAGGTAAATTACTTCGTACCTTTCTTCTTGTCGGCAGCTTTAGGAGCGGTTCCGGCTGTTTCCAGGGCTTCTTTAGTTACCACCTCTCCTTTGAGGTAAAGCACTACGGTTGGAGTCTCCGCGTTGCTGGTCACCGTAACCGACTTATTGAAACCACCCATAGCGGCAGCATTGTAAGTAGCTGAAACCGTGCCGGTTTGGCCAGGCATTACAGCCTCTTTCGTCCAGGTTGGTTTGGTGCAACCGCAAGAAGCCGCTGCGTCGGAGATGAAGAGAGGCTCTTTGCCCGTGTTTTTAAACTTAAAAACGTACGTAGCTGGTTTGCCTTGCTCGATCTTACCAAAATCGTGGGTCTCTTTTTCAAATTTGATTACACCTTTCTGAGCATAACCAACTGCCACGAGTACAAACATGGCTACGAAAAGTGAAAAAAACTTTTTCATTGGACTTGTGTAAATTATGATTTGGAGATTCAGTTATTGTGCCTTACAAAGTGTGGTACAGCAAAATTCTTACCAAATAAGCTTGCTCAGACGAAGGTCTAACAAAGAAAGTCATAAAATCGTTTTTTTGAAAGCTTAATTGTTTTATCTTATTTTTACTTCCACTGAGCGGAAACGGTCAGCACTTCATCAGCTAAATTAATTACTCAAGCTTAATCTGTAAACGTCCCGTGATTGCCAACGAACAAGTACGCGCAGCAGATATGCTGACTCGTGAAAAAATCCTATCTGACTACCGCCTTGCCTGCGAGAGCCGACAGGCAAGTTTACTGGGTCGGCGTGATGTGATGGGAGGACGGGCCAAATTTGGCATCTTCGGAGATGGAAAGGAAGTGGCCCAGATAGCCGCAGCCCGCGCTTTCCAGCGCGGTGACTTTCGGTCGGGTTACTACCGGGATCAAACCTTTGTGGCGGCCCTCGGCGAGCTGCAATGGACTGAATTTTTTGCGCAATTGTACGCCCATGCTGATGTAGAGCATGACCCTAACACGGCCGGGCGATCCATGAACGGACACTTTGCCACCCGCTGGCTCGATGAGCAGGGGCTGTGGCGCACCCAAACCGATTCGTACAATTCAGTTTGCGACATTGCCCCTACGGCCGGGCAGATTCCCCGTTCGCTGGGGCTGGCGTATGCCTCGAAACTGTACCGCCATAACCCACACCTGCAACATATGGACGGGTTTTCGCGCCGGGGCAACGAGGTTACGTTTGCCACCATTGGCGATGCCTCTACCTCGCAGGGTATGTTCTGGGAAACGATGAACGCTGCGGGTGTTTTGCAGGTGCCCTTGCTGGTATCAGTTTGGGACGATGGCTACGGTATTTCGGTGCCCGTGGAATATCAGACCACCAAAGCGAGCATCTCGAAAGCATTGGCCGGGTTTCAACGCGACGCCGATGATAAAGGCTTCGATATCTTGACGGCTAAAGGTTGGGATTATGTGGGCCTGCTCGAAACCTACCAACAGGCGGCCCGTACCTGCCGTGAGGAACATGTGCCCGTGCTGGTGCACGTGCAGGAGGTAACCCAGCCGCAGGGCCACTCGTCGTCAGGCTCGCACGAACGTTACAAAAGCAAAGAACGGCTGGCCTGGGAGGCCGAGCACGATTGCAACCGACAGTTCCGGGGCTGGATTCTGGCCAATGGCTATGCCACCGACGAGGAGCTGGAGCAGATTGAGAAAGAAGCCCTTCAGGTTATAAAGAAAGCCCGTACCGACGCCTGGAACGCGTTTCAGCAATCGATGCAGGCTGATCTGGAGGAGGCCTCAGAGCTGATACAGCAGGCGGCCCGGCACCATACTAAAGCGCCGGTGCTGATGGGCATTCGGGAGGAGCTTCGCAAGGCGGCCCCATTGCTGCACCGCAACGGAACCATGGCTGTCAAGAAAGCGCTTCGGGTGCTACGGGGCGAAAACACCCCGGCCCGCACCGCGCTGGTAAACTGGCTCACGCGGACGTCGGCCGAAAACGCCGACCGATTCAGCTCACACCTGTACAGCCAATCGCCCGAATCGCCGATGCGGGTACAGGCCATTGCGCCCGAATACACCGACGACAGCCCGATGGTTGATGGCTATTTGCTGATGCAGCACTACTTTGACAACCTGTTTGGCCGCGACCCACGCGTGGTGGCCATGGGAGAGGATGTGGGCCATATTGGTGACGTAAACCAGGGGTTTGCCGGCTTACAGGAAAAGTACGGAGAGCTTCGGATTACCGACACGGGCATTCGCGAGACAACCATTATCGGGCAGGGGATTGGTCTGGCGATGCGTGGCCTCCGACCCATCACCGAAATTCAGTATTTCGATTACATCTTTTATGCCCTGGCTACCCTGACCGACGACCTGGCTACGTTGCTGTATCGGACTAAGGGTGGGCAAAAAGCTCCCTTGATTGTGCGGACGCGCGGTCACCGGCTGGAGGGTATCTGGCATTCGGGCTCACCCATGGGCGCTATGCTCAACAGCCTGCGGGGTATGCACGTGCTTGTGCCGCGTAACATGACCCAAGCCGCCGGTTTTTATAATACGCTCATCAAAAGCGACGACCCCGCCCTGGTGGTTGAGTGCCTCAACGGCTATCGGCTCAAAGAGCGCCTGCCGCAAAATCTGGATACGTTCTGTGTGCCGCTCGGGGTTCCCGAAACCCTGCGGCCCGGTACAGACGTAACCGTGGTAACCTACGGATCGATGTGCCGGATTGTGCTCGACGCAGCGGCTCAGCTCGAAGAGTTTGGAATCAGCATTGAGGTGATCGACGTACAGTCGTTGTTGCCGTTCGATGTGACGGGTCAGATTGTCGAGTCGATTCGGAAAACCAACCGGGTGGTGTTTGCCGATGAAGATTTTCCGGGTGGCGCAACAGCCTACATGATGCAGCAGGTGGTAGAGGGGCAGCAGGCGTATCGATACCTCGATTCGGCTCCGCGCACCCTCAGCGCCAAAGCCCACCGGCCCCCGTATGGCTCCGACGGCGACTATTATTCAAAGCCAAGTGCCGAAGACGTTGTCGATATCGTTTACGAAATCATGCAGGAAGCGGAACCAAACCGGTTCCCTGCACTTTATTGAGTGAACGAATGGTTTGTAGTTTATGGTTTTTTGGTTGTGGTGGATGTCGCTCCGATTGGTAGGTAAAGAAGCCGTTGCAGGCGCTTTGTCATCAATGAGTTTTGCAGGGGTTGGCGGGCCAAAAACGAAGAACCATAAACTATAAACTCCTTACAATGTCGTACTTTCAGGATATAAAAGACGGAATTCGGACAACACTGAAGGGGTTGAGCATTACGGCCCGGCACCTGCGCGAAGCTACGGAAAGCCGTAAGCCGCTGGCTGTTGCAAGTGACAACTACTTTGAGCAACAAACGGGCCTCGTAACGGTACAATATCCGCACGAGAAGCTTCCGATTCCCGATAATGGCCGCTACCGGTTGCACAACGAAATTGACGACTGTATTGTCTGCGACAAGTGTGCCAAGGTGTGCCCCGTCGATTGTATCACCATCGACGCCATCAAGGCCACCGAAGAGGTCGGCCGCGCTTCCGATGGGTCGCCTATCCGGTTGTATGCCGCCACCTTCGACATCGACATGGCCAAGTGCTGCTACTGTGGACTTTGCACGGTAGTGTGCCCCACGGAGTGTCTGACGATGGAGAAAACGTTTGACTACAGCGAGTTTGAGCTGGGTAAACTGACCTACGGCTTTGCCAATCTGACGCCCGAACAAGCTGAAGAGAAGCGCACCCTGTATGAGCAGTTTGTGCAGGAAAAAGCAGCTCAGAAAGCACAGCAGGCCAGTAAGCCAGCAGCCCCGGCCGCATCCGACGAAGCACCCAAAGCGGCCCGGCCGGTGTTCCGCCCGACGGCCAAGCCCAAGACTTCCGATGTGCAGCCTTCGGAGGTAGACCGGCCCGCAGCCGAAGCCTCCCCGGCTATCATTACATCGGGAACTGACCCGGCAACCCAGAAAGAACATACGGTTCAACCAACCGAGGTGCCGGCGGCCGACGGTTCGGCGACCGACGGTTCGGCGCCCAAACCGAAACCGGCTTTCCGGCCAAGCATGAAGCCACCGGTGGCCAAAACGCCCCCGGCAACGCCCGCCGATTCCGCTGTGGAGCCGCAGCCGGCCGCTGAAAACACGCCAGCGCCCAAGCCCGCTTTCCGGCCATCGATGAAGCCTAAACCAGCTGCGTCTGATCCAACCGAAGCGACAGCGTCACCCATTGATGCTACGCCCGCGCCTAAGCCTGCGTTCCGGCCCACGATGAAGCCTAAGCCGGCCGACCCACAAACCGCTGGGCCTGCGGAGGCAGCCTCGCAACCGGAAACAGATGCTCAAAAGCCAAAACCCGCGTTCCGGCCGACGATGAAACCGAAATCGGCCCCGACTGACCCAACTGAGGCAACGCCAGCACCGGTTGATGGTACGGCTAGTGTTGAGGGAGATGCGCCGACCGCACCTCAATCGGACACGCCCAAACCTGCGTTCCGGCCGACGATGAAGCCCAAGCCGGCGGTATCTGAGTCGACCGCGCCGGAAGCGAGTACGGAGCCGGTAGGCCCGAAAGAGGCCGAGTCTGGCCCGTCTGATGCTGCACCGGATGCCGAGCCGCCAGCCGCCCCTGAGCCACCGAAGCCCAAGCCCGCGTTCCGGCCAACCATGAAGCCCAAAAACCCGTGATACAACTCGTAATCCTCTTGTTTTCGGCCCTGGCGCTGGGCGGTGCGGTTGCCATTCTGCTGACCCGAAACGTGCTGTATTCGGCTTTTTTTCTCTTGCTGACCCTGCTGGGCGTGGCGGCCTTGTTTGTACTCGCCAGTGCTGATTTTCTGGCTGTGGCACAAATCATGATTTATGTGGGCGGGGTGCTCGTGCTGATTGTGTTTGGGGTAATGCTCACGCACAAAGCCGACCCTCTGCATCGAAATAGCCAACGCCCCAACGCCGTGCTGACCAACCACCGGTCGTGGTTGTGGCCGTTGCTGTTGGCGGGTGGTACGTTTACGGTCTTGTATCAGGTGCTAACCCGAGGCTCGTTCATTCTGCTGAACCGCGAGATGAAGTACCAGACCACCGTCGATACGATTGGGCGGCAGCTGATGACTGAATACCTGATTCCGTTCGAAATAGCGGGGATTCTCCTGCTGGTGGCGCTGATCGGAGCGGCTTTTCTGGCGAAGCCAAACAATGTATAATGTACAATGTGTAATGCATAGTGTATAAGCTTTGGGCAGGCGTTCATCACTAGCGTATCCATTATACACTATGCATTCTCCATTAAAAAGATATGGAAACAACCACGATGCTCATTGTAGCCGCTTTGCTGTTTAGCCTTGGACTGGCCATTGTAGTCGTAAAACGCCATGCCATTGTGGTGCTGATGGGCGTTGAACTGATGCTGAACGCGGCCAATCTGAATCTGGTTGCGTTTAGTCAATACGACCCCGACCGCTTACAGGGGCAGATGATGACCCTCTTTGTGCTGGTAGTGGCAGCCGCCGAAGCCGCCGTAGCCCTGGCCATTGTGTTGCAGGTCTACCGCCATTACCGAACGGTTCAGTTAGACGAAATCAACGATCTGGAAGGGTAGCCCAAACTCTTTTTTACCTATGACAACCGCATTGGAAACCCAGTTTGATACGCTGATCGACGGTATTCTCGAGCAGGGTTACGGCATTGCCGACGATTTCCTGACCCCCGACGAGGTGAAGGCGCTGGCCACCCGGCTTCGGGAGCGCCGGGAGCAGGGTCAGTTTCGGGCGGCTGGTATCGGAAATCAGCATACGACGGTCGAAAAGCAGATTCGGGGCGATGAGATTCACTGGCTCGACAGGGCAGAGGCTACTCCCGAAGAGTTGACCTTTCTGGACCGGGTCGATGCCTTTGTGCAGTACGTAAACCGGACGTGCTACCTCGGTTTGCGCGATTATGAGTTCCATTTTGCCCTGTACCCCGCTGGCACGTTTTATAAGCGTCACCTCGATCAGTTCCGTACCGATTCGCGCCGTCGGCTGTCGGTAATTTGCTATCTCAACGCCAATTGGCAGGAGTCCGATGGCGGCCAACTGGCGCTGTATCTCCCGGCCGAAGACGGCACCGAACAAACGCTGAAGGTTGCACCTGTTGGGGGGCGGTTAGTTTGTTTTGAAAGCGGTAAACTTGAGCATGAGGTGCTGCCTGCTACCCGCGAGCGCCTGAGTGTAACGGGCTGGCTCAAAAATTAACCTGCACAGCCAGACAGTCGGCTTTTTCCAACAATTGTAGTAGAGTACAGGTTACTTTTTCGAAAGTGACACACTCAACGCTACATGGAAAATACGGAATACCGCCCCGCTGCGGACGAAATCAAGGCGCAAAAGTTGCCGTACCCCGCCCGGCAGTCGGACATGAATCAGCAGCCTGACAGCGACCTCTCCAATTATAAACCAGCGGATAAACTCGCGGGTAAAGTAGCCCTCATTACCGGTGCCGACTCAGGCATTGGTCGGGCCGTAGCCATTGCGTTTGCTATGGAGGGTGCTAAGGTGGCGATCCTCTACAACGAAAATACCGACGATGCCCGCTACACCCAGCGCCTGGTGGAGAGCAAAGGGCAGCCGTGCCTGGTGATTCAGGCCGATGTCCGGCAAAAAGCGGCTTGCGAGGATGCCGTGCGCCAAACAGTGGAGCGGTTTGGCGGATTGAATATTCTGGTGAACAATGCCGCTTACCAGATGGCCCAACAAAAGCTGGAAGACATAAGCGAGGAGCAGCTTCGGCGGACGTTCGAAACCAATATTTTCGGGTACTTTTTTATGGCGCAGGCAGCCTTACCCCACCTAACCGAAGGCGATGCCATTGTGAACACGGGGAGTATTGTCGGGCTGGTAGGAAACCCCATTCTCGTCGATTATACCGCCACCAAAGCGGCTATTCACGCCTTTACCAAATCCCTGGCCATTCAGCTGGGCGAGCGCAAAATTCGGGTCAACGCCGTGGTGCCCGGCCCGGTCTGGACGCCCAATATCCCGGCAACCATGCCTCAGGATGAAGTAAAGAACTTCGGGTACGAAGTGGCATTGGCCCGACCCGGACAGCCCGAAGAACTGGCCCCTGCTTATGTGCTGCTGGCGTCGTCGGACGGGAGCTTCATGACGGGTAGTCTGGTGGAGGTTACCGGAGGCAAACTCGGGTAGGAGCCATGCAACATCAGAATCAATCCTACTCGGTGCTCGACCTGATCGGCTCAGACCGGGTAACCCCGGCTACGCGCAAAGCGTTGCTCACCCGCCTGGCCGAACCGCCCGTAACCGAGCCCCAGTTTTTTTCGGCCGTTGAGTTTGGGCGGCTCCAACAGGTGTGCGCCCGCTTGCTTCCTGGGGCAGCAACCGATGCTATCGATCTGGCTGGCCCTATTGATGTACGGCTGGCCGGGAAAAATACCAATGGTTGGCGTTACGATGATTTGCCGAATGACGGCGATGCGTACCGCCTTTTTCTGGCCGGCATTGACCAAACGGCCCAAGTGCGTTTCAACCTCTCTTTTGATACCATTACGCCCGACGAGCAGGACGCTGTACTGCGGGCCGTGCAGCAGGGTGAGCCTCCCGGCGATCTCTGGGCTGGCTTTGCTGCGGATCGGTTTTTTGAAGAATTACTGGCCGAAGCTGTCGAGGTGTATTACAGTCACCCGGTGGCGCAGCAGCGCATCGGCTATACCGGAATGGCAGATCAACGAGTGGAATGAAAACACACCCAACTGAAGACATCCTCGACGCCGTGGTCATTGGCACCGGCGCGGGGGGCGCCCCCTTGCTGGCCCGGCTGGCTATGGCGGGCCTGAACGTAGTGGCCCTGGAGGCCGGAAAATTCTGGAAAGCTACCGACGATTTCGCCACCGATGAGCGCACTCAGGACTTTTTGTTCTGGAACGACGAACGGCTCAGCGCCGGGCAGGACCCGATCGCATTTGGCCGCAACAACTCGGGCACAGGTGTGGGTGGCTCTACACTGCATTACACGGCCTACACGCCCCGTGTACAACCCGACGACCTCCGGTTGCGCACCGACTTTGGCGTGGGCGAAGACTGGCCCCTCGACTACCATACCGATATTGAGCCGTACTACGACGAGCTGGAGTCGTTTCTGGGCGTGTCGGGCCCGGCCTCGTATCCTTGGGGGCCAGCCCGGAAAACATCGTATCGGTATGGCCCTCTGCCGGTCAACGGCGCGGGTCGACTGATGGAAAAGGGGTGTAAGGAGCTGGGTATTCGTACCTCACCGGCGGCCAACGCGGCTCTGTCGGCTCCGCAGTTTCAGGAAGGTTACGGGTGGCGGTCGGCCTGTACCAATCGCGGTTTTTGCCAGGCTGGCTGCAACAACGGAGCCAAAGCGAGCATGGACGTGACGTTTATCCCGCTGGCTATTCAGCACGGGGCCGAGGTGCGGGCCGAGTGCCTGGTTACCCACTTCGAGCGCGACAGTCAGGGGCGTATCACGGGCGTGGTGTACGTGCAGCATGGCGTACAGAAACGGCAGCGTTGCCGACACGTGTTTTTGTGCGCGGGGGCCGTCGAAACGCCCCGGCTGCTTTTGCTCAATGATCTGGCCAACCGGAGCCAACAGGTGGGCCGCAATCTGATGGCCCATACAGCCCTGCAAATCTGGGGGGAGTTCGACGAACCTGTGTTTCCATGGCGGGGCATACCGGGCGCTGTTATTTCCGAAGATACCCACCGGCCAACTGACCGTGCGGGTGGCCCGGCCGATTTTGTGGGCGGTTATCTGTTGCAGTCCATCGGGGTAATGCCGGTCACCTACGCCAGTCAGATGGCGCGGGGGCGCGGTTTGTGGGGGGCGTCCATGCAGGAGGCTATGAGCCGCTACAATCATGTGGCGGGCATCAATATTCTGGGCGATTGTCTGCCGTACGCCCACAACTACCTCGAACTTTCCGACGAAAAAGACGGTCGTGGCCTGCCCAAGCCGCGTGTGTTTTTCTCGATGGGCGAAAACGAAGAGCGGCTCACGTCGCACGCCAACGGCCTGATGCGGGCCATTTGGGAGGCTGCCGGTGCCCGCAACGTCTGGGCGTTTCCGCGGAGTGCCCACGTGATTGGCACGGCCCGTATGGGTACCGACCCCGACCGGGCCGTGGTGGATGCCAATGGCCGGTCGTTCGACGTGCCCAACCTGTACATCTGCGATAATTCAATCTTCCCGAGTGCCCTCAGCGTGAACCCGGCCCTGACTATCATGGCCCTTTCGTTACGGACAGCGGACAAGTTTTTAAAGAGTGAAAGAGTGAAAGAGCGCGGCACTCCCACACTCTTTCACTAAGTACTGAGACTCATTCACTCTTTCGCTCTTTCACCCATTATCTATGAAAGACTTCCTATATCACATCAAAAAGAAATACGGCGACGGTAATTACGACGGCGATCAGTTTGGGGGGGCAGCGGGCCATAACGGCAGCGGTTTCCCGGATGGCAATGCCGGTAATTTTATGTTTGCTACGGGAATCGAGTGTTCGTACCCAACCATCGGCAACGGCACCGTTCGGCGCGATCAACTGCGCGAGTGCGGACATTATGAGCGATGGAAAGAAGACCTGAATCTGGTTCGGGAAATGGGGCTTAAAGTGCTGCGGTATGGCCTGCCGTACTACCGAATCCACGAAGCGCCGGGCAAGTTCAACTGGGAATTTGCCGATCTGGCCATGGCCGAAATCAAGCGGCTGGGTATTACGCCCATTCTGGACCTGATGCACTTTGGCGTACCCGACTGGCTGGGTAATCTGCAAAATCCGGAGTTTCCGATTCACTTTGCCGATTACTGCCGGGCCGTGGCCGAGCGGTATCCCTGGGTGCGGTACTACACACCCGTCAACGAGATTTACGTGACGGCCCGCATCAGTGCCAAAGACGGCGTCTGGAACGAGCAGCTCAAAACCGATCAGGGCTTTGTCACGGCGCTGAAGCATTGTGTGGCCGCCAGCATTATGGGGACGCAGCAAATAGCCAGTATCCGTAACGACTGCGTGATTGTGCAGAGCGAAAGCGCCGAGTTTATTCACGAATTGTGTGCCACGCCGTCGGCCGCTACCCGGCTCGAAAACGAACTCCGGTTTTTGTCGCTCGATTTGCTGTATGCCCGCGCGCCGTCGGCAACGGTAGCCATGTATTTGCTCGATAACGGCCTGACCCGCCAGGAATATGAGTGGTTTATGAAAGGCAAGCCGCCGGGCTATCAGATCATGGGCAACGACTACTACGGCCGTAACGAACGCATCCGGCTACCCGACGGGTCGATGCACCTCTCAATGGATGTGCTGGGCTGGTATCAGATCACAAAAGAATACTACGATCGCTACCGAATGCCGGTGATGCATACCGAAACCAACGTGTTTGAGGAGGCCGACGCGCCTATGTGGCTCTGGAAACAGTGGATCAATGTGCTCCGAATCCGCAAAGACGGTGTACCCGTGCTGGGTTTTACGTGGTACAGCCTCATCGACCAAATTGACTGGGACACACAACTCGGCGAGCAGAACGGGCGCGTACAGGCCTGTGGGCTCTACACCCTCGACCGGAAGCCCCGTCCCGTAGCACAGGCGTACAAAGACCTGCTGCACGAGTTCGGGCAGATTACGATTGTACCCTACGGCGAAATGCTTGAAATGACCGACCGGCCCGCCCGGCTCAAAACCCAGGTTTAACGTATGAAACTCCACACCAACTCTGAAGGCCACGGCGAGCCTACGTTTGTTTTATTACATTTCTTTGGCAGTTCAGGCCGCGAATACGCCGGGGTCATATCGGCGCTGGCCGGTAGGTATCGCTGTATTGCGCCCGACCTGCGGGGTTTTGGCGATTCGGCTACGGCCCCCGATGGCGACTATTCGGTAGACGCCATGACCGACGATGTGCTTAGTTTGATCGAACAGACGGTAACGGGGCCTTTTGTAGTGGTGGGACACTCGATGAGCGGTAAGGTGGCGTTGAACCTGGCCGCCCGCCAACCCGCCGGTTTGCTGGGGCTGGTGTTGTTGGCTCCCTCGCCCTTATCGCCCGAACCTATTGAGCCTGATGAACGGCAGCGGCTGCTCACCACCCACGGGCAGCGGTCGGCCGCCGAACAAACCCGGCAGAATATCACGTCGGCCCCGTTAAGCGAAGCGGCTCAGGAGCAGATTGTAGCCGACGACCTGCGCAGCTCCGACGCGGCCTGGCAAGCCTGGCTGACGCACGGAAGCCGGGAAAATCTGGAAGACCGGGCTGGCCGCATAACGCTACCCGTGCAGATTGTACTCGGGGCCGACGACGAACACATTACCCGCCAGCTCATGCAGGAAACCCTGTTGCGGGTGTTGCCACAGGCCCGGCTCACCCTACTCAGCGGGGCGGCTCACGTGTTGCCCCTCGAAAAACCGGTGGAGGTAGCCGACATACTCGGTACCTTTGCGGCATGGCTTTTATCCAGACAGATACCTACACCGTACGCGGCTACGAAGCCGACGCTACTGGCCGATTGACCCTGCCCACCCTCATGAACTGGATGCAGGAGTCGGCCAATCGGAATGCGCTCGATTATGGTATTGGCATGGCCGACCTGGCTGGGCATGGCCTCGGCTGGATGCTCATGCGGTTCCGGCTGACAGTACACCGATACCCGGCGTATGGCGAAACCTGCATCGTATCGACGTACCCGACCCGGGTTGAGAAATACTTTATCTACCGCGATTTCAAGGTGGTGAGTGCGTCGGGGGAGTTGCTGGCCGAAGCGGCCAGTACATGGGTTACGTTTGCGGTTGAACGGCGGGTTATGGTGCCCCTGCCTGAGTTTATCCGTCGGTTGCATCCGCCCGCCGTGGCCGACCCGCTCCCGGCATTGCCTTTAAAACCCGATTTTTCTCCGCCCGAAACGCCTGCTCAGGTGCATAACCGGCTTATTGGCTGGTACGACCTGGACGTAAATCAGCACACCAACAATGTGAGTTACGTGCAGGCGTTACTGGAGTCGATGCCGGAGGAATCTCTGCGCCAAAAGCACCTGTACGAACTGGATCTGTTTTTCAAGGCCGAGAGCCATTTGCACGATGAGCTGGCGGTGCATACCTGGCTCACCGATGGGATAGGGTTACACCGGCTCGTGCAGGAGTCCGACGGACGCGATGTGCTGTGGGCCCGTAGCGTTTGGCATTGACCATTTGCCCAAAAATTCGACCTTTGTTTTTTGCTAAACCATACAATGCGTATGACAACTTCATCAAATAAGATTGACACCCTCCACGCAGTTCTCGATGGCCTGATGCGCCGGTATCGGGAGCGGGTTCCCGATGTAAGCGGAATTATCGACGCCATGATCGATGAGGAAATTATCGATTCGGCCGACGAGATCGAAAATGACCATATCGCCTTCCGAACCATGGGCGTACCCAACCTCGGTATCGCTTCGTTCGAGAAGATATTTACCCATTACGGCTACCAGAAACGCGACGCGTACAATTTCACCGAGAAAAAACTGTCGGCCTACTGGTATGCCCCACCGGCAGGCACCGAAAATCTGCCCCGTATTTTTGTCAGTGAGCTGCGCGTGCACGAACTGTCGGAAAAAGCGCAGCAGATCATTCACAAGTACACCGATCAGGTGACGAGCGACCCCGTTGATGCACTTGACCTGGACGATGCCGTGGCTGTGGATGCGTTTCTGCACCAGCCACTCTGGGAAATGCCCACTGTAGACGATTACCAGACGCTACTCGCCGAAAGCGAGTATGCCGCCTGGGTGATTTACAACCGGTATTACCTCAACCACTTCACCATCAGCGTACACAACCTCGAACCGGGTTATAACACCATCGACGAGTTTGTGGAGTTTCTGAAAAGCCGCGAGTTCAAGCTCAATTCGGCGGGGGGAGTGATCAAAATTAGCCCCGATGGTGGTTTGCGTCAGGCGTCGACAGTGGCGCAGATGATCGATGCCGAGTTTGCCAATGGCCAAACGCTCCGTATTGCGGGTTCGTACGTGGAGTTTGCCGACCGGCGGGTATTGCCCGAATTTGCCGGTTTGCCAGCGAGTCAGATTGGTCGGCAGCATCGGCGTGAAGGCTTTGAAGCGGGCAATGCCGACAAGATTTTCGAGAGTACCTTCACTACCCAAACCGGGCGGTAGAGACTCATAATTTACAAAAATGAGAAGACCCCATTCCAACCGTTTCGGTCAGAATGGGGTCTCTGTTTGAGAGGCTGTACTAGTTCTTAAACAGATAAGTAGTCAGGCCGAATTAATGTATAACGAACAATGTAAAATGTACAATGAAATGGTTGGTTATCAGTAGGTAAACCAATTATTCATGACTCATTTTACATTGTACATTCACGTATTCCATGAAAGCTTTTTTGACCATTGTGCTTTTGGCCGGTTTGTTAAGCTGCGAGAAAACCGAGGACGTTCAGGCCGACTGTGTGGCCCGGGTTAACCCCGACTGTTTTTGCACGCAACAATACGATCCCGTTTGCGGCTGTGATGGTAAAACCTATGGCAACGCCTGCATGGCCGCCTGCTCGGGTATTCGGGTAGTGAGCAATGGCGAGTGCGGGGGGAAGTAAGCTACGTCTGAATAACGCCGACTGAGAAAGACCGCTCAATGGGCGCGTGGTTGGCGGCAGCAATTCCCTCCGATAGAACCGTCCGGGTCTGAAGCGGGTCGATGACCGCGTCGACCCAAAGCCGGGCAGCTGCGTAGTACGGCGACAGTTGCGCGTTGTACTGATCGGTGATTTTACGGAGTTGGGCCTGCTCCTCTTCCTGCGTCATGGGTTGCCCTTTCGCTTTCTGGGTAGCCACCTGAATCTGCAACAGGGTTTTTGCGGCCGATGCCCCGCTCATCACGGCCATTTGGGCTGTGGGCCAGGCTACCATCAGGCGTGGGTCGTAGGCGCGGCCACACATGGCGTAGTTGCCCGCGCCGTAGGAGTTGCCCACCACCACCGTGAATTTGGGTACTACCGAGTTGGCCATGGCATTGACCATCTTGGCACCGTCTTTAATGATACCGCTCTGCTCGGCCCGGCTCCCAACCATGAAGCCCGTTACGTCCTGAACAAACACCAAGGGCAGGCGTTTCTGGTTGCACACCATGATAAACCGGGCAGCCTTGTCGGCGGCATCGCCGTAGATAACTCCGCCCATTTGCAACTCAGCGGCCGGCGTTCCGGCGGCCGGCGCTCCGGGGCCCGACGAGCCCGCGCCGGTTTTGCCTTTTGCCTTTACTACTTTGCGCTGATTGGCCACAATGCCCACCGCCCAGCCGTCGATACGGGCGTACCCGCACAACAACGACTGCCCATAGGTCGGCTTGTACTCATCAAACTCCGAGTTGTCTACAAGCCGCTCCAGAATCTCGCGCATATCGTAGGGCTTCACGCGGTCGGTGGGGAGTAGCTCGTAAATCTCGGCGGGATTTTTGGCGGGCAGGGCGGGAGTCACCCGGCTGAATCCGGCGTTGGCGGGTGTGCCCATGCGTCCGAAAATGCGCTTGATGGCGTCGAGACAGCTCTGATCATCGGGGTAACGGTTGTCTACTACGCCCGAAATATCGGTATGGGTTACGGCTCCGCCCAGGGTTTCGGAGTCGACGTCTTCGCCGATACTTGCCTTAACCAGATACGGACCCGCGAGGTAGATACTACCCGTGCCTTCCACAATGAGGGCTTCGTCGGACATGATGGGCAGGTACGCGCCCCCGGCCACGCAACTGCCCATGATAGCGGCTACCTGCAACACGCCCATGGCCGAGAGTTTGGCGTTGTTCCGAAACGTGCGCCCGAAATGTTCTTTGTCGGCAAATACTTCGTCCTGCAAGGGGAGGTACACGCCCGCACTGTCGACGAGGTACACAATGGGCAGGCGGTTTTCAATAGCGATTTCCTGGGCGCGGAGGTTTTTCTTGGCTGTTATCGGAAACCAGGCGCCGGCTTTCACGGTCGCGTCGTTGGCCACAATCATGCACTGTTGGCCCGAAATGTATCCGATGCCCGTAACCACCCCACCCGATGGGCAGCCGCCATGTTCGGGGTACATGCCCTCGCCCACAAACAGGCCGATTTCAACAAACGGGCGGTCGGGGTCGGTCAGGTACGAGATGCGTTCGCGGGCGGTTAGTTTGCCTTTACGGTGCTGATCGTCAATTTTTTTGGGGCCACCGCCGAGTTGGGTTTGGGCGGTGCGGGTCTGAAGGTCGTCGATGAAGTGTTGAAAGGTATTCGCCATGTACTGTCGAATGGTTTGTTGTATTGCATAAACCTACGACATAAAGCGGTTGTTACCACATCGCCCGGGCCTCGCGCTTGCCGGTGTGTTAGCAAGCGGGAAGTCCGGGCGAGTTAAAGGCTGCCTCTTCGGGCGGGCCGACGATATTTCAGGGAATCAGATCAATGGTGCGGGCGTAGGCTTGCCTGAGCGTAACCGTGAGCCCGATGGATTGAATGGTGAATTGCCCGGCGGGGTCGGTGGTTTCTTCAATCAAGGTCCACTGCCCCCGTTCGCTCTTTGTCCAGACCTCTACGCCCACCCGCAAAGAGTCGATGAGGATATACTCGCGCAACGACGGAATGCCTCGGTACCGGTGAAATTTGCGGCCCCGGTCGTAATCTTCGGTGCCTTCCGACATCACTTCCAGTAGCACCGTAGGATTGAGCAAGTTATCAAACTGATCGGGCATGAGCTGGGGCTCCCCGCACACAATCACGATATCCGGGTAAGCGTACAGGCCCGATTCGGGCAGGTGCACCCGCATGTCGGATGAAAACGATTGGCAAGTGGCTTCTTCCAGATGCTGGATTACCTTACCATTTACATTGTCGCGGATTCGATTGTGATTACGGGTTGCGCCAGCTATTGGAATAATTTCTCCGTCCAAAAACTCACTCTTTTCGAGTGCCTGCCGTTCGGCGGTCAGGTACTCTTCGGCGCTGACACTTTGTTTTTCTGCAACTACCATACCGGTTGGCCGAGTTTGTTTTTGGGAAATTACGCAGCGATAGGCTAAAAGTCAACCTGTTAGCCCCTACGGTTGCTGGGTCGAGTCGGCGCGGGTAGTAATCACCGTGGTGGTCGTGACCGAACCGGGCCGGGCAGGCTGCGTTTTGTCTTTACGCCCAAACAGAGAGAAATGTACGTACCGTTTGGGGTTCTCGCGTAGGTCGGTGAGGAGCTTTTCGAGGCTGGCCGTGGTGGCGTTTACGTTGGTGTACAGAGCCTCGTCGGAGGTGAGCTTACCGAGCGAGCCTTTGCCCTGCTGCACACCAGCCAGCAGTTTCTGCAAATTATCGACGGTGCGGTTGGCGTTGGCGAGCGTAGCCCGCAGCTCAAGCACCCGCAGCGAGTCGGCCACGTTGTCGACCTTGGCCAGAATGGGTTTCAGTTGACGCTCTGTTTCGATGAGCGAAGCCGAAAGCCGGTTTACGTTGCCGAGGGTAGTACGCAGAGCGGCCCGGTTTTCCTGAACGGTCAGATCGAGGGTGCCGGTTACGCGGTTGGCACTGGCCAGGGTAGCGTTGAGGGCGGCCCCGGTCTGATCAAACGACTTCACAATCACGTTGAGGTTGCGGGTGAGCGAGTCAACGTTGTTCAGTACGGGGAGCGTTTTTTCGCGGATGAGTGCCTGCAAGCCTTGCTCTTTGGCAGCTACGAGCATTCCTTCGTTTTCGAGAGGGCCGTTTTGGGCCGGAATCTGCAACTGAATCACCTTGCCACCCAAAAGCCCACCGTCGGCCAGAATAGCCCGCGTGCCTTTGGCAATCTGAATTCGTTTCTGAATGGCAACCGTAACCATCAGCTTGTTGCCCTGATCCTGAAGGATTTCAATTTGCTTGACCCGGCCTACGGCCAAGCCGTTGAGCGTAACGGCATTCGACGCCGTGAGGCCATCTACATTGTCGTAGATGACGCGGTAGTGATTATCAGAAGAGAAAAAATCGGAACCTTTTAAATACTGGAATCCAAAGTAAAACATTGCCAGAGCAACAACCGCAAGGATCCCTACCTTTACTTCCTGGGAGATTTTCATGGATGGCTGACCGAGGAGTCAAATTTGCTTTCGTATATAACCCACGTAAACCGGGTTTTGTCCCGCAAAAGTACAAAAGATAGAGAACTGTACCCGCCAATACATGATGAGTGGGCGTAAGGCAAGTTTGCCAACGGTTCTTTCAACCACCCCCCGGCCCCCTCCTTGAACTAAGGAGGGGGAGCAGAAAAGGGGCCTTCATTGGCTCCCCCTCCTGTTTTTCAGGAGGGGGCCGGGGGGTGGTAAATGGGCAACGGATGGTTGGTCGGCACAAACGTGTCCTACACCCATGATGAGTGGGCGTACACCGTGTGTACAAACCAGCTCATTGTTCTTCACGCACCATTAATTCGCCATCTCAATTTCCGATTTGTACGAAGCGAAGGCCTTGAAAAGCGAGGTCGATATGGCGTCCTGCCCTTCGGCCGAGGCCAGGTACCGTTCTTCGTCGGGGTTGGTCAGATACCCTGTCTCGACCAGTACGCTGGGCATGGTGGTGCGCCAAAGGACCACAAAGCCTGCCTGCTTTACACCGTGGCTCCGGCGTTCGGCGTTGTGCTTAAAGCTGCGTTCTACCTTCTCGGCAAAGTTGATACTGCTGGCCATAAATGCGTGCTGGTAGTTGGCCAGCATAATGTGGGCCAAAGGCGAGTTGGGGTTGAAACCTTTGTACTTTTGCTCGTAGTTTTCTTCCTTCAGGATAACGGCGTTTTCCCGGCGGGCTACCTCCAGGTTACCTTCGGTTTTATGCAACCCTAACGTGTAAGTCTCGGTACCGTGGAGGGTCTTCGATTTGGGGTGAGCGTTTACGTGAATCGAGATAAACAGGTCGGCCCGGTTGCGGTTGGCAATGGCGGCCCGCTCGGCCAGGTCTACGAAATGGTCGCTGGCCCGAGTCAGAATTACCCGTACTTCGGGCATGTCGGTCTTGATCTTTTTGGCCAGTTGCAGCGCAATTTTGAGCACAATCCGCGATTCACGGTTGCGCGAGGTCATACAACCGGGGTCTTTGCCGCCATGACCGGGGTCGATCACCACGGTACGTAGCTGATTGCCGCGGCCGGCATCGGCGGTAGAGGCCGGAATGGTATCCTGCGGAAGCAGGGCGGGTTTGGGCAGGGCCGTCATGGCCAGCAGGGGCCAAACGATAACCGAAGCTTTCACCGTATCCTTAATAATTTTTAACAGACTGTTCCGTTTCAACGCAATGATGGGACTCACGTTCGTCATACCTTTGTGCAATGGGCTTATTCCCCGCGTTTGACAGATTACTTCCATTGGTAGAACTAAAAAAAGCATACTTTATTTTACCATTCAGCCGCTTGCCGAAGCTGGTGCCGTACCTTACTATCCTATGGCTTTGCTTAGGTAGTTTGGTGGCTGTGGCTCAGCAGGTTCCGGTATTACCGCCAAAAGGTGGATTGCCTCCGGCTACTGTTCCAACACAAACCGTGCCGGATCGGCCCACGCCAGCGGGGATAAATTCGTTACCGGCGACACCACCCGCTTCGGCTACGCCCACGTCGGGCACGGCCGTGCGGAGCCGGCGTTCGCTCAACCTGCGTACCCGCACCGGAGCCCCCGGCGACACCACCGGGTTGGCCGCCGTTCGGGACTCCACCTTGCAGGATTCGCTCGCGGCCGATCAGGCGTTTAGAACCACAGTGAAATACTCCTCAAAAGATTCGACGATTTACGCGGCCGATGGGCAGGTGGTCGAACTGTTTGGTGATGCTAACGTGGAGTACGGCGACATTTCGCTCAAGGCCGACTATATCCGGCTCAATTACACCACCAACGAGGTGTTTGCGCGGGGTCGCTACGACTCCACGGCCCGCAAGCTCATTGGGCAACCCGTATTTAAAGACGGGGGCGATCAGTACGATGCCAAGGAGATCCGGTACAATTTCCGGTCGAAGAAAGGCAAGATTCAGGGCGTAGTGACGCAGCAGGGCGAGGGCAATATCCGGGGGAATAGCGTGAAGAAGGATGCCGAGAATAACATGTACATCCGGGGGGCTATTTACACCACCTGTAACCTGGCTACGCCCCACTTCCATATTAACGCCAGCAAGCTGAAGGTGGTGCACAATAAACAGGTAATTGCCGGGCCGTTTAACTTGGTTATCAATCAGATACCATTGCCGATTGGCTTGCCGTTTGGGTTCTTCCCGTTCCCCAAGAAGAAAGATATTGGTGTGTCGGGGGTGCTTATTCCGCAGTATGGCGAGGAACCCAACGGGCGCGGTTACTACCTGCGCGATGGGGGCTACTACTGGGCCGTGAACGAGAATATTGGCCTTCAGTTTAAAGGCCAGATTTACTCGCGGGGTAGTTGGGGGGTGGGCACCACCGGAGCCTACAACAAACGCTACCGCTACAGTGGGGGCTTCGACCTGCGCTTTGCCCGTAACCGCTCCGGCGACCGGGTCGATAAGACGCAGTCGCCCCGTAACGATTTTGCCGTCACCTGGTCGCACACGCCCCAGAACTTGGGCAAGCGGAGTACGTTTTCGGCCAACGTCAACATCAGCAGCAACAGCTTTAACCAGTTCAATACCGCCGATGCACAACGGTACGTGTCCAACGTGGCGGGGTCGTCGGTGCAGTACAGCCGTCAGGTGGGCCAGTATATCCGAACCAGCTCCAGTTTCCGGGTCAATCAGCAGTTCGGGCAAACCGACCCGCGCACCGGCATTCGGCAAAACGGTAAAACCGACGTAGCCACCGATGTTTCGTTTGGTCTGAACCAGATTGCACCGTTTGCTCTCAAAGGTGGCTCGGGCAAGTGGTACGAATCGTTTCGGGTAGGTTTTGATTTCAACGGGGCCGCTACGGTCACCAACTCGGTCAATACTAACCGGATTGATACGTCGGGTTTGGGCTTTCGGATTGTGGGTACGGGGGCACGGCTTCGGCCACGGGGCGATATTGTTCGCGATAGCCTTGCCCGCGCCGATAGTATCCGGCTGGGTCTGATCCGGCAAAACGGTGCGCTCATTTCCGATCCCAACCTGGTAGCTTTCAATCTGGCCAATATGCCCGCCCTGTTGCGCAACGCCCTCGTTACGGGCCGGTACAGCATCCCGATTTCGTTGCCCAACATCAAGCTTGCCAAATACATTAACCTGACGCCCGGTTTCTCGTTCAACGGAGATATTTATCGGAAAAAGCTCAATTACACCTACCTGGGGGGCGACTCAGTGCGGATTGATACGCTCGCTGGCCTGTCTACCGTGTACAACTTTGCCACAAGCGTGAGCATGAACACCCGCGCTTACGGAACGGTGTTTTTCAAAGGCAAACGGCTACAGGCCATCCGGCATACCATAGCGCCTTCGGTATCGCTGGCGTACGTGCCTAACTTCTCCAACCCGTCGTTTGGGTTTACGCAGTACCTGCCCATTCCGGGATTGCCTGAGTATCGGCGGTACGTGTCGCGCTACCGGGGCATCGGGGGGGCATCGTCCGGCGGCACCGGCAAAGCCAATGCGATTGTCTCCTTCGGGATTGTCAATCAGCTCGAAATGAAGGTCAGGGCGCGCAACGACTCGGCGGGGCAGGAGTTTAAGAAGGTGTCAATTTTCGATAATATCAGCCTCAACGGTAGCTACGACCTCAACGCGCCGGTGTTCAACCTGTCGAATATATCGTTGAGCGCCAATACGCAGATTTTCAAGAATATCAGCTTCAACTTTGCGGCCAATTTTGACCCCTACGCCTACCGTGAAATCAACAAAACGACCACCGGCGCCCGGCAGTTCGAGCGGATTCCGGTGTACGCCATTCGGCAGGGGCAGGGGCTCGCGCGGCTCACGAGTGCGCAGGTGTACGTGAGCGGTCGTATTGTGCCCAAAGGGGCCGATAAGCCCAAGAAACCCGTACCCGGCACCAACGATGTGACCATGCGGGCCATCAACGCCAACCCCGACCTGTACGTTGATTTCAATATTCCCTGGTCGCTTAACGTGAGCTATTCGTTCGGCTATACCCAAATTGACCCGTCGCAGTCGAACATCATTCAGGCCGTTACGCTCAATGGGGATTTCAGCCTGACGCCCAAGTGGAAGTTTACCGTGCAGTCGGGCTTCGATATCAAGGCCAAGCGGCCCTCGCTGACTACGGTGGGTATCAACCGCGACCTGCATTGCTGGGATATGGCGTTCAACTGGACGCCGTTTTCGGGCAGCGCCCTCCGCAGCGGCAACTACTCGTTCGACCTGCGGGTGCGGTCGGCCATTTTGCAGGAGCTTAAGCTGAGCCGTCGGCGGAGTTTCTACGATCGGGGCGGCTTCTAAACCAGCGCTGTACACCACAACCAACCGGCCGACGGGATGCAAAACCCGTCGGCCGGTTTTGTGTTTAGGGACCGTTGCCTTGCTACCCTATCGCGCGGGTCAAACATTTGAGTTCTGTTGAAGTACCGTTTTTAGTATAGTGTAATTGTAGAATATTCGGTATGGGTTGCTATGTACGAGCGATCCGCCCCCTGTTCGATTCCCGATAATGGGCAGGGGCTTGAACAGATCAGATAGTATGAACAAAAAGGCTGATGTTTCGACCCAACCATCGCCCAGGGTGTATATCGTGGATGATACGGCCGACTACCGGTTTCTGGTCCAACAGATTTTCGATCGGTTTCTGACGCAGTACAGAGTGGCGCTTTTTCCGGGCGGAGATGCGTTGCTGACCCATTTACGTCAGATTCCGGCCCGATCGCCAGAGGCCGAGGCTTCTTTGCCGGCCTTGATTCTGCTCGACCTGCATATGCCCTATCTGGACGGGAAACAGACCCTGGCGCAACTCAAAGACGATCCGGCGCTCAAAAACATACCGGTAGTGATTGTCACGAGTTCGTCGTCGGCCGAAGAAATCCGGGCCTGTTACGAAGCCGGTGCCAATTCCTGCCTACCCAAACCGATCGGGATAGAGGCCATGCAGCAGCTGCTGGGGCTGACCTGCCACTACTGGGTCGATACCAACTGGCAGCTTGTGCCCGCCGTATCGAGCCCCAATCATTCCTGAACTCGTTTGTCCACCTTCTTCAACTCTTCTTTCGTACGTGCAATTCATCCATGATCTTCTCGAACACCCGTCGCTGCTCGCTTACTTTTCCGGGGCCAACAACTATACGTGGTTGCAGTTTCGGAACGGCGAGCGACGCTTGCTGGCTAAGCCGCTGACTTATTTTGAGGAGCGATTGCCGGGCTTTGTGCGGATTCATAAAACAGCCTTGATCAACCCGGTTTTTGTTGACGAAGTACAGTCGCCACCGGGCCCCAAGATGGCGGGCGCGGTGCGCATGAAAGACGGTACCCAATTGCCTGTGAGCCGCCGACGCTGGCGCGATGTGCAGCAAACGCTGTGTCGGCCCGGCCCGGCCTTGCCCGAGGCCCCTTCGGTAATGCCCGAACCCGCCGGGCGGGCTACGCCTTACCGACCCCCGCTGCCCCGGTTGCTGGCTCTGATGACTGGCGACGCCCTGTTGCTGACCCGCGAGTGCATCGAAACGGCAGACATAGCCTGTACCCTACAGGCTCTTGAGCAGGGGGCGGGGCTGGCCAATGCGCTGTTGCTTAAACCCACGGCTACCTGGCCTTCGCTCATTCTGATCGACGCCCGGCTGAATCGCCCCGACCGAGTGCTTACGTTACGAACGCTTAAAACCCATCCGCAGCTGCGGGCCATTCCGGTGGTGTGGCTGGCAGGGTCGGAGCAGGATACCATGCAGGCCTATCAACTCGATGCCAACTCGGTGGTGGTGGTTCCCGACGACCCGGCCTCGTTTACGCGGCTTGTTCGGCAGTTGTGTACGTACTGGCTCACGGTAGTGCAGCTACCACCCGAAGAGGTGTAGCGGGTAGGCCGCCTGTCTGGCGGACCGTTACCTCATTCAGCGTCTTCGACTTATGACTACTCCTTGATGCTCGCCCGTTGTCATGTACAGTAGTATCCATGGCCGCGCCCGGCGCGCACTCAACGGTTTCAACATGAACAGCAGCAACGACATACTCTCTTCTGCCACCACCGCACCCAATACCATCCCGAAGGGGCTACGAATCAGCCCCGACTTAACTACGCCGGGTGCCCGCGCGGCCACTTCGGCGACTCCCGACGATATTGACGATCTGCTTTGCTTTTCGCACCTGCGCTGGAATTTTGTGTATCAGCGGCCTCAGCATTTGCTGACACGTGCCGCCCGGCGTTGGCGGGTGTGGTATGTGGAGGAGCCCGTCTGGAGCGATACGCCCGGCTTGCGGGTGCGGTTGGCGGGGCATCAGCTATACGTGGTAGAGCCCCATTTGCCCCACGGTACTACCCCCGACGAGGCCATCCGACTACAGCGGGCGATGGTGGATCAGTTGCGGGCCGATCACCGGATTCAGAACTACGCGGTCTGGTATTACACGCCCATGGCCATGCTCTTCAGCGATCACCTGCATCCGCGCCTGACCGTGTACGATTGTATGGACGAACTGTCGGCGTTTATGGGCGCACCGCCCTTGCTTATTGAGCAGGAGCAGCGACTCATGCACCGGGCTAATCTGGTGTTTACGGGCGGCTACAGCCTGTACGAAGCCAAACAGAAGCACCACACGCGGGCGTACCCATTTCCGAGCTGTATTGATTACGACCACTTTGTACAGGCGCGGGCAGGCTTGCCCAACCCGGCCGATCAGCAGGGCATCGTAGGCCCCCGAATTGGATACAGCGGGGTTATCGACGAACGGCTCGATCTGGCCCTGATTGACCAGCTGGTGCAGCACCGGCCCGACTGGCAGTTTGTGTTTCTGGGACCGGTGGCCAAGATTCACCCCGACCAGTTACCCAGGCACCCGAACCTGCATTTTCTGGGTATGAAGGCCTACGATGATCTGCCCGCTTATTTCAGCAACTGGCAGGCCGCGCTTATGCCCTTTGCCATCAATGCCGCCACCAAATACATCAGCCCCACCAAAACGCCCGAATACCTGGCGGCCGGGTTGCCGGTTCTGTCGACCCCGGTGCGCGATGTGGTGCGGAGTTACGGTGGCTGGGAGCGCGTTTGCATTGCCGGGTCGGCCGAGGAACTGAGCACCCGCCTGGCGTCTCTGCTCCACCGGTCCGACGATAGCGATGGCCCCCAGCTGGAGCAGTTTCTACGCGAGCAGTCGTGGGAGAATACCTGGCAGCAGATGCAGCGCATCATGAAAACCCAGCTGCTGGTGGGGTAGGAGGCCGCTATAAGAAACATGAGTCATCCCGAATTTTAGGGTAGTCTAGGCCTCGACCCAACCCAACGCCCCGTTAGGGGCCCAATGTTGCTAGAAAAGACGTCTCTCAAGAGAACCAGAGCCCCGAAGGGGCGTAACTCGAATCAAGTTACGCCCCTTCGGGGCTCGGCTATTTGGATCATTTTCCCCGTTAGCTACAAACATTAAGCCCCTAACGGGGCATGCAAGGGGAACTTGGGCCTGAACCATCAAGATGTTGAAAATTCGGGATGACTCATGTTTGTGTTGTAACAGAGCTGCGTTTATCAGACATCGGCGGGTTTGCGCCGGGTCAGCAAGCCAGCTCCCACTTCGAGCAAACCAAAGGCCAGATGCGGCCAGTATTTGCGTTTCGCGAAGCCAAATAGCCAGGGCGAAGCTGCCACCAGCACCCCGTTAAGCGTATCGACGTTGAGGTGCGTACGCATGGGTATCTGCCGCGACAGGCCAGCTTCGTAATTTGTTAGTGCCGACAAACCGAGCACGGCAACACCCGTGCCAACGGCCACCCGCCGGGCTGCTTTGTTATCGGCAAACTTGAAAAGCCAGGGCGACGCAATAAACAAAGCCCCGCTGGCATAGTCCAGCATGCCGTGGACTTTGGTTGGAATGGGTTTCCGGCTCATGTACTCCATCGTTAATAACAACAGCACCCCGAAGCGGGCTGGTTGTTGGGTCACCTGATGTGTTTTTAACAACCTACAGCCGGTACGTGCCGGGCATCCGGCGACTGAGTGAGGCAACGGTGCGTATGTGCCCGTTGGCTCAGGTTCGCGAGACGGTTATTGGCTGATACAGTTGCTTGGCGGCCTCGAAGAGGTAATTAGGATGACCGTCGATGTCCTAATACCGGATAATAAATTGGGGGTCAACAACTGCGCGATTCATGAAGCAAACGTAAGTAACTCATTTGGAAATAAGGAACCATTCGGTTTATTTTAGGCAAATAGGGTAACCTATTCATGGGACCAGTCATAAAGTCCGTCGCAGAACGACAAACGTGTCAGTATAAAGCCTTTGTAGTTCCGCGAGTTTACGTACAATAGTGTGTTGGGTGCAGGGTCAAGCCGTGGCTTGTTTGCCGTCGTCTCGGCGACAATGCGAACGCCCCGGTTATGGAAGTTGGGGCTTGCGGGGCGGATTCTGGCTGACAGGGCGAACGTCCCCTGCGGTCAGGTTGTGATCCGTAAGGCAGCTTCCGGCTTACAGCGTGAACGCCCAAGTTGGATGAGTTAGGCAAACTGAATTATCGACACATAACTTTTTAAAATAATGACGCTTAATGACATACTTTTTAGGTACAAAAACGAAGAATTTTCATTCTTTAAATACAACGATAGTGATGGAGAGCCTATCAATACAGTTTTTGTACTTGAATCACAAGCGGATTATTTGGATAAGTATCTGAATTTTTACAAAGAACTTCCTAATCTTACAGAGGTAATTGTTTTTGCAGCAGATGGGACATTCAAAATCACAAATAGAGGAATGGCCTACTTTATTAGACATGGTCACCAAGATGTCTTTACTGACAAAGAAGGGAATACACGAGGAGTTTCAAAAGAAATTACAAAACTGGTCAGAAACAATCTGTTAACCAGATTTAACGATTTAGAGAATGCTACCACCTTTGACCAGATTATGAAAATAGTGACTGAATGTAAGGTTAGGGGGTTTGGTGAATTATCAATCTATGATACCAGTTTAAGGATTGCCGCTTACAAGAATATTGAACCAGATAAAGTCTTTCTTTGTGCTGGTACAAGAGCGGGTTCTGAAATATTAGAGATGAAAGGTTTTGTAAAAGAAGGTACTTCTAAAAAGAGGTTCGTTTCGGATGAAGAATTACCTTTAGAATTCAGAACACAATCAGGATTGTCAAAAAAAGAAATTCACAATATTGCGTGTTTGTACAAGCTATTGTTTCGACAACTACTTGCAAGAATTTCTCAGAGTAATTGAATAGTTAGTAAATTATTCGCTCCGTGTGGGCAGCTCTCCATCGACAAGTAGTACGTTCCTGGGTTGAGCGACAACCCAACATGAACAGGGGTTTAAAGGTTACAAGTCTCTCGCGTTCAGTGAAATAACTTTTTTATTCATTAACCCCCGTGGGCGTTGGGTGATTCCAAACAAGATGTGAGTGCAAGGCAGGTTCCCTGCGAAAGGATAACGAGTTGATAGTAAGTGTTTATTGATGGTGTTTCGCGTTCCGGCCGACAGGTCAAGCATCACTGTACAGAACGCAGATGCTAGGTCTCAGTTTTCAAAAGTATATCCACAACCTACTGATTGCTATGTATGACATTAATTTTGAGCCGTTTGTAGGCAAAGATTATTATTCTCAATCGCCTAAAATCCTTGTATTAGGTGAGTCGCATTATGCAGGCGAAGGCGATCAACAAAGCGACTTCACTCAAAAGATAGTTCAAGAAAACGCTCAAAGGCAGAACGGGCAAAGTCACCGCTTCTTTACCCTTATTGCCAAGTCCATCGACAAGCAGCTTGACAATCTAACCGCTCCAAGCCTGTGGGACAGGGTGGCTTTTTATAATTATGTTCAGGTTATTGTTGGGGCAAGGCCTGGAATACGTCCGACCAATACTATGTTTGCTAATTCTGACCAAGCTTACCGAGCTGTGTTAGAGCGGTTGAAGCCTGATCTTGTCGTAGTAGTAGGGCGTCGCCTTGCCAGTCATTTAGCTTGGCACAAAAACTATTTTGGCCCCGCTTTCCCCAATTATATTGCCTGCAATTGGGCGCACCCCGCTTCATATGGTTCGTTCAAAATTCAGGAAGCTACTCAAGCTTTTGAAGCTGCTTACAACCAATTTATGGGTGATTAATTTCTGTTATGTATTTGGTTGGTTCGCTCTGCGGGGTCCACTTACCTGGGACAAGCATCACTCGACGTAGGCCAGTGCGGCAGCCCAACTTGAATGAGGTGTAAAGGTAGCAACGTACCTGAGTTTTAGCTTATCTTGCCTTCATCTATCAACACCCGTTGGCGTTGGGGGCAATGGCCAGTTTGAAGAAAGACTACGCAGTCTCTTAGCCCAATAGAAATTTGCTAAATCTTAAGCAGCATCCATACAGTTCAGGACCTCAATAAGCGCAAGGCTCCCATTGGGCGTACTGCCCCTGCTCTGTAGGAGTATCGTAGCAAAGTACGCTTCCCCGAAAAATTGGCGAAGGCGCGATGAGATGCGCAAAACAGCGAAGTTACCGAGTCGGAAATGAGGGGCTAATTAAGCGTCAGGTGTACGGCTCAGCAGTACGCAGCTGACAGCCGAGTGAGGCAACGGTGCGGGCGGTACCGTTTGCTCAGGTTCATGAGCCAATCCCCCGGCTCGATGGTATAGTTTTTACCCCTCCCTTTGCCAGACTTCCTCGTTTTGTTGCTTCACTCTGACGAGCCCTCTGACCGGGTGGCTCCGCCTGCGAATGACCAAAAACCGCCAACTGCTGCTTATTCTTTGTATTGCCTTGCTCGATGTGACGGCCGCCAATGGCCTGGGTGCTCTCATCAGTGATTACGTCGTCGACCTGCCCGCTAAATCGCTCATGCTGACGGGCGGGGTAGCCGTGATGCTGAGTATTCAGCTGGCGTTTTCGCCCGCTATCGGTAACTGGTCCGACAAAAAAGGCCGCCGACGCGTGATTCTGGCCACTACACTGGCATCGTTTCTGTCGACATTACTGCTGCTACAGGTGCAGGCAGGCACCTACGTGGCCAATCGGGTAGCCAAAGGCGGTACCAACGGACTCTACGCTGTGCTGCGCTCGTCCATTACCGACCTGACCGACAAGCAGGAGCTGGTCAGATGGTCGGGAATATTGAGTTTTATTGTCGGCTCAGGGCCGGTAGTGGGGCCGATGGTAGCGGGCCTGTTTCTGCTCTCGACCAGTGCTGTGCGCTTCGACCCTGTGCCAACCGTCTTGTTTCTGCTGGCGGTGGGATTACTCAACATAGGGCTGGCTTTGACCTTCCGCGAAACGAATCCTAAACGGGAGGAACTCGACCCCGATCAGATCAAAGAGAAGATGCTCAGTTCCATTAAGGTGGTTACCCTCTGGCAGCAGCTCAACGAGTCGGAAGAGAAAGTGCCGGGTATTAAGCCGGTGTTTATCCTGAACATGCTCGGCACGCTGGGTATTGGCTATTACACTTTTTTTGTGGCTTTCCTCACCCAGAGCCAATTGCTCATGTCGACCCGGCAAACGGCAGTTTTCTTTGTTTATTTCGGTGCGCTGGCCCTGCTGGCCAATGTGGTTTTCTTCCGGTTTCTGGCCCACCGGGTGCACAAGCGCAAGGTGATAATCGGGCTGGCGTTGCTGGGTATTGTGTTGCAGATGTTGTATGCGTTTATTGGCCCGTCGGAGACCATGTTGTACGTGGTGGGTGGTATTGATGCCTTGACGGTATCGGTGCTGAGCGGGCTGATTGGCAGTATTTTGTCGCAGATCACCAAAGCCGGTGGCGGGCAGGGCGAGGTGTTCGGCAATATTCAGGCGCTGGGCGGGCTGGCCAGTTTCAGTACGGCGTTAGTCAACAGTTTGTTGTCGTCGGTGAGCCCACAGGCTCCGTTTGTGTTTTGCGCCCTCAGCCTAATGGCCGTAGTGTTCTGGAGCCTGCGGTTGCCCGATACGGCCCGTCAGTACACCGATGCCTGAGACGGGGGCCTCTTAAATACTCTCTGATTAAGTCCCTTGGTAAAAGGCCATTCTGCACCAAACCCTCTCCGTGTTTGATGAAACAGCCCAACGAGCTTCTATGGTAAACCGGACTCGCGAAGGTGCTTTGGTATCCAGCCTCACCGTTCTGCTGAAGGAGCCTCCTGATGCGTGAGCATGCTGATACGCACGAGCGTACCCCCTTCGGCCGACGACTCGATCTCCATCGTCGCTTTCAGCTGTTCGCACAACTGTTTCACGATAAACAAGCCAATATCCTCGCCCTGCTTTTGGGTGGAGCGCGCCGGGCTTTTGGTGTTCGGTATGGGTTTGCTGAGGGCTTTTTCGGTTTCCGTCAGTCGTTGCGAGCTGGGCACCTCAATCTGCGGGCTTAGTTGTTCGGCGAGCAGGGCCGCCGGGCCATGCGTCAGGCCGGGGCCTGAATCCTGCACGCTGAGGGTCCAGCGGGTATCGCTTTCGGGTGCCCACGAAACATTGACCCAGCCCCGCTGCGTATGGCGCAACGCGCTCAGGAGCAGATTCTGGATGATTCGCTGCACTTTGCCGGGATCGCTCAGTACGGGTAAACTGTCGGGGCCGTCGGCGCGGAGCACAAGCTGCCGTTCAGCCGATATGGGCTGAGCCTGTTTGACGAGGTCGCGCAACAGGTGGGCCGCATCGAAGGGTTTGAGCGTGAGTTGCTCCTGCCCGGCCTCAATGCGGGCAAAGTCTGTCATTTGCAGCAGCACATGCTGGATAGACGACAGGTTCCGGTTCAGAATCTCGATGTACTGCGTTTGTTCGGAGGGGGTGCTGGGTAGGGTGAGTAGGTTGGCCGCTCCAAACAGAGCACCGAAACTACTACGCAGGTCGTGTGAGGTTTGGCGGAGGTGCTCACCGCGCTCCCGGGTTATCTGATTCAGCTGGTTCAGGGCCGACTGGAGCTGTTCGGCCCGTTCGGCGGCACTGGTCTGGCGGAGCGAGTCGTAATACATCACGCTGCCCCGGTTTATTTCGCGGGCAAGTACCAGCACCTGCCGGTGGGCTACGGCCGTCACGGGGGCGGGGGTGTCGGGGTACAGGGTCAGGTAGGTGTCAATTTCGTCGGACAGCGTCTCGTACAGCTTATCGAGTTCATTAAGGAGTTCCTGTAGGGAGTAACCGCGCTGCCAGCGGTGCCAGCCGTGTTCGCTTGCCGTTTCGGTCGGGTCGGCCGAGATCGGTTTATCCAGAAGCCGGTCCTGAAGTACATTGAGTAAAACCGGGACTTGGTCAATAAATTCTTCACGCGATAGGCTCAGGCGTTTATGGAGATCACTGTCCGCAGCGCATTGGGTACGCCAGCTATTCAAAATCGTTTCCCGACGAGTGGCCAAATAGTCGGCAAGATGCTTTACCTGACCCAAAAAGGGACGACTTACTTTTGCCATAGGGGAGAATGGTTGCGTGTAGTGAATTAACCCGGTTGTGGGGTGAAGGTTTGCGCCACCGATCCCGACCCCGCAGCCGGGACCGAATCCTCACTCGGAGCTGGTAGAACCGATAGGAATTGGCTATAAATGGGTTTAATGAGTGCAAGTTCTGGTAAAGAAAGTATTTAGCAGAGCTTCCCGGTAACTCCAACGTCAACCGCCAACGGCTTTACTACTCAGCCGTATCTTCCTCCTCGGGCATGGAGTTGGGGTTATCAGAAACTGAAGCGTGCAGGGCCGGTTTGGTGGCTTAAACCATCAATCCGGCTCTCCGCTTTTTGGGCCTATTTCTTACCTGTAGGCCACTGATCGCAACCGTCCCGGTGGGTCGATTTAATATCACTATCTACTTAAGTATAGGCTTTCCTGTATCAAAATAGATTAATTTAACAATCGAACAAAAGCTATAGACTTTGTTCTTTCCTCTTGGTGTTACTTAATTCATCCGCATGAATCCTCTATTAACCAGTGAGCTTACGTCTCGTCGGAATTTCAAGAATGCGAAGCTGCTTATTGTGGAAGATAACCCCGATCATGGGTTTATTATCAGTAAGGCTATGCAGGAGCGTTTGCCCGAAGTGAAGCCGGTTTGGGCCAAAACCAAAGAAGAGGCTCTGTGCTACCTGAATCAGTGTGAACAGGAGGAGTGGGAGTCGCCTAAGCTCGTGTTGCTGGACTTATACCTGCCCAACCGGCATGATGGCTGGTATGTGCTCGAGAAGATCAGGGCGATGCCCGATGCGCTGGGTAAGGTGCCGGTAGTGCTACTGAGCCACTCCAACGACCGAAACGATATTGCGGAAGCCTACGAACGAGGCTGCTCGTCGTATCTGGTGAAGCCCATCAAGTACGATGATTGGCTGGAGTATTTCCAGACCCTGCGCGTGTACTGGTGGGAAACTGTGACTCTCCCCAAGGTAAATGTTGCCTTGTTTTAAGATCGGCTTGCTAGTTGGGCCGGGACACTTACCCTCTGCCGGAGCGGTGGTTGTCCCGGCTTTTTGTTTATTTAGCCGTTCCGAATCATTTTCGTATGCAAACCTTGAAGATAGCAACGGCGCAGTTTGAAAACGCCAGTGGCGACAAAGCGTATAACCTAAGCGTGATCCGCCGATTGGCCGGGCAGGCGGCCCGGCAGGGCGCGCAGGTGGTGGCGTTTCACGAATGCTCCGTAACAGGCTATACCTTTGCCCGGCACCTCTCGCGGGAGCAGATGCTCGACCTGGCCGAGTTGATCCCGGATGGTGAGAGCACACAGGCTCTCATCCAGATTGCCCGCGAGCATGACATTGCTATTCTGGCCGGGCTTTTCGAGAAAGACGAGCAGGACCGGCTGTTCAAAGGCTACGTATGTGTCGATAAAAACGGGTTGGTGGCGAAGTACCGAAAACTGCACCCGTTTATAAACCCGCATCTGTTGCCGGGCGACGAGTACGTGGTGTTCGACCTGTACGGCTGGAAATGTGGTATCCTGATTTGCTACGACAACAACGTGGTTGAGAATGTGCGGGCTACGGCTCTGCTCGGTGCCGACATTATTTTCATGCCGCACGTAACCATGATGACGCCTTCTACCCGGCCCGGTGCTGGGTTTGCCGACCCCGCTCTCTGGGCCAACCGGCACAACGACCCGACCTCGCTCCGGCTGGAGTTCGACGGGCTTAAGGGCCGGGCCTGGCTTATGAAATGGCTCCCCGCCCGCGCCTACGACAATGGGGTGTATGTGGTCTTTGCCAACCCCATCGGCATGGACGATGATCAGCTTAAAAACGGTTGCTCGATGATTCTGGACCCGTTTGGCGACATTCTGGCCGAATGCCGTCAGCTCGATGATGAGATAGTTGTGGCCACCTGTACCCCTGAGAAACTACAGCAGGCTGGTGGTTTCCGGTACCGCAAGGCCCGGCGCCCCGACCTCTACCGCGACATTCTGGGGCAAGAGCATCAGCCCGAACAAAAGGTGGTTTGGCTAGAGCCAATGAGTGAAAGAGCGAAAGAGTGAATGACTGAATGAGTACGGCCTACACTCTTTCGCTCTTTCACTCTTTATCTCTACACCAGACTACTGATTCCGCTGGGGCTTTGCGGCAGGTAGAGCGTAAACTCGGCCCCTTCGCCGGGTTGGCTGTGGGCCTCAATCAGCCCTCCGTGATTTTCGGCGACGCGCTTCACCAGCGCGAGCCCAATGCCCGAACCGGCGTAGGCGCTGTTGGGCCCGTGCAGACGCTGAAACGCTTCAAAAATGCGCTCCCTGTAACCTTGGTCGAATCCGATACCGTTATCCTTCACCTGAATTTGCCAGAAATGCTCCACATCAGCCGGTAGCATAGTCAGCGCGTCGGGATCAATTTGGGGACGGGGTGCGGGCTGGCAACGGATAGTTACCGCGGGCCGTTCGTCGGGTTTGTTGAACTTGAGCGCATTAGACAGCAGGTTCTGAAACAACTGCCGCAATTGCGACGGGTTGCCCTGTACTACCGGCAATGAATCAATCGTGACCAGGGCCTTTTTGTCGGTTATTACCGCTTCCAGATCCTCCAGAATCCCGGCCATTACCTCGTTTAGATCAACGGGCTCAAACGACTCGGTTTGGTTCGACAGGCGCGAGTACGCCAGCAGATCGTTGATCAGGGTCTGCATCCGCTCGGCCGCTTTCTGCATCCGGGCAATCAAGTCGACGCCATCGCCCAACGATTCGGCGTAGCGGCTTTTGAGCAGACTGCCAAACGAATGCACTTTCCGCAGGGGTTCCTGTAAATCGTGGCTGGCAATGTAGGCAAACTGTTGCAGGCTGTCGTTGGAGCGCTTCAGTTGTCGGTTGGCCTGTTGCACCAGGGCGGCTTGTTGTTGGCGTTCCAGCTCGGCCCGCTTCCGGTCGGTTACGTCGTACAGAACGAGCAGAAAACCGTCGCCCAGCTTCGTGCCCGACACATCGAGCCACTTGTTCAGGTGCGGGTAAAACCGCTCCCGGCGGAACGAAAGCGACTGCTCCGTTACGCTTTTGTAGAAATTGAAGAGCTCCTCGGTGTTGACCGTCAGGGGGAGGTTCACTACCGACGTAAACCGCTCCAGAAACGTGTGGTTACGCACCACTTCTTCGGTCGAATTGAAGATTTTTTCGTAAGCGTGGTTGAAGAAGATCGCCCGGAAATCGACAATCTCACCAGTCGCGCTACCCGTACCGCCTGCCTGAGCGGGTGTTTTCCGAATGGCCTCGTAGGCAATAATGCCCATGGGTGAGGTTTGCAGCAGTTGATTCAGAAACTCGGTTTGCTGTTCGAGCACTTGCTGAGCCTGCTGGGTTTCAGTGATGTTCATGTACGTCACCACCACCCCGTCGCCTTGTTTGGCGGCCGACACCTCGTACCAGCCATCCTGTTGCGTGTCGTCTTTGTACGAACCGATCAGGTGTTCGGGCTCGCCCGATTCGGTGACCCGCACGTACAGGTCAAAGAACCCGTTGTCGCGGTTGCCCGGAAACACCGTCAAGAGTTGCTTGCCCTCAATCTGGTCGGGCGTCATGAAATTGCTCCGAATCACGGCCTGATTGGCCGTTACCATCAAGAAATCAACAATTTTGCCCGCTTCATTGCGGATAGCGGTCATGTACAGAATGCTGCTGATAGACGAATCGAATATGTTGCGCAACTGACTCGACTGCTCTTCGATCAGCAACGACGCCTTTTTGCTTTCCGTAATGTCCGAAAAGGTCAGCACAATATGTTCCTCGTCGAGCCGGGCCCCCGACAGTTCAATCCAGATCTGCGCGGGTTCGAAATAGTACTGGGTCTGTAGGGGTTTACCGGCCGTCAGCAGATCAACGTACTGGTCGAACAGACCGGCTGAGCGCAATGTTGGGTCCAGTTGCATGGAGGTACGCGTGCTCAGCGATTGGTCGGGAATACCCGTAATCTGAACAAACGCCCGGTTCCAGCGCACCGCCTTCAGGTCGACAATTTGACCGTCAGAATCACGGACAGGCCGAAGCACGACTAAGCCATTGGCCGAGGTCGTAAGAATATTGTCGAGCAGATGATTTTGCTGCTCAACCTGTTGCTGCGTTTGTTTCTGGGCGGTGATGTCGATAAACGAAAGCACAAACCCTTCCTGCAAGGGCTGGGCCGAAATCAGATACCAGCCGTTGTAGCCATCGCCCTGATACGGAAATTCAAACGAATCGGGCTGACCCGTTTCTACCACCCGCCGGTAAAGGTCGAACAAACCTATTTGTTTCACCGAGGGAAACAGGCTCGTCATGAGCTCGCCCAAAATCTGGTGACGGCGACGGCCCGTCAACGTTTCAACCCCTTGATTTATGATTCGGTAGCGAAAATCGATGAGGTCTCCATCGGCATCACGAACGGCCTCACAGTAGGCCGTCATGCTTTGTTGAGCGTCCAGAACCGCCTGTAGCAGGGCTTCGCGGTCAGACAATGATTTGGCGTGGGGGGGTAAGTCGTTCATAACCTGAGTGTCCTAAAAGTCAGGTTTAGAAGCTGTTTGAGTTAGCGATTTGAGCGGATAATGAGTGAATTTTGGCTTTTGGCAAGGCGATTTTTGCAAGTCGTAGCAGCGCTACGGCTCAAAAAAGTGACGATGGCAAGAGTCAAAAGACGCCATTAGCGGCCAAATCGATTAATTCAAATAGCTTCTTAACTTCCAGGGGGTGAGTTGGGCAAAAATAAGGAATGAAAATAAGATTGGCCCTGCCCGGGTCATAGGGCCCAGAATTTGTTAGGTAGTGGGTCCCAGACAGACAAAAACCGGAGCCGCTAACTAGGTGGTCGGCGGCTCCGGTTTTATCCTTTGGCGAATCAACGTCTGACTCCGTCCCGGCGCGCGCGGTCCCGAATGCGTTGGGCTCGTTTCTGGCTATCGGGGTGGCTCGAAACAATCTCGGCGACACGGCCGCCCCCGCTACCTCCGCTCAGTTTGGCCAGCTTCTCAAACGAGGAGGCCAACGCCAAAACGCTGTAGCCGTTCTTTCGCAGAAACGTGTAGCTATAATCGTCGGCTTCGGTTTCCTGCCGACGGCTAAACGACGCACTGTAGAGGCCGTTGGCCAAAGCCGTGGCCTGCGACCGCGACAGTGCCCCGATGGCTCCCCCCTGCGAAGCCCCCAGATTGATAAACGCCGACCGGCGCAGGGCGCTCTTCATGGCGTCGCGGGTATCTTTATTGACTACGTGGCCAATTTCGTGGCCCATGATGGCCAGCAACTCGCTGTCGGTCATGATATCCATGAGACCCTGAAATACCCGCACGCTACCATCGGCCGTGGCAAAAGCATTTACGTCTTTTACTTTGTACACTTTATAGTTGATCGGGATGCCGCTCACGGTGCGGTGCCGACGGACAATCCGGTTCAGGCGCTGCGTGTACGGGTCGTTGGGGCCCGCCACCGGGTTTTGGGCATCCATTTGTTGTACAGCCTGCTGCGAGAGCTGGGCTACCTGTTGATCAGAGAGGGTTATGGAGGCTAAACCTTCCATAACGGCCTGCCCCACGCTCTGAGCGTAGGTGGCCATGGGCGTAGCTACTACTAGCCATCCCAACAAGATATAGGCTTTGTTTTTCATAACTCACGTTGTTAGGACAAAAACGCAACCTACTGCGTGGTTTACGTTTATCCTTTGACAAACAAACGGCCTAAAAGTTTACTCGTACGCTAAGTATTGCCGTTCGGAGCCGGCGTTGAACCCCGTTTTCGACCCTTACAGCCAGTCTGTAAACCGCTCATACAACCACACAGGCGGTTTTTTTGCAAAACGCGCAACGCGCCCGTTCTTTGCGCCGTTTCTTAACCGGGCCATCGACTCCAGTATACACTATATGATTATCACAACTACCCCAACCCTCGAAGGTAAACGGATTACCCGGTACATTGGGCTGGTCAACGGTGAGGCCATTATCGGGGCCAATCTGGTTAAAGACTTTTTTGCCGGGATTAGCGACATTGTAGGCGGGCGTTCGGGGGCCTACGAGCAGGGGCTCCGCGAAGCCAAGAGCATCGCGATCAAAGACATGATGGATCAGGCCCATCGGTTGGGTGCCAACGCCATTGTGGGCGTTGATCTGGATTACCAGACCATTGGGGGCAACGGGTCTATGCTCATGGTGAGTGCCAACGGCACGGCCGTGATCATCGAATAGCAACCGATTATCCGCCATAGCGGGCGTTGGTGTAAAAGTGAAAGAGCGAAAGAGCGAAAGAGACAAAGAGCGAAGTAAATTCGCATGAGCGGAAGAAAAGCGGGTTGGCCAACTCGCTCTTTCAGTCTTTCGCTCTTTCGCCATTGAAATTTATCCGACAAATACTCGAAAGCTTTCGCTTTGCCTGGCAGGCGCTGCGGTCTAACCTGCTGCGTACCACGCTCTCGCTGCTGGGCGTAACCATCGGTATCTTCGCCATCATTGCGGTGTTCACGATGGTCGACTCGCTCGAACGCAACGTAAAGGAAAGTCTGAACTTTCTGGGCGATCGGGTCGTGTACGTACAAAAGTGGCCGTTTGAGTTTGGGTCGGAGTACCGCTGGTGGAAGTATTTTCAGTGGCCCGAACCGACTTATAACGACTACCGGGCTCTGGCCGAGCGGCTGGAGAATGCCGAGGCCATTTGCGCTATGGGAGGACGGGGCAATGTGATCGTGAAAAACGGGAACAACAGTTTGCCCGTTCGGATCTCGGGCGTCACGATGGACTACAACCAGATTTCGGAGGTACCCATTGGCGAGGGCCGCTACTTTGCCCCGCAGGAGCAGGAGTCGGCGCGTAACGTAGTCATTATCGGCTCCGAAGTGGCCGAAACCCTCTTCCCGAATCAGTACGCCGTTGGTAAAATGATGAAGATCAACGGGCTGAACTTCCAGGTGATTGCCGTTCAGGAAAAGAAAGGCTCCGGGGTGCTCGAAATTGGTGGCAACCCCGACCGGCGGTGCCTGATTCCGTACGGCACCTTTGCCAAACTGTTCCAGTCGATCCGGCCCAGCGTAACCATTGCCGTAAAAGGCTACCCTGAAGACGAAGGGCTGCAAAACCTGGAAGGCGAAATTCGGGGGTTGATGCGGGCCCGCCGGAGTCTGAAACCCACGCAGGACGACAATTTTGCCATCAACCGCCCCGAGGCCATTGCCAAAGCCATTGGCGGGGTATTTGCCGTGCTCACCATTGCGGGTTGGGTTATCGGCAGCTTCTCGATTCTGGTCGGTGGGTTTGGTATTGCCAACATCATGTTTGTGTCGGTAAAAGAGCGAATCAACATCATTGGTATTCAGAAATCGCTGGGGGCCAAGAATTACTTTATCCTGTTCCAGTTTCTGTTCGAGTCGGTTATGCTCTCGCTGGTCGGCGGTCTGGTTGGGGTATTTCTGGTGTACCTGCTCTCGTTTATACCGTTGGGTAACCTCGATGTGGTGCTCACAGCGGGCAATATTGCCCTTGGGTTGGGTACATCGAGCCTGATTGGCGTGTTGGCGGGGATTTTGCCAGCCATCTCGGCCGCCCGGCTCGATCCGGTAATTGCCATCCGGTCGAAGTAATTAAAAAAGCCGTTGGGGGCCTGCCAAATACACGCGTGTATTTGGCAGGCCCCCAACGGCTTATGGTATAGGTGGATTCTTACTTCGAATCGTCCAGCTTGCGTTCGGCTTTTTTCAGGCCCCGCTCAGTTTTGTTCAGCGCCTTGTTGGTGCCCCGCTTCACATCTTGCTTCGTGTTGGTAGCGGCCCGGTCGATAGCGTCGCCGGTTTTGCGGGCTTCGCGTTTCAGTTCGCGGCTTGCCTGGCGGGTCTCGCGGCTTACTTTGCGGCCGGCGGCTTTGGCCGTTTCACCAGCCTGATTGGCCGTTTCTTTGGCTTCCTGCTTTACTTCCTGAGCTGAGGCAAACGTAACGGTCAGGGCCGCCAGTGCCAGTGTCATCATTATCTTTTTCATGGTCGTTGAGTTGTTAACGTAAACAACGTATAAACCGGGTCAGGGGCTTTTTGTTTGCTCAACAGAGACCGGGCGGGGCATGGCCAGCTGAATACGCACAAACCGGTAACCCAGCCAGAACAGCAGGCAGCCCGCCAGAATCAGTCGAATGGTTTTCATGGTCAACAACAGGCTTTCAGCACCGCATCGACTTTGTCGGGCGAAACGCTGATTTGGGTTTGATTGTGGAGGGTAATGTAGCCGCCGTCCTGACGGCTGTACGAGGCTACATACTGGGTATTGACCACATACGATTTGTGGCAACGGACAAATCCATCGAGGCCTTCGAGTAGGGTTTCGAGGTATTTGAGACTCCGGCTGATGAGTAGCTTATCGCCCGAGCGCAGAAAAATATCGGTATAGGCTCCGTCGCCTTTGGCATACAGAATTTCGGCGCTGTCGACAAACCGGAAACCGCTCGTCTGGGGCAGGGCAATCCGTTTCGATTTGTGGTTGATGAGGTTGTGCCTGAGGGTAAACAGGTTCTGCGCTTCCCGCACCTTTTTGAGCCGAAACCGCTCGATGGCCTCCCGCAGCAGGTCGATGTTGAGCGGTTTGAGCAGGTAATCGATAGCCGAAAACCGAAACGCCTGAATGGCATACTGGCTATACGCCGTGGTGAAAATGACATAAAAGTCAATTTCATCTTCGTTGAAAAAATCCATCAGCTCAAGGCCGCTGTAGTGCGGCATCTCGATGTCGAGAAAGACCAGATCCGGTTTGAGTTTTTTGATCGCTTTCACCCCGCTGGGCAGGTCGTCGCAATCGGCCAGAACGGTCAGGCCGGGGGCGCAGTCGGCCAGCATCGCCTTGAGCAACTGGCGGGCTTTCTGTTCATCGTCGATAATGAGGGCGGTTGGCATAACTGAGTCAAAATCAAATGTATACTGTATAATGCAAAATGAATGCTGAAGGGGTTGATAATCAATGAGGTCATTGTTCATTATGCCTTATTCATCATTCATTCACGCAGGTGGTTACGTTAATACCGGAATGTGCAGAATAACGGTGGTTCCGGCTGGTTTATGGAAAGCGTCGTATTTGTCGATGATACGAATACCAATGTGCGAATGATCGCCGTCGTTGAGCAGTTCCAGCCGTTTTTGGTTGGCCTGAGTGGCAAAGGATTCGTGTCGGCGGGCGCGTTGCTGGTTAATCTCCGCCGATTTCTGGCGGCCCACCCCGTCGTCGTCGATGGTCACTTCCAGCCACGGGCCCGTTTGCCGGAAATCGACCAACAGATGGCGGTCATGCTTTTTGTGCATCAGCCCGTGTTTGATCGCGTTTTCGATGTACGGCTGAATCAGCATCGACGGAATACGGATATGGTCGATGTCCAGATCGTTGGCTACTACCAGCTGGCAGTGCAACGAGTCTTCAAACCGCATCTGCTCCAGTTCCAGATACAGCCGAATCGCCTTCAGCTCGTCGGCCAGAGCCACGGTTTCGTCGTTGCTCATGTCCAGAATCATGCGCGTCAGCTCGCTGAACTTCACCAGATAGCTGGATGCCTGTTGTTTCTCGTTGAGATAGATGTACAACTGGATGGTATTGAGGGCGTTAAAAATGAAGTGGGGGTTCATCTGCGACTTGATGGCCGTCAGCCGGGATTTCTGTAACTCCTGTTGCAGGGCGGCTTTTTCGGCCTGCAAGGCCGACTCGCGCTGCTGCCGCGACAGACGTCGCTGATTGCTACCGTATACCAACCCCGCAATGGCCAGCATGAGGGCACCCAGAAACGGATAGCTGAGCCAGAAAGGGCTCTGCACCACAAACTTCACCGTCAGGGTTTGCTGACTACTGAGGCCGTCTTCGTTTTCGACCCGAATCTGGACCACGTAGTCGTCGGGTGCGAGCGAGGGCAGGCTAAGCATCCGCACGCCGGGGTCGAGGGTAACCCAGGCTTGCCCGTTGATGCGGTAGTTGACCCGTACGTCGCCCTGACTCCGAAACGACAGCACCGAGAAATGAATCTCGACGTTGTTCTGGTCGTAGGCAAAGCGGGGTTTTTTATCGAGCGAAAAGGCCTGTTTGTTGCACAAAAGCCGGGTGACCACGAGCCGGGGCCGGTGGGTATTGGTGGCGGGCAGATTGCGCGGAAAACGCACCAAACCCGATAGCGTGGCCACGTACACCATGTCGTCGACAACCGCCAGATCTTTCAGGTCAGTATCGGGCAGGCCATCGGTGCGGTCGTAGGTGCGGATTGTGCGCGTACGCAGGTCGAAGCTCTGGGCGGCCTTCTCGGTGAGCCACCAGATCTGGTTTTTATACGCCTGAATGCGGTACACGGCATTGTCGGCCAAACCGTCTTTTTCGGTCAGGTGCAACGTTTGCCGGGCCCCCTCGAACGCATAAATACCATTGTTGGTACTGGCTGCAAACACGAGTGGTGCTGGGCCATCGGTCAGGGTCAGGTCGGAGAGGGATAATGACTCATGGTCGGCCTTGATTTCGGATCCCGGCCGACCGCTCGGATATTGCCAGAATCCCTTCGATGTGGCTGCGTACAGGGTTTTGGTAGTTGGGTGAACCACCACCGCCCGGTTACGGGCGGTGCTCAGATTGATTTCGTGCGCGGCTTCGGGTTTGCGTCGCGACACGACACCCAGAAACCCCGTAGCGGCAATAGCCAGCCGGTTCTGATCGAACGAGGCAATGTCTTTGACCGAGAGCAACTGCGAAAAATCGGTGCGGCCGTTGTACCACCGGCGAAACAGGTCGGAGCTGAAAAACAACTGGCGGGCGGTGGTGTCGTAATGGAGTGAGATCACTTCGGTATTGCTGGTGCCTTTGTAGAGCGGGGTGGTCGACCCCTGCGTGAGGTCCAGCCGGGCCAGTTCGCCGGTGGCGGTCCCGAAATACAACTGCCGTTTGTGGGGGAGTGCCTGCAAGCGCGTAAACGGCCGCCCCGGTGCAATGACGTTTACCTGCATCGACGGAATAAGCAACAGGCCGCTGTTGATGGTGGCAAGCCAGAAATTCCCCTCACCATCCAGCATCAGGCCCGTACAGTTTTTGTCGGGCAACTGAACCGACAGCCGCTGGGGGAGGGGGTTGTTCATATCGAGCAGGTAAAAACCCGCCGAACAGAACAAGCCCAGGTATCGGTCGTTGATGACCCGAACGTTCTGGATGAGCCCTTTATGCCCCAGCTCAATCACCTGTCGACCGCCATCGGGGCGTTGTACTACCAATCGCGTCGCATCGGCTTTCGGAATCAGAAAGGTGTGTTTTCGTACCTTCACCACATAAAACGTAGCCAGGCCGGGTTCATTGGGGATGTAGGTAGGTGGCCCGTTCAGCGGCACACGCAATGCCCGCTGCTGGCCACCCGAAAAGAGGTAAATGGCCTGTTCGTCGGAAAACGCGTAGGGCGAGTAATGCACGTAACTCAGCGGTAGGGAGTTGGTCAGGCGCAGCGTACGCGTATCCAGCACCCGCAACGAGTGAGGACCAAAGTTGACGAGCGAAAAGCCGTTGAGCATAACCGCCGGGTAGTACGAACCGAGGGGTTCCACAACGGAACAGTACCGGAGGCTATCGGCTTCGACGAAAAAAAACTGTCCCGAAAAGTTCTGACACCAGATGCGCCCGGCCCCGTCGAGCATGAGGTTGCTCAGGCCCTTGTCGTTCTGGCTATGGTTGCGGTAGGGCTGATACAGTACCCCATCGTATCGGTACAGGCCTTTGTCGGTCGCCAGCCAGATAAATCCCTGCTGGTCCTGCATGAGGTCGTAAATGGTATTAGAGGGTAAGCCACTCGCTTTGTCGAGCCGTTGGTAACTAACCTGCTGTGCCACCAGCCCGTGGCTACCTAGTAAAAGCAGGAAAATAAACAGCGCGCGCATGAAGAGAAAACGGATTAAACGACAAGATTAGGGACCGGCGTGTTCAACTCCAACTGGTTGTGTACGAGCTGCCAGTACAGTTTCCGGTTGGCCAGAAGGCTCTCGTGGGTGCCCTGTTCGGCAATCTGCCCTGCCTGAAGCACCACAATCTGATCGGCCTGCCGGACCGTGCTAAGCCGGTGGGCTACCACCACCACCGTGCGGCCCTGCCCAAACTGGTTCAGGTTGTCGATGATCTGCCGCTCGGTGGCGGTGTCGAGCGCGTTGGTGGCTTCATCGAAAAACAGGTAATCGGGGTTTTTGTAGACCGCCCGCGCAATGAGGAGCCGCTGCCGCTGTCCTTGACTCAGGCCGAGCCCCTCGTTGCCAACTCGTGTCTGGATACGCAGGGGCAACTCGGCCACAAACGACGCTAAAGCCGCTGTTTGCAGGGCCTGCCACACCCGTGCGGGTTCCGGAGCCGGGTCGCCCAGAGCCACATTGGCGGCTATGGTGTCGGAGAAAATATAGCCGGTTTGCCACACCACTCCGCAACGTTGCCGCCAGTCGGTGGGGTTGGCATCGGCCAGCAAGTGGCTTTTCCCAAGCCAGATCCGGCCGTGGGTTGGGTCGTGGGTGCCCAGTAGCAGTTGCAGCAGGGTGGTTTTGCCGCTGCCACTGGCGCCGACAATGGCCGTCGTTTTACCCACCGGAATAGTGAGGGAGATATTGCGCAAAACGGCCTCTTCGGTGCCTGGGTACGCAAACCATACGCGCTCCAGCCGCAGGGTCGCGGGCGGGCCGGGGGAGGTGCTTCCGTGGCCCGCCCGCTCGTCGGGTTCCTCGTGAAGTTCGCCGATGCGGGCGAGTGCAAGTTGGGTGTCCTGAGCTTGTTGCACCAAGAAAACAGCCTGGCTCAGCGGAGTAGCCAATTGCCCCACTACCACCTGCACTGCCAGCAACACCCCCAGCGAGGTGCCGCCCGCAATGACACTACTGGCTACCACGTAACTGATGAGCAGGTTTGTGAGTAAAAACAGCACACTTGCCCCGCCCGATTGCCCAACGGCCAGTTTCTGGGCCCGCAACCGGAGTTGGTAGCGTTGCCGCTGCACGCCGAGCCATGCGGTACGGATCTGTTCTTCGGCGTTGGCCAGCTTCACGTCGGGTATGCCTTCGAGCAGTTCGAGCGTACGCGACTGGCTTTGGGCCGCCGTGCTGAATAGCTCCTGATCGAGCGTGACCCGGTGGCGCATAAACCCAAACGTCCAGATCAGGTGCAGGGCTGTGCCGCCCACAAACAACCCAAAAGCTGCCGGGCTGTAGTGAAAAAGCAAGCCCCCGTTAATCAGCACCGCTACCGCGAGGGTGACAAGTTGAACACCAAACTGACTCAAAAACTGGTCAACGCGCTCGTGGTCGGCAATGCGCTGGGTAATGTCGCCGAAGCGTTTCTGGTCGAAAAAGGCCAGTGGCAGTCGGAGCAGCTTTCGCAGGAAATCGTTCAGAATGGCAAAGCTCAGCCGGTTGCTGAGTTGGGTCAGTAGCCAGCTTTGTGTCCAGCTACCCACCAACAAACCGGCCGTCAGGCCCAGTTGACTCACCAAAAACCAGCGCAGCATATCGGCCCGGCGGGGTTGCACGGCTTCGTCGACAATCCGCTGCGAGAGGCCCGGCAACACCGCCTGAATAGCTGCCAGTATGCTCAGTACTACTAGCAGAGATAGGAGTAGTTTGGGGTGTTGTCGCAGATACCGCCGGGCTTGCCAAAGCTGGGTGAGCGGGTGGGCGGGTTTAGGTGGTTTGAGGGCATAAAATGCGTGGGTTGGCGACAGAAACAGGGCGGTGCCGGTAGGGTCGGGTTGCTCGTCGGTAGCCCATTGCGCACAGAAGTCGGCTGTCGGGATTTGCACGCGCCCCAGGGCGGGGTCGGCTACGTGTACGTGGGTGGGCGTGAGGGCGTACACAACCACAAAATGTTGCCGTTGGGGCAAATAGACAATGGCAGGCAACGGAGCCTCCCGAAACGCCGACCACCGCAGCTGCATGGTACGGGTTTCAAAACCCAGCTTCTGAGCCGCTACCGTCAGGCTCCGTAACGAAACCCCTCCCCGGTACTGACCGGCCAATTGCCGAAGCCACGGGCGCGGCAGCGTTTGCCCGTAGTGGCGGGCCACCATCAGCAGGCAGGTAGGGCCGCAGTCGGCCTCGTCGTACTGGCGGGTAACGACAAAACGCATGGTTGTCAGGGAAGTTGGTTTTTACGGCTGCAAGTTCGGCGTTCCGTTCGATATGAACCTGGGCGTTCACAAAACCAAACCCGCCTTTGGTAAAATGGCCCACCCTGCCCCCTGCCCGGTCTGCTATGTTTGCCCCCGTTCGGCGGAGTAAACAGCCGGGCTACTTACAAACAATCAAATTTCTGATTACCATGGAACAAACCACAAAAAAACCCTTTTTCGCCCGCTTCCTCGAAGGGCAGGACATTTCTGGTGAGCAAACCGTTGGCGCCGACCGTGGCCCCGGCAAACCCGCCCCACAACCGCTACCGACCATCAAGTATCCGTCGGATCAGGACGAACCTTCCTACTCGAATTTCACTGATTCCGACACAATTTCTCTGTAGCCGGATAGCTGGGTGTGCTCGTACGGGGCATACCCAGCCTATGTCTTTACCAATGGTTCTTTGCCTAACCCATAGCCGCGACGAGTACACCATCGACCTGGTGCAGCAGGCGCTGACGGCACGGGGTGTCCGGTCGGTCCGGTTTGATTCCGATCAGGTGGCGCACAGCCAAATCAGCGTAGATCTGCAAACCGGGGCGGCCTTCTGCGAGGGACCGGGATTCGCCTTCGACACCTGTGAGATAACGGCCGTCTGGTACCGAAAACGCTGGGCCATTACGCCCCCGGTCGGGTTGCCCGACGTCTATCGGCGAGCCACCTTGCAGGCGTTTAGCCGGGTGCAGATGGCCCTGCTTCGTACGCTGCCCGGCCGGCTGTGGATGAATGATTTTGCGGCCGATAGTGCCGTGCAGAACGATAAGATGGGCCAGCTCGTGGTAGCCCGCGAGGTAGGTCTGGCAGTGCCCGAAACCCTTTTCAGCAACGACCCCACCCGTATTCGGGCGTTTTTCGAGCGGTGCCGGGGCGAAGTGGTTGCCAAATTATACGATGCCCTGACCTATGGTATGACCAGCAGTGGTCCTGCGTTTCCAACCACCGCTCTCTCCGCCGACGACCTGACCGACGATTCGGCTCTGGCGGCCTGCCCCATGATATTTCAGGAACGTATCCGGGCCCAAACCGAACTGCGGGTGGCGTATGTCGATGGGCAATGCTTTACCGGAAGCATCGATACCCGTGGCTCACTCAATAGCCCAACCGACTGGCGCTATGCCGCCGATGTGCCAACGGGCTGGGAACCCTACAGCCTGCCCGATACCGTTCGGCAACAACTGACAGCCCTCATGCGTCGGCTGGGGCTGCTCTTTGGTGCTATCGACCTGATGGTACGGCCCGACGGCACACCTGTTTTTCTGGAAGTGAACCCACAAGGCGAGTGGGGTATGTTACAGCGCGATCTCCACCTTCCGATTGCGCAAGCCATTGTCCACCGCCTGACTTACCAATAACACATGAAAACCGTACTTATCATTACCCGTTCGTTCGATCTGCAGGCCACGACGCCTATGGTTGTAAAAGCGATCGAAGACCTCGGCGGGCGGGCTATCGTGTTTCCCGTTGACCGGTACCCGTTCGAGTATCAGCTGACCTACCTCGACACCGATGCGGGTATCGAAATCTGGCTCGACACACCCGACGGCCGTGAGGCTATCCATACCTGCGATTCGCTGTGGTTCCGGCGGTTCGAGATGAATAAAAAAGCGTTTGCTGAGCAGTACGGTACCAAACTCCTGCCTGCATTTGAGGCTCAGGTTGAGGCAACACTCAAGGGGTTGATCGAAGGGTTTGATGGGTTTGTGCTCGGCCGCCCGAGTGTACACCGCCGACTGGCCAGCCGGGAAGAACAGATGCGGGTGGCCCGCCGGGCGGGTTTACTCGTTCCAAACTCCTGCGTCACCAATTCACCGGCCGAGGCCCGCCGGTTTGTGCAGGCCCAAAAACCGGCGAGTGTAATTGTGAAGTCGCAGGCGAGTTATGCCATTCAGAACGATGGGCAGACGATGGTGATGTTTACCAATCGCCTGACTGCCGACGATATGGACGCACTCGACGACCTACAGGCTACCCCCCTGATGTTTCAGCAGGCAATCGAGAAAGAAATCGAACTGCGCATTACCATTGCCGGACACCAAATCTGGGCGTTTTCAATTGATTCGCAGACTTCGGAACTCTCCGAAAACGACTGGCGTCGAAACGGATTCGCTACCGTGGGCGACTGGAAACCCTACGAGCTACCCGCGAGCGTGGTGCAAAGCCTACACACGTTCATGGACCTCTACGGTCTGAATTATGGCGCTATCGACATGATTGTGACACCCGAAGGCGACCATTATTTCATTGAGATCAACTCGGCGGGCGAGTTTATGTGGCTCGATTGCCTACAGGATTTTCAGATTTCGGAACACCTGGCGGGGATGCTGCTCGGCTTGCAACCCCGGCGCGAACACGGCCTCGATCGTCAGTTGGTTAGGCCCGAGACAATGGTGTATTAACCCCCGCCTGCACAAACTGATCCACCAGCACGCGGTTGATACGTACGTAGCTTTCGTGCGTCCAGCCGGCTATGTGGGGCGTCAGTATCACCCGGTCCGACCCACGCAGGTAATCAAACGTTGCCTGCTGGTCGGGGGTAAGTTTCGCTAATTTCTCGTTTTCAAGCACGTCGAGGGCGGCCCCGCGCACTTTGCCCGACTCCAGCCCGCGTACCACGGCCGCCAGCTCGACAATTTCGCCCCGCGCCACGTTCATCAGGTAAAACGGTTTGGCCATTCGCTCAATCCATGCGTCGTTAATCAGCATCCGGGTTTCGCCCGTGAGCGGAATATGGAGACTGAGTACGTCGGCCTCGTTCTGAATCGCTTCTATTGCGGTTTCGGTGGCGTAGGCGTCGGAATAATCGGTGCGGTACTTGTCGTAACACAACACCCGGCATCCGAAACCGCTCAGTCGGCGGGCGGTAGCCTGTCCGTTATTGCCGTAGCCAATCAGCCCCACCGTCAGCGAGCCCAGCTCATAACCCCGGTTTCCTTCGCGGTCCCAGATTCCCCGCCGGACCTCCGCATCGGCCCGTACCACATTGGTCAACAACGCCAGTAACATGCCCACAGCCTGTTCGCCTACGGCGTCGCGGTTGCCGGTTCCGGCATGAAACACGGCAATGCCCCGCTGCGCTACAGCGTCCAGATCGAGCAGGTCGAGGCCTGCCCCGGCCCGGCCAATAAACCGAAGATTAGGCGCCTGTTGGAGCAGAGCCTCATCGACGGTGGTCTTGCTGCGGATAATAAGCCCATCGAAAGGAGCCAGTTGGTCGAGGAGTTGGGCGCGGCTAATGGTGGGTTGGTAATCAAATTGGAAACCGGCTTCGGTGAGCATCGGGAACAGCGACGGGTGCATTTCGTCGGCAATCAGAATCGTAGGCTGGGTCTCAGACATCCGTAGATTATCGTAACTTGCAGGAAAATTAATGGACACTGCCTAATGAACAATGAATAAAGCGCAACGTTCGCCCGGAATGGCCTCGTTGCAAAAAATTCAGGGTTCATTGAGCCTGGAGCGTATAAGAAGCACGGCCCATGCCCCTCTGTGCACTGGAAACCGGCCCCGCCCGCTCTTAACTGATTCCAACTATGGAAGAGCGTCAGCCTGAAAAGCGCAACGATAGAAATAACGACCGCCGGAACCGAAACCGCCACCGCAACCGGGGCAATCGGTCGGGTGGACCGCGAGAAGACCGGACCCCATCGACTAAGCCCGAAGAAATTATGGCGTACGTGGACGATGAGCCCGGGGATAACACCACCGGGCCCGTAAACCGCACGCCAGCCGGAGAAACCGAAACCGGCCCTGCCCCTCGTTCTGAAAATCCACGCCCCGAGCGCCCCAACAACCGCTCCGAAGGGAACCGCAATCAGCGGCAGAACGACCGCCAGGATGCGGGCCGCTCTGAGGGGAACCGCCCGGAAGGTGGGCGTCAGGAAGGTAACCGTCAGGATACAGGTCGCCCTGACGCGGGTCGCCCTGACGCGGGCCGCCAAAACGGCGGAGGTCGCGACCATGAGAACCGTTCTGAGGGTGGCCGCCAGGAGGGTCGTCAGCAGCAACAGCCCAATGGCCGTGATCGGGACCGAAACCGGGATCGAAACCGCGATCGTGACCGGGAGCAACGCGAGCCGGAACGTGAGCGTCCCGCGCGGGAAGAGCCCCTTATTCAGGAATGGACGCGCGAAGATGAGCTTCGTCCCAGTGACCTGCGTCCGGGCGAATCGCGCATGGGCGAGCGTAAAATTAGCGACCTGGCGGGTCGTGGGGCCGATGTGGCACCTGAAGACCGGCTGGTGGTGGGTATCTCCCTCGGCGATTACAACGGCATTGGGCCGGAGGTGATTCTGAAGGCGTTGAAATACAACCAGATGCAACGCTTGTGCACCGTGGTCATTTACGGCTCTATGCGGGTGCTGAACCGGTACCGCAACCTGCTTAACCTGAAAGACTGGAACCTCAATGGGATTCAGCACGTCGGGCAGGCAAGCCATAAAATGACCAATGTCATTACGTGCTGGAACGACAGCGGACGGCCAAACCCGGCCCCGGCTCCGCAGCCCGGCTCGGCAACCGAAACGCCAGCCGGTGAGCCGCAGCCCGTTTCGGTTGCGGGCGAGCAGCCTGCTCTAGAGGCCTCCGCAGATGGAGCGACGGCCGACGTGGTAGCGGCCGACGTGGCAACGGCCGACGTGGTAACGGCCGCGCAGACCGAAACCGTACCTGCCCCCACGCCGGTGCCCTCCGCTGGAGCCGCTCCGGGGCCAGCCGTGTACGAAATTCAGCCCGGTAAGGTGACGCCCGAAGCCGGACAGGCGGCTTTTGCCTGTTTGCAGCGTGCCGTCGACGACTTGAAGGCGGGTAAGCTCGATGCCCTCGTAACCGGGCCGATCAACAAGCACAACATGCAGTCGGATGCATTCAAATTTCCCGGCCATACCGAGTATCTGGCCGAAGCCTTTGGTGTACCCGACGATCTGATGTTTATGGTGGGCGAATCGCTGCGGGTTGGTGTGGTTACGGGCCACGTGCCGCTCGGACGGGTACGCCAAAACGTGACCCGCAACGCGATCAGTCAAAAACTGACCATGATGATGCAGTCGTTGCGGCAGGACTTCGGTATTGCCAAGCCACGTATTGCGGTGCTGGGTCTCAACCCACACGCGGGCGAAAATGGTCTGCTGGGTAATGAAGAAACCGAGACCATCAGCCCGGTGATTGAAGATTGGCGGAAAAAAGGAGAACTGGTGTATGGCCCGTTCCCGGCCGATGGCTTTTTCGGCACTCGCAGTTACCGCAAATACGACGCCGTACTGGCTATGTACCACGATCAGGGTCTGATTCCCTTCAAGGCGATTGCGTTTGAAGAGGGGGTTAATTTCACGGCGGGGCTGCCCATTGTGCGTACCTCGCCCGATCACGGTACGGCCTACGACATTGCCGGAAAGAATGTAGCCGACGAAACATCCATGATTCAGGCTATTTACTTAGCCTGCGATGTAGCCCGCCGACGCAAAGAATACAAAGAAACCGAAGCTAACGCGTTAAAAAAATAAGGTTTACAGTTGGCAGTTTTCTGTTTTCAGCGATTACCGCTGCGTGGTTGAGCCACCTAAAGTGGTGAACTAGTAAGGCAAAACTCTAAACTGTAAACTTTAAACTGCAAACTCTTTTTTATGCTCAAATCCATGACTGGCTTCGGCAATGCTACCGTCGAAAGCAATAATCTGACTGTAACCGCCGAAGTAAAAACCCTCAATTCCAAGTTTTTGGACATATTCTGTCGGTTGCCCCGCCAGTTTTCGGACAAAGAAATTGAGATCCGAAACCAGCTGACGCAACAATTGGAGCGGGGTAAAGTGGAACTCTCGATCAACTACACCCGGACCGGCGAAGTGCGCTCGGGCATGGTGATCAACCGGACCCTGGTCGGGGCATACGTGCAGGACATCAAGGAGACGGCCAACGGTATGCTCATGAGTGTACCCGATGCCGACGTGCTGAAGCTGGCCCTGTCGCAACCCAATGCCTACACGGCCGAACTGCCCGACCCCGAAGCCGGCGCCAGCGATTGGTTGCTGGTGCAGCAGGCCATCAGTCAGGCTATCCAAAAATGCGACGCGTTTCGGCGGCAGGAAGGGGCCTCGCTCGAAGGCAAATTCAACGAATACATCGGCTCTATTACGGCCCGGCTGGCGGAAGTCGAAGAGCAGGATGGCCGTCGGATTCCGGCCGTCCGCGAACGGATGCGGGCCTCGGTTGTCGAGCTGCTGGGCAACGAAGAGTTCGACCGGAACCGCTTTGAGCAGGAACTGGTCTATTACGTCGAGAAATTCGACATTTCGGAAGAGAAAGTCCGTCTGAAAAACCACTTGCAGTACTTCATGGAAGTGCTGAATACCGAAGAGGCTAACGGCAAAAAATTAAACTTCATCGCACAGGAAATTGGTCGGGAAATCAACACCATTGGCTCCAAAGCCAATGATTCGGCCATTCAGCGGCTGGTCGTTCAGATGAAAGACGAGCTGGAAAAGATCAAAGAACAAACGATGAATATAATTTAGGAGGCAGGAGAGAGGAGTGAGAAACGAGAAGTGATAGAAGCCTTCTCCCTTTCCTACTTTCTCCCTTCCCTCCTTTTTTGCTTGTAACGTGGAAAAGATCAGCGTTTTTGCCCCCGCAACGGTGGCCAATGTGGCCTGCGGATTCGATATTTTTGGGTTTGCCGTCGATAGCCCCGGCGATGTGGTCGAACTGACCCGGCGCGATACGCCCGGTGTCAGCATCACCGATATTATTGGCGATGGTGGCCGGCTGCCCCGCGAAGCCGCCCGCAACACCGCCGGTATCTCGATTCAGCGTTTCCTGCAGCACATTGACCGTACCGACATTGGGGTGGATGTATTGCTGACCAAGCAAATGCCGTTGGGCAGTGGACTGGGCTCCAGCGCGGCTTCGGCGGTGGCGGGGGTGTTTGCCATCAATGAGTTGCTGGGTCGGCCATTGCAGACCATCGACCTGCTGCCGTTTGCTATGGAAGGCGAGCGCATTGCCTGCGGATCGGCCCATGCCGACAACGTGGGGCCTTCGTTGCTGGGTGGGTTTGTGGTGGTGCGGAGCTACAACCCGCTCGACGTGATAAAGCTCGATACTCCGGCGGGTATGTTTGCTACGCTTGTACACCCCGATATTGAGGTCAATACCAAAGATGCCCGGTTTATCCTGAAAAATGAGGTCTCGCTCAAAAACGCGATCACGCAGATGGGCAACGTAGCCGGGCTGGTGGCCGGCTTGCTCAAACCCGATTATGACCTCATTAGCCGGTCGATGGTCGATGTGATTATTGAGCCCGTCCGGTCGATTCTGATTCCGCAGTTTGGCGAAGTCAAACAGGCCGCTCTCGACAGTGGGGCGCTGGGATGCAGTATTTCGGGCTCAGGGCCGTCGATGTTTGCCCTATGCCGGGATCTGACCACGGCCGAGCGCGTAGGGCAGGCCATGCAGCAGGCGTTTCTGGCAGTAGGCATCACGAGCGAGGCTTACGTATCGGAAATCAACCGGCAGGGGCCGCGCGTAATCGGGTAGTCCGGTTGCCTGGAGAAACTACCTCTCTCATACGACGGCTGCCCGTTTGGGCGTTTGGAATAAACAAAGTCTTGTATCCCGCTTATGATTCGCTACTCCCGCATTCTTTGGGTTTTTCTTTTGTCAATGGGTATCATCAGCCTCGATAGCTGCCAGAAAGCCAAAACCGAGCCTGAGCCTACCACGGCCACCATTCAGGGCAACTGGAAAATAGCTGGGTTGGGGGTTAGTCCGGCATTTCAGGGGGTAACCGACCTGGCGGCTGCGCTGAAGTTTCTGGGCGAAACCTGCCTGTCCGACGTGGTGGTATCGTTCAAAACGGATGGCACGATCGCATACGACCGACCGGCCTCCTGCCAGTCGGCTCCTAACTCGCAACAGGTATTACAATTGCTGTTTGCCGGTGCCAAATACACCGAGACCGGTACGACCGTTACTCTTATCGATGCCACTAATACGCAGACGGTAGCCACTAAAATCGCTCAGGGAAATTCGATTCAGTTGAAAGCCCAGCGCGATATTAACCCCGGTGGTGCTCCCGAAAAAACGACCTATACCATCACGCTTGCGCGTCAGTAACTCACTCGCCTACGTCTGCCTCTCGGCCGACTCAGGCGCGGGCGAGAGGTTGAACAGGTGGGCCGGGAAGACGATCTGGAAAGTTGTGCCCTGCCCCAATTCGCTTTCGACAGCAATCTGAGCCCCGATTTTCTCCGTGAGAGCTTTGACAATCGATAACCCTAAACCCGATGAGTTTTCGTTGTTGGTGGGTTGCGCCGTTAACCGCTGGAATCGTTTGAAGAGCTTGGGCCGATCTTCGGGTGAAATACCCGGTCCCTGATCCTGAACGCTCACAATCAGGCTTTCATGGTGGACGTACGCGTCGATCTGCACTTTTTTGCCAAAGTCCGAAAACTTCAACGCATTGCTGATAAGGTTGTCGAGCACGCGCACCAGCGATTCGGGGTCGGTGCGCAGAATTGGCGACGAAGCGGTTGTGTTTAGTGCCAGTTCGATGTTCTTCTGCATAGCCGCACCCCGAAATCCGTCGACCACAATAGCCAGCAGATCATTTAGTTCCACCTCCATGAGCTGCACGTCCTCATCGCGGCTGATGAGCCGGTTGTAGTACACAATGCTCTCGATCAGGTTCATGCCCTTCGTCACGGTTTTCTGGCCGTACTGCACGTTTTCGAGTTGCTGCTCGTTGAGCTCGCCCGACATGGTGATGAAATTGAGCACAAAACTGAGCGTGGCCAAAGGCGATTTCAGGTCGTGCGCAATCACGCTAATTAGGCTCTCGATTTCACGATTGGCGGCCTGCAACTGGTCATTTTTTGACAGAAGCTCGTTTTGCTGATCGGCCAGTTGCTGGTTGGAGCGGTACAACTCCGACACGTCGTTGAACAACCAGATACGACCGTTAAAGTAGGGCGAACGAATCGGGCGCGACAATACGCTCAACGCCCGGTCGGGAAACGCCCAGAGCCAATTTGAGATTTCGGCATTAGGGTTTTGGATGAGCTCGCCCGCCCGGCGGTTTACCTCCTGCTGGTTGATCGCTTCGCTGCGGAGCCGCATCATACCCTGCGAGACCTCGGCCGCCGAGGGGTACAGGTTGTCGGGCTCGAGCTGAAGCAGATCGAGTGCCGCCTGATTTACCCAACTGGTATTGTCGTTTTCGTTGATACGGACGATGGCCTGCGGAACGGTAGCAAACAGAAACCGGTACTGCTGTTCGAGGGCAATTCGTTGCAACGACAGGTAGTTGACCAGTACCTTGTCGGCAAATAGCTGAAGCGAGGCTTCGAGTGGTATGCCATCGAGTGAGCGGGGCGTACACCAGCCAATGACAATCCAGCCTTTGAGGCTATAATTGTCGAGCCGCAGGCCCGCAATCTGCCCGAATTTACCCAGTAATGGGCGCAACGGACGCCGGGCCGTGAAGTGGTCCTGAAAAAAGAACGGTTTTTCCTGCGTCAGGCTGCCCAGTTGCTCAGGATCGAACAGAATGGCCCCCGATGCTGTCGGGTATTCCAGCAGCGGAGCCGCCATTGACTCGTCGCGTTCCTGCACAATACAGCAACCGTCGGCCTGAAGGTAATCGACAATCACCTCAGCCAATGCTGGCAATAACCGTGGCCCAATTTCGTGGGAGGCTACTTCCTGAAAGCGGTTAAACAGGCTCCAATCCATCAACCGGAACGTGTTGGAGGAAGGGACGAATAGCGTTCACAACCAGCTCGGGATGGCTTAAGTGTGGCAAATGTCCTTCTGTGGGTAAAATAATAAGCTGTGCGTTGGGCAACTGTTGGGTAAAATACTCACCCACGAAGCCGGGGACGGCCGAGTCGTGCTCAGGCTGAATAACCAGCACCGGGTGCGGTACATTGGCCAAAACGGCCCGGTGATCCGACTCGAATATGGTTCGGGCAATAGAAAGGCCCACATCGGGGCGCATGGCTGCGAGGGTTTGCGCAAACTGGTCAGCTACACAGGGGTTGTCGAGGTTACGGGCAATAAATGGAGCAAAGCCGCTGGCCCAACCGTAGTAGTTGCCCTTCATCTGAGCAAATAAATCATTGAGGTCTTGCTCCGAGAACCCACCCGTGTAGCCTTCATCGTTCAGGTACCGGGGCGACGACCCTATCAGCACCAACCGGCCAAACCGTTCGGGTTCCTGACTGGCGGCCAGCATACCTGTGGTGCCACCTACCGAATGCCCAATCAGATCAACCTGGGTTAGGTTGAGGGCTTCGAGGATATCGAGCAGGTCGTCGGCAAACGCATAGAGTGTTTTATAGCGCTCAGGCTTAAACTGAGCCACTGTGGTCTTGTTGGCACCTACGTAATCGAACAGAACAATACGATGGGTATTGGCAAAGGCTGGCCAAACACCATTCCAGGCAGACTGATCGGTACCAAAGCCATGCGCAAAAACCAAAGTACGATCAGACGCTATGTTCCCTTTGATCTGGACATTATTTCTAACCAGAACGTTGGTGTCTAGTGCCATATGCCTATAACTATGAATAGAGGAATATATCAGATAAAGCCTATGGATGTAGGCCCTAAACAGATTTGCGTTATAAATGTAATAGAATTAAATTCAGATTAGAAATTCATTTGTGCAAACAAATGCGCAAAGTAGCAATATTCTCAAAATAATGTCATCTATAGTTAAAAATGACTAGTATTTGTGGGTACTTATAACTAATTATGATGAATCGATGAATAGGCTAATCGAGCGATCTGGGCAATAACAGTCTCGGCAGCGATATCGGAGCCTGCCCCTTCGACAATAACCGACAGGACAAACGGCCGCGGGGCGTAAACGATACCCATATCGGCCCTGACGTAGGATAACGTGCCTGTTTTGTGGGCCACCACCAGCGGCCGGCCATCCGGTTGACGAGGTAGCCGACTGGGTATAGTAAGTGAATCTTCGTTAGCTTTCAGAAAATCGAGCATTTGCTCACACAAAGCGGGAGTTGCCACCTGACGCCGGTAAATCAGGGTCAGTAAGCGGTTCATTTCGCGGGCTGTAACGATGTTTTCACGGCCTTGCCGGGCTGCGAGGGTGTCCATCATAACCCGGTTAAGTCCGGTTTGGGTCAGGCCAAGGGTACGCATTCGGGCGTTGATAGCTTCGGGGCTTAGGTCGCCAATCAGAATATTGGTGGCGGTATTGTCGCTGCTGGTAATCATGAGCCGCACCAGATCGCGGTAGCTGATCCGGCTCCGATTGGGGTAGTCTTTCAGCACCCCCGAACCGCCAACTTTTTCCGAATCGAGCAGGATGTGTATCTCGTCCAGGTTGATACGGCCTTCGATCTCGGCAACCATCGCTTCAACCATAATCGGCACCTTAATCAGACTGGCCGAGGGTACTCGTTCGTCGGCCCGGTGGTACAGGCGCACGCTACTATCGGCGAGGGTTTCGAGCGCCACGCTCACCCGCACCGACGCGGGTAGGCTCTGAATGTACTGGGTGAGCGAATCGGGCATGGGTGAGGTAGGCGATGCGGGTGTTGCTAACCGGTGGCCGGCCGCCAGCAATGGGGTCAGTACACCCAGTAAATACCCTGTCCACCGGCTTATTTGCGACCAAAATCGGCGGGGTTTTCGCCCCAGTACTGCGTTTCCCATTTCAGAATTGGATTGGCAAAGACGTGTGTTTGTAACCAGGTTTCGGCCCGGCGGATCAGCTCAAACAGGATGGCATTATGCGGAGTAGGATCGAGCTTGGTATTTGCTTTTTTCTTCTGAACCCAGCTGATTGCGGTGCGCGAGTCGGAGTAAACCGGAATATTGCTGCCTTTCTGATGAAGCAGGGCCAACGCATGCACTATGGCCAGAAACTCACCGATGTTGTTGGTGCCGTCGGGGTAGGGCCCCATCAGAAACAGCCGTTGGCGGGTAGCCAGATAAATGCCCTGATACTCCATGTCGCCGGTGGCAGTATTCCAGGCCGCGTCGACCACGAGGCTATCGGTATTGGGTTCGCCCACAAACAGGCGATTCGGGCTTTTTTTGGCCGCGCCGGGGCTTGCGCCGATGTGTTCGTGAGGTTTATCGCGAAAGGCTTTGAGGGCTTCGGCTTTGCTATCAAACGATTTATACAGCGCTTTGTCGAAGCCGTGAGTTTGCGCTTTGCACTCGTCCCACGAATCGAAAACGCCGGTTTGTCGTCCGCGCCAGACAACATAAAATTTTGGTTTTTTGGCCATTAGCAAAGGGGATGGCGCCAATCGGTAGCCGTCGCGCGTGGTCGTCGGTACCGGATTCCTGGCGTCTTTCGGGACAAAAGTAGTGATTCGGGCGGGCAATCGCACCTGCTGGCGCGTTGCGCCGGTTCCCTCTTGCCTCCGCCCTAAGTTAATTGAAGTAACCTAAAACCAGATGTTTACCGTCGGCTTGCCTGTTTTGTCGTAATTTAGGGTTCCTTTACCACCAGTTCTACTCAACCGATGACGCCTAACCTACCCGCCCGTTTGCTGCTTACCCAATTTTTTGATGCCATTTCCGACGCTGCCGTGTATCTGGAAGCGGTTCGCGATAGCCAACACCAACTGGTGGATTTTCGGCTGACGGCGGGCAACGAAAAAGGAGGCAAACTCATTGCCGAAGGTTTATTTCAGGCCGGCTGGGGGGCGCAGCTGCTGGGCGATGAACCCGGTCGGCAGGCGATGTTTCAGCCCCAGTTTCGGCAGCACGCGTCGTTGCTGCAAACGGGCGAAGTTGAGGAGTTCGATTTGTTGCATCCGGGCCTTCATCAGATTGTACGGGTTACCCGAAGCCGACTGGGCGATGGGGTGTTGGTGCTCATTAAGGAGGTAGCCCAAACCGGACCTGATGAGTCGCTCAGTCTGACGGAGTTGCTCAGTGGTATTCTGGAGGCCTCGCTCAACGGCATTATCACCTACGAGGCCATTACAGATGAGCAGGGTACTATTACCGACTTCCGGTTTGTGCGGCTCAACAATGCTGCCCGCCAAATGCTCAGTTTGTCGGAAAACGTGGTGGGGAAGCCCATGATCGAGCAGATTCCGGGGGTGAAAGAGTCGGGGTTGTTCGACAAGTTTGTGCGCGTTGTGGAAACGGGGCACCCCAACCGATTCGAGACGCCTTTTCCGGCTGGTGACCGGCTGTTGTGGTACGATATGGTGGTGGTGAAGCTGGGTAACGGCTTCGTGATTACGTTCAATGATATAACCGAGGGCAAAGAAAGTGCCCTGCTCAATGAACAGCAGCGGCTCCAGCTCGACAGCATCATGAACGCGTCGCTCAGTGGGGTGGCCGCATTTGAAGCTATCCGGGAGGAGGGCGAAATTGTGGATTATACGCTCGTTCGCTACAACTCCGAAGCGGCCCGCGTATTCGGTTTCGTGGGCGACATGCGTGGGCAGCGGTTGCTCCCGCACGTGCCGGGGCTGGTTGAAGCAGGGTTGTTTTCGGTATACCGCCGGGTCACCCAAACGGGTACGCCTGAGCGGCTACAGATCGAATTACCGGCGCAGGGAGGCTGGTTCGATGTGGGGGTGGCTAAGTTCGATGATGGATTTGTCACTACGTTCAACGATATAAGCCAGATTCAGGAGGCCAACGCCGAGGTGGCGCGTCAGAAAAGCCTGCTCCAGAGCGTGCTTGATAACTCGCTCAACAACGTGTTTGTATACGAAGCCATACGCGACGATGCGGGTGGAATTATTGATCTGCGGCTAAAGCTGGCCAATGCGGCCGCTCAGCGCGATGTGCTGAACGCGTACGACACCGACCCCGTGGGAAAAACACTACTGGAGTTTTTGCCTACCTCACGAACCACCGGGCAGTTCAATGTGTATGCTCAGGTCATTGAAACGGGGAAGCCCGTCCGAACGGAACACTATTACCCGGATGTAAAAGTCTGGTACGAGACGGCGGTGGCCAAGTTGGGGGATGGGTGTGTCGTAACAGGGATCAATATTACCCAGCGCAAGCAGGCGGCTCTGGAAAAAGACCGGCAACGCACCCTGCTCGATGGCGTTTTGAACGCATCGCAGGACGCTATTCTGGTATTTGAAGCCATTCGGGAGCCCGACGGCACCATTCGCGACCTCCGTTACACCCATGTTAATTCAACGGCGCACGAAATGTTTGGCAGTCCGGCTTACGATATCAACCGGACTACGTATCTGCAACGGTACCCCAGCGCGCAACCGAATCTGTTCATGACCTATTGCCGGGTTATCGAAACAGGCGAACCGTTTCATCAGGAAATTCGCCAGCAGACTAATCAGGTTGAGAAGTGGTTCGATGTCACGGCCGTTAAATTGAGCGATGGAGTCGTGGTGTCGGTGCGGGACATCAGCAGCCGCAAACAGGCCGAATTGCGCATCGAAGAAGCCGCAGCGGAGCTGCAAACGGTGATCGATACGTCGCAAACGGGTATTTTCCTGTTTAGTCCCGCACGCAACGATGCGGGTGAGCTGGTCGATTTCCGGTTCAGGGTCGCCAATCGGCGTCTGGCGTCGTACATCGGGCAGGAGCCAGACATTCTTATTGGAGGTCTCGGAAGTGAGTGGTTTCCCGGTTATCAGAAAAATGGTTTGTTTGATGCGTATCGGCGCGTCTACGAAACCGGCCTTCAGGAACGATTCGATTTCCACTACGAGACCGATGGTATTGATGCCTGGTTCGACATTATGGCCACCAAAGCAGGTGACGATGTGCTTGTCACTTTTGCCGATTACACTCCGCTCAAGCAGTTACAACAGCAACTCGAAACCCTGGTGGGCGACTTGCAGCGCTCGAATCAGAATCTGGAACAGTTTGCCTATGTGGCCAGCCATGATTTGCAGGAGCCGCTGCGGAAAATTGTTGGTTTCGGGGATATTGTCCAGGCTCAGTATGCCGATCAACTGGGTGAAAACGGAGCTGATCTGATTCGGCGGATGCAGTCGGCGGCCGCCCGAATGCAGGTGCTCATCAAAGATGTGTTGACTTATTCGCGGCTGGCTACCAAACGCGAAACCACCGAACCCGTCGACCTGAATCTGCTGGTTGAGGGCGTGTTGAGCGACCTCGAACGAGCACTCGACGAGAAAAAAGCCACGGTGTACGTGGATCCGCTCCCAACTCTTCACGGCGATGCCTCGCAGTTGCGGCAGCTCTTTCAGAATCTGATTGCCAATGCGCTCAAGTTCACCAAAGCCGATGGTACCCCGGTGGTGCGGATTACCGCCCGGCAGGTTGTCGGTCGCGATACCGACGGCCTGGCCCCTGTTGTCGATGCCAGCCGTTTGTACCACCTTATCGAGGTAAGCGACAACGGAATTGGTTTCGATCCGCAGCATGCCGACCGAATATTTCAGGTATTTCAGCGGTTGCATAGCCGAACGAGCTACGAGGGTACCGGTATTGGGCTGGCCATTGTGCAGAAGGTAGTCGAGAACCATCACGGCTACGTCAGAGCAAAGGGGGTTACAGACGGGGGAGCCACGTTTCAGGTCTTGTTTCCGGTGCCGGTTGTGGGCCGATAGTGTTTTAACATTCCTTAACAGGGGTGTAAATTTGTGTTTTGTCTATTGATGGGTAAGGTTCTGGCTGTTAGTAGTTTATTGGTCAGGTGGGCTTGCGGATTCAGGCTTAAAAACCGAACTTCTGCAACACCGGTTTCGTTATTAAGGTAACCTATACAACAAGAGCCTTTTTCTTCGTTTTGTAGTTGGTTAATGACCCAGCAAAGTTGTTTATAACATGAAAATCAAAGCCATAATTGCCAGTCTGTTCGTAGCCGGAACGATGGTTGCCTGTGCGCCCGCCGTTACCGTTCGTTACGATTATGACCCTAAAGTGAACGTTCGCCAGTTTGCTACCTACCGCATTGAGGCCGACCGGCAGCGTAATGCCGACCCTATTGTGGGCAGCAACCTGAACCAGCGTCGGATTGCCGACGCCCTCGATCAGTCGCTGAAGGGCCGCGGGTACAAACCCGTTGAAAGTGGAGAGGCCGATCTGGTCGTACGGTTCTTTACCGACTCGCGCGACCGGCAGCAGATTCAGTCTAACAACACCATGAGTCCGTGGGGTTTTGGCTGGGGTGGTTGGGGCTACCCTAACCAGGTGTATTCGCGCCAATATGAAGAAAACCGGGTTGTGGTCAATGTGTACGACGCCCGTACCAACGACATTATCTGGCAGGGCTGGGCAACCGGTCAGCTGAACAACCGCCGGAAAGAGCGTGAGCGCGATGCCGCTTTCCGCGAAACGGTGACCAGTATCATGAAAAACTTCCCGGAGAGCGCCGGACAGGACTACGGCGCCCAACGGTAAGTGGAAATACTTGAACAAGTGGTCAGAAAAATCTGAACAATTATTCAAGTATTAATAGCACTGCTTAGTTTGGAACACCAATTGTAAGAATCCCTGGTTGATCCGAACCAGGGATTTTTTGTGCCTTGTGGTTTCATTATCTTGCATACTTATTAAGCCCAAATGGCATCAGGTAATCGTGGAATTGTATGGTCGTTACTAATGGCAATCGTCGTCCTTTTGCTGGGATTGATGGGGCTGTTGTACGTGTCCTATAACCGCGATCAGCAGTATCAGGGCGAAATTCAGGACCTTAGGCAGAAGTTAGCCGATAAGGATAATCAGTTGCAGATCCTGCGGAGTCAGATCCGGCAAATGCCCAGCCCACCCGATACCAGCTGGGAAACCCGCCCCGACACCGCCTTGCGGTAGCTGGTATTCTTTTTGTCAGGGCGAGAAATGTACGCGAATAAGAGGGGAGCCGTTTCGCAAAAATCAGGCCATTTCATAACACTTTATTTCCTGGAAAATACATTGAAGTAGCCAAAACGCCACTTTATGTAGTTTAGTTGCCCCGTTCAGAACCGTTCGACCCAGCCTGTAAGACCCCCGGCAAGCCTGACAAGCTGATGGGTGTCGGTTAGGCCGAGTACGTCGACAACGGTGTTGGTGGCTAATTCCACGATAACCCCTCCCTGCGGATGCGCCCGGTCGAGGAGGGGGGCCGGGCGGGGTAAGGTGAGCCGACGCAACGGTTTAGCCGCCCGTTCAACCGTGCTATTTGCTACGTACCCCACCCGGCTGTCGGGCAGTTCGACCCGGAGCCATTCGGTGGTGCCGCCGAGCAGGGTCAGCAGGGCCGAGCGGGTGAGTTCTTCTACTACCGGTGCATCGGGTTTGGGGGCCGTACGTATAAGCGCCCGCGTAGTGCCTACCCGTACGGAGTCGCCCAGACGGTCGGGGTTGAGTAAGGCCTGCCGGGCCGGACCGCTGCCCCGCCTGATATACGGGAGCGGGTCAACGGCGCCTTCGCCAAACGTATAAATACCGAAGTGCAGGTGCGGAGCTGTGGTGCGGGCGTTGCCGGTATTGCCCACAAACCCGACGGTATCACCGACCGACACACGCTGCCCATCGGTTACGTTCCAACGGTCGAGGTGGGCGTAGTAAAGGTTCTGATTGCGGGCGTTGTCGGAGAGGAAAACGATGTTGCCCCCCAGCTGATTGACGCCTACCCGCGTAATAAGCCCATCAGACCCGGCCAAAACGGGTGTACCTCTGGGGGCGAAAATATCTACCCCTTCGTGCCGACGCCGACCGCCGTCGCGCGGCACGCCAAAATAACTGCTGATCTGTCGGCTGTCGAGTCCCTGCACGGGGAAGCTGAGTACGGGCTCGCGCGTGACCGAAATGGTGTACCGCCCTGACCGGAGCAGTTCGGGCTGAATCCGAATCAGGTGCGGTCGAGACCGGCGGGGCTCCCACGTAAGCACGTTGGTGTCGGCTCTGGCCGATACCGCCCGGTCGGGTCGTTTCTGCTCGTCGAGGCTAAATACGTCGATAAACACCTGCGTATCGGGCTGCCCCTGCACCTCGACCCGAATAATAAGCCGATCTCCGCGTTGGGCGTTGATCTGATAACCCACGGCAAACGGGCGGTTGGCCGAGAAATAGCCGCTTTCGCGGTACGGCACCGATATTCGGAGCGAATCGCGAAGGGCACGTTCGCCCGCGGCTACCCAGTCGCGGCCGAGGGCGGTTCGGTTGAGCCGGGCTTCGGTGAGGGAGCGGGCGTACTGGTCGTGTGGCGAGGTTGATTTGAAAATACCACCGGCGGGCCCCGATGAGGTACAGGCCTCGGTCAGTGCCAGAAGGCTCAGAAGTGGCAGAATTTGAAGAAAGCGTTTCATACGTTGTGGCACAGTTCGGGTAGCTGCAAACTACCCGGTGGGTAGCGGTATCCTCAAAACACCGGGACGGGTAAATGGTTGGCCACTCCGTTACTGGCGGGCGGGTTAATCGAACAAACGGCCTTTGGGTCTGTTATCGAGCTACATAAACGCACTCAACAACTATGGAAAGCAAGGCAAAGGTATTGGGGCACCCAATTCACCCTATTCTGATCGTGTTTCCGCTGGGGCTGCTCTCGGCCTCGGTGATTTTTGATATTGTGTATCTGCTCACCAACACGGCCTCGTTTACGCTGGTGTCGTTCTGGACGCTCGTAGGCGGCTTACTTGGGGGTTTGGTAGCGGCTGTGCCGGGCTGGATCGACTGGTCGGCTATTCCGGCGGGTACCCGCGCCAAGCGGGTAGGACTGGCCCATGGGCTGGGCAATGTGGTGGTACTACTGCTATTTGCGGGCAGTTGGCTGTTCCGGCGCGATGAGCCCGGTTATCTGCCTTCGACGGTTGCCCTGGGCCTGTCGTTTGTGGCGTTTGCTATTGCAGGTGTGACGGGCTGGCTCGGGGGCGAGCTAGTCGACCGGCTGGGGGTTGGTGTGGACGATGGCGCTAATCTGAACGCGCCGAACTCGCTTTCTGACCGCCGGGCGTCGGGCGCACACCCGGTGGTGAATGCGGTACGATAAGTAAAGAGTGAAAGAGCGAATGAGTGAAAGAGTGATGGGTTAAGCGGTAGTTGGAATACCGAACCTCGCTCTTTCACTCATTCGCTCTTTCACCTTTATTCAACCCACGCCTTCACCTCCTCAACTTTGGGCATCGGAACGTCGGTCATTTTGAGTTTTTTGCGGACACCACCCAGGTCGTTGAACAATTTGTTAGGGTTGGCCGCTTTCAGCTGAGCTACCGTCATGAAGCCCAGTTGCTGAATGGCGGGTACCCATTCGGCCGGTACGCCAGCTGCCACAAAATCGGCTTCCGTTGAGACTTCGGCTTTCTTTTCGGGGCGCATCTGCGGGAAGAACAGAACCTCCTGAATGCTCGGCTGATTGGTCATGATCATCGTGAGCCGGTCGATACCCAGCCCAACGCCCGCCGTGGGCGGCATGCCGTACTCCAGGGCGCGGAGGAAGTCTTCGTCCATGGCCATCGCTTCGTCGTCGCCCCGCTTGGCGAGTTCGAGTTGCTCCTCAAAACGGGCGCGCTGATCGAGCGGATCGTTGAGTTCGGAATAAGCGTTGGCAATTTCTTTTCCGTTACAAATAGCCTCGAAACGCTCCACCAGACCCGGTTTGCTCCGGTGTTTCTTGGTCAGGGGCGACATCTCGACGGGGTAGTCGGTGATGAAGGTCGGCTGGATCAGGTTGGGCTCGCAGGCTTCCCCGAAAATCTCGTCGATCAACTTCGACTTACCCATCGATGAGTCCGTTTTGATTCCCCGGCTTTCGGCTACCTGCCGCAGGGCATCTTCGTCCATTGCCGACACATCTACACCCGTGAACTCCTGAATGGCTTCGAACATCGTCAGGCGTTTCCAGGGACGCTTGAAATCAATCACGTTCGGGCCAACGGGTACTTTGGTAGTGCCGGTCACGTCGATGGCCACTTTTTCCACCATCTCCTCGATGGTGTCCATCATCCAGTTGTAGTCTTTGTAGGCCACGTAAAACTCCACCTGCGTGAACTCGGGGTTGTGCGTCCGGTCCATGCCCTCGTTGCGGAAGTCTTTGGCAAACTCAAACACGCCGTCGTAGCCACCTACAATCAACCGCTTCAGGTACAGCTCGTTGGCAATGCGCAAGTAGAGCGTCATATCGAGCGTGTTGTGGTGGGTCATGAACGGGCGGGCGGCTGCCCCTCCGTGAATGGGCTGCAAAATGGGCGTTTCCACTTCCAGATACCCTTTGTCGGTCAGGTATTGGCGGATGGAGTTAACCAGTTTGCTGCGCTTGATGAACGTGTCGCGAACTTGTGGATTCACAATCAGATCCACGTACCGCTGCCGGTAGCGCAGCTCGGGGTCGGTGAAGGCGTCGTAGGTTTCTTTTTCGCCGGTTTTTTCGTTCACCACCTCTTTCACCACGGGCAGAGGCCGCAGCGATTTGGTGAGCAGCTTAAACTGCTTTACATACACCGACAACTCGCCCGTTTGGGTCGTAAACACATGGCCTTCGATACCGATGATGTCGCCAATGTCGAGGAGTTTTTTAAAGACCGTATTGTACAGCGTTTTGTCGTCGCCGGGGCAGAGGTCGTCGCGCCGGAAGTACAGCTGAAGCCGCCCGGCCGAGTCCTGCATTTCGGCAAACGACGCGTTGCCCATAATCCGGAAACCCATCAGGCGCCCGGCCAACCGGACCTGTCCGTAGGTGGCATCGTTAGCGAAATCGAGGTGCGATTCGTAGCCGCCCTGTGTTTCGGCCCCGGTGCGGTCGGCAAAGGCATCGCGGAGTTGCTGCGTTGTGTGTGTAACGTCGAAGAGTTCGGCGGGGTAGGGGTCAATGCCCATTCGCATCAGTTCTTCGCGCTTATTTCGGCGGAGGATTTCTTGTTCGCTTAAAATCATGAACCATGATTTACAGGATTTTCCTGATGTCCCTGTAAATGAAGTTGCAAAATTAATGGATTATGGGAAAGGACGCGTGAAATCGAAAACGGGTTGCCGTGTTACTCTCCTTTTTTTCGTGCGGCAACACCGGTCGATTGAAGCTCACGCTCCAGCTCTTCAATAGTCGGCAACGTGCCTTTCAGTTCTTTTGGGATGCTTTCGGTCAGTTGATATGCCGAAATTCCAATCGGTTTATTGATGTCTTTCAACGCGTACTCGGCAATTACCCGATCTTTGTCCTGACAAATCAACAGGCCGATGCTTGGCTGGTCGGCTTCCGTTTTGAGTTGGGCATCTACCACCGACAGATAGAAGTTCAATTTTCCGGCATATTCTGGCTGGAACTTACCGCGTTTCAATTCGATGACAACGTAGCAGCGCAATTTCAGATGGTAAAAGAGAAGGTCGAGGTAAAAATCCTGATCGCTTACTTCCAGATGGTATTGCTTACCGACATACGCAAATCCGGCTCCAAGTTCCAGTAAAAACCGGGTGATGTGGCCCGTAAGGGCATCTTCCAAATCGCGTTCCTGGTAATCTTCCCGCAAGGTCAGAAAGTCGAATATATACGGGTCTTTAATCAGCTGCTGGGCCAAATCCGACTGCGGGGCTGGTAAACGATGCTCGAAATTGGTAATCGCCTTGCCCTGCCGCTCGTGCAGACCCGACTTGATCTGTAAGCTTAGTACATCACGTGACCAGCCGTGTTCGGAGGCTTTTGCCATGTAGAACAGGCGTGTTTCTGGCTGTTTTATCTTCTCCAGCAAGATTAGGTGATGCGACCACGGCAATTGGGCAACGGCCCGTTGCCCAATTGTAAAATCAGGATAAGCAGCCGCAAACTGACGCATATATTTAATGTTGCGGTGAGACAATCCCTGCATTTCTGGAAATTCGCGTTGCAAGTCAGTAGCGATTTGAGCAGTAACTCTTTCGCCCCATTTCGCCTTGTCCAGACGAGTTAGAATTGCGTTGCCAATATGCCAGTAAAGCCGCAATAGTTCGGCGTTGGCGGCAACTGTGGCGCGTAAGCGGGCCTGCCGGATTTCGGTCTTCAGTTCATCCAGAAGCTGAACATAATTGTCGGGTAAGGTCTGTGCCATAACGTGACAAGTTAGGAAGTCGGAGGTGGAAGTTAATGGATTATGGGAAAGGACCTGTGAAATAGAAAAGGTTAGCACGTCGAAAGTCCAATCCTGCTTATTGATGTCTTTCAGTCAGAGGCTGCCGGGGTGCATTCAACCGCTTGCCCTTTGCCCCGTCCGCCCATCCGAAACCCGGCGGGCGGTTTTCGTTTGTGTTATACTATTGTGCTATCAATTTGCTATCAATTCTAAACCATGAACGAAAAAAGTTTATCCTCCATTTCGGGCTATGTCCTCCTGGCCGTTGGCCTGCTACTGCTTGTACTACCTGTCTTTATTTTCATGATGGGCGCTCAATCGGGTAGTCCGGTGCTGTTTATTACCCTGGCGGTTCTGGTATTTCTGACGGGTATTATTCTACTGACGGGGCTATCCGTTATCAATCCCAACGAAGCCGTGGTCACTACTTTCTTTGGTGATTATACCGGCACCATGCGACAGAATGGACTGCGGTGGGTGAACCCCTTTTACTCGAAAAAGAAGATCAGCCTCCGCGCCCGTAACCTGAATGGTCAGACCCTGAAGGTGAACGACAAAATGGGTAATCCCATCGACATTGCCGCCGTGGTGGTGTGGCAAGTGACCGATACCGCCAAAGCCCTGTTTGAAGTAGACGATTACACCCTGTTTGTGCAGATTCAGTCGGAAGCGGCCGTGCGGCACTTAGCCAACTCGCACGCCTACGACAATACCGAAGACGAAAGTGCCGAAATCACCCTGCGCGACAATTCGGGCCGCATCAACGACGTACTGGAAGCCGAGCTGAACGAGCGGCTGTCGCGGGCGGGCGTTACGATCATCGAAGCCCGGATCAGCCACCTGGCCTACGCTCCCGAAATTGCGGGTGCGATGTTGCAGCGGCAGCAGGCGTCGGCCGTGGTAGCCGCCCGGAAACAGATTGTGGACGGGGCCGTGGGTATGGTCGAAATGGCGCTTGAGCGTCTGGCCCAGAAAAACGTGGTGCAACTGGACGAGGAGCGGAAAGCCGCCATGGTGAGCAACCTGCTCGTGGTACTTTGTGGAGAGAAAAACGTGAGCCCGGTCGTCAACGCGGGAACGCTTTATCAGTAAGCAGTGAACAACGAACAGTGAACAGTGAACAACGAACAGTTTTGGTTAACCCTGCCTGTTCGTTGTTCACTGTTCACTGTTCACTGAAATTATGGCTACCGAAAAAAAAGCATTTGTTCTTCGGATCAATCCCGACACGCTGAAGGAACTCGAACGCTGGGCGCAGGAAGAGTTTCGGAGTGTGAACGGGCAAATTGAGTTTATATTGAGTGAGGCTCTGCGGAAGCGGAAAAGTAAACCCAACACGGGTGTCCAGCCGACGAGTGGCCGCGACGAGGAGTCGGACCAATAGTGTGCCGGTTTGTGAACGTGCGGGGGTTTGCCTACTTTGAACGCGTTTTCCTACAACCGAAACGCGATGATCACTCCATTACAAACGGCACTCCGCCAACCGACCCATTTGGGAAAGCGGGTATGGCCCGCCCTGCTTCTGTCGGGTCTGACGCTCACCACCCTGGCGCAAAACACCCCGGCTGCGTTGACCGGCTTCTCGCCCGACCGGCAGGCGGTACAGCTCAAAGTCGAAGCCGACTTTAAGGCGCAGCAAGACCCAGCCCGTTTCAGACAGCACCTCGAACGCCTGTGCAGTGTACCGCACGTAGCGGGCTCGCCCGAAAACGAGAAAGTGCGCGACTACATCGCCGAGACCATGCGGAAGGCCGGCTGGAAAGTCGATATCTACCCGCACGATGTTTACCTGCCCAAGGGACCCGGTACCATTGAGGTTGAGGTGGTAACACCCACGCGGGTACCCATCAACACCAAAGAGTTTGTATTCCGGGAAGACAAGTACTCCGGTGATCCCCGCATTATGCCCGGCTGGAATGCCTACTCGGGCAATGGCGACGTAACAGCCCCCGTGGTGTATGCCAACTACGGCCGTAAAGAGGACTTTGAAGCCCTCAAAGCCATGGGTATTTCGGTGGCGGGTAAAATTGTGCTGGCGCGGTACGGCGGCAACTTTCGCGGGTACAAAGCGCAACATGCCGAGGCTGCCGGGGCTATCGGGCTTTTGATTTTCACCGACCCGGCCGATGCGGGCTACGTGCGCGGCCTCACCTTTCCTGAGGGACCTTTTTACAGCGAAAGCGTGATTCAGCGCGGGTCGCTACTGACGGTTCCGTACACGGGCGACCCCCTCACGCCCGGCGAACCCGCCCTGCCGATGGATGGCCCTGCCAGGGTCAAACGTCTTGATTTGAAAGACGTAGCTCTGCACAAAATCCCGGTAACGCCCCTGCCGTATGGATCGGCCGTTGAGATTCTGAAACGCATGACTGGCACGCGGGCCGTACCGGCGGGCTGGCAGGGGGGCTTACCGTTTACGTACCGGCTCGAAGGAGGCCCCGACCTGACGGTGCGCCTGAACGTACAGCAGCAGAAAGGGATTCAGCGGGTGTATCAGGTGGTGGGTACGCTGGTGGGTAGCGAGTTTCCCGACGAGTGGGTCATTGCGGGCTGTCATTACGATGCCTGGGCCTTCGGGGCGACCGACCCCAACTCGGGCACATCTATGTTGTTGAGCATGGCCGAAACACTCGGAAAGCAGGCCAAAGCCGGGCAACGCCCCCGCCGGACAATCAAAATTGCCCATTGGGATGCCGAAGAGTTTGGCGTGATTGGGTCGGCGGAGTGGAGCGAGCAGTTTCGCGATGAGCTGGTGCAAAAAGCCGTAGCCTACATGAACTTCGACGCGGCTGTGTCGGGCCGGAAATTTGGGGGTAGCGCGTCGCCCTCGTTGAAAGGGTTATTGATCGAGGCTACCAAATCAGTGCAGTACCCCGATTCCAACAAAACCGTGTACCAGCATTGGCTCGATCAGAAAGCCCCGGTCGGCCCTGCCCGCGTGACGGGCTCCTCGGCTCCGGCGGTGGTGAGTGGCGAGCCTATTATTGGAAACCTCGGCGGAGGTTCTGACCACATTGGTCCGTACATGCACGTAGGTATGCCCGCCCTGAGCGCCGGTATGGAAGGCCCTACGCTCTACCACTCGCAATACGACGACCTGTATTTCTATAACAAATTCACCGACTCTACCTATAAAATGGGCCCCATGATGGAGCAGGTAGTGGGTACCCTGACCACCCGGCTGGCCAACGCCGATTTGTTGCCTTTCGATGTGGTGCGGTATGCCACCGATCTGGAAACCCACCTGCGGGCTGCCGAGAAAGCCATCCGGGCCTATGCCCCCACCTACAGCATTGAGCCGCTACTGGCTGATGTGGCTATCTTGAAGAAAAACGCCGAAGCCGCCGAGAGCGCCCGTCGGCTGTACCTTCAGAGTAATAAGACCGACAAACTGGCCCTGCTGAACCAAACCCTGCGGCAGCTCGAACAATCGTTTATTGATCCTAAAGGGATGGCTTTTGGCAACTGGTACCGGTCGCTGTACGCATCGTCGGACCCCTACAGTGGGTATGCGTCCTGGATGCTGCCGGGGTTCCTGTACGAAGCATCGCTCAAATCGACCAAAAACCTGCCCGATCTGGAAACCCGCTACCGGAAAGCAATCACGGTGCTGAGTGAAAAACTGGCCTCGTTGACCGAAGCCATGAACCGGCCTGCATCGGTCGGTGGAGGGCGTTAGGGGCGCTTATGCGGGCTACCAATTGGTTCGGGTAAAAACCCCATCTGGTAAACCCTACCCCCGTAACTCCTTAATTATGTAGCCATTCGTGCAGGAAAGAGATATGTTAAAATTTTTTAAAAATTATTTCTTTGTATTTAGCAGTAGTTGGCCCGTTGGTATACTCTTTTTGATGACGGTATTTGTCCACTTTTAACTTTAATTTTTCCTAACGACTCTTAGCGGAGTCAGAAAAATGTATGAGTAAATCTATACCAACCTTAATTGGGCCACGCAGATGGATGGGGGTTGCCGCACTACAGGTGTTCATGGCAATCTCATGCACCAGTCTGACGTATGGCGCGGTCGCTAAGGATCGCCTAGCGATTGAAGAGCACATAGCAACGGATACAAAAGCCGTTGAGCGGGTCATTACCGGCCGGGTGGTAGATGATGCCAACTCTGCCCTGCCCGGCGTAAGTGTAGTGATGAAAGGCACTACACGCGGGACTGTGACGGATGCCGATGGCCGGTTCCGGCTTGAGGTACCCGATGCGGGTGCAACGCTGGTATTTTCGTTTGTGGGTTATACAGCCCAGGAGGTAGCGGTCACCAACCAGACTACCATCAACCTGACGCTGCAAGCCGACAACAAGCAACTGAACGAAGTCGTGGTAATCGGTTACGGTACTGTCCGTAAGTCCGATTTGACGGGTTCGGTAGCGGGTGTGAAAGCTGACCAGATTATGGAGCGTCCGGCGCCGTCGCTCAACCAGGCGCTGTCGGGCCGTATGCCGGGTGTACAGGTAAACACGAACTCGGGTCGTCCGGGTGGTCGTACTACCGTGCGTATTCGTGGTTTCAGCTCAATCAACTCATCAAACAACCCGCTGTACGTAGTCGACGGGGTACTGTTGCCACAAGGTAACCAGAACCAGTTTAGCTCGGCTATCGACTACATCAACCCGAACGACATCGTGTCGATCGAGGTACTGAAAGATGCATCGTCGACGGCTATTTACGGAGCACGGGGTGCCAACGGGGTTATCCTCGTAACCACCAAGAAAGGAAAAGCAGGCGAAGGTACCGTAACGTACAACGCCGACTTCAGCGTGAACACCATCGGACCCAACCGTCCGCAGGTGCTCAACGCCCGTGAGTATCTGGCAACGGAAGAACTGGCGTACAAAAACATCGCCAAGTATGACCCGAAAGGCTGGGCGGCTGGTCAGTACACGTACCTCGACCCCATTGCCCGTCGGAAAGCATACAGCGCCAACTTCCCCGGTGTGTTCGACGAAAATCTGAACCCACTGTACGATACCGACTGGTTTAAGGAGTCGACTCAAAACAAACTGTCGCAAAACCATCAGTTGGGCTTTAGCGGTGGTAGCGAGCGCACGCAGTACTCGCTCTCGCTGGGTTACCGCGATGATCAGGGTCTCATCAAAACATCGTACATGAAGCGCTACTCAGGCCGCTTTACGATAGACGATCAGGTGAAAAAATGGCTCAAGATTGGTGGTACGTTGAGCTACAACAACCAGGCGGAGAACCTGGTCGATATCAATGACGCCGTAGCGCGGCAGATTGTGGAGGATTTCCCGTTCCTGCCTGTACGGTATGCCAACGGTCAGTTTGCCAACAACCGGGATTACCCCAGCGCCGAAGGTACCATGAGCTCGGTACACCGTCTGATGGGTCGTAAGTACATCCTGAACACCCAAACGGTACTTGGTAGCCTCTACGCTAACCTGAACCTGGCGAAAGGTCTGGAGTTCAAAACGATCCTGGGTACGAACATCGTAACGCAGGAGAACAACGAATCGCAGACTCGTACGCTCAACATCGGTGGTAACGGTAACGCCCGGACCTACAACCAGAAAGAAACGTTCTGGTCGCTGGAAAACCTGTTGACGTACAACCGTCAAATCGGCACCGATCACTCAATCCAGGGTCTGTTGGGGGTTTCATGGCAGGAGAATAACTTCTTCTCGATGAACGCTCAGGTGAACAACTTTGCAACGGACTACTTCGGATTTAACAACCTGGGTGCCGGTGCTACCAACCCACAGGTTGGTTCAAATGCATCGCGGTTTGCCTTTAACTCCTACTTTGGTCGGGTTAACTACGGTTACAAAGAGAAGTATCTGTTGACCGTAACAGGCCGGGCCGACGGTTCGTCGCGATTCGGTGATAACCACAAGTTTGCCTTCTTCCCATCGGCGGCTGTGGCATGGCGGGTATCGGAAGAGGACTTCCTCAAAGGCAACCCGATTGTATCGAACCTCAAGCTGCGCGCCAGCTATGGTCAGACGGGTAACTCCGAAATTCCGACCTATCAGTCGCTCGCAACACTCAGCTCTACTTACGCGGCCGTTTACAACGATACGCGGGTGAGCGGAACGGGTATCAACCGTCTGGCCAACCCCGACCTTCGTTGGGAAAAAACGGCTCAGTCGGACGTAGGTCTGGAAGTGAGCCTGTTCAACGGTCGTGTTAACCTGGAGGCTGACTACTACTATCGTTTGACGACCGACATGCTCCTCGATGCCCCCGTACCGCAGTCGAGTGGTTACGCTACGATCCGCCGGAACGTAGGTTCGATGGAGAACAAAGGATTTGAATTTGGTTTGAATACGGTGAACGTAAGCCGGGGTGGTTTCTCGTGGAATACCTCGTTTAACCTGTCGCTCAACCGCAACAAGGTACTGACGCTGGCTACGCCTGCCGACATCTTCAACGTAGGTGGCCCGAACTTCACCAACCCAACCAACATTATCCGGGTAGGTGCGCCAGTTGGTTCATTCTGGGGTCTGACTCGCCTGGGTGTATGGAGCGAAGCGGAGCGTGAAGAAGCTGCTAAGTTTACGAGCTACCGGAACAACCTGACCATTCTGCCGGGTGACATCAAGTACCTCGACGTGAACGGCGACAAGGTAATCAACGACGCTGACCGGAGCATTATCGGTAATGGTAGCCCGAAAGGCTGGGGCGCTCTGACGAACCAGTTCAAGTTTGGCAACTTCGACGCTACGCTCGAATTGCAGTTCATGTACGGCAACGACGTAATGATGATGAACCTGCACGCCAGCGAAGACCGTCAGGCACTGGCTAACAGCTACAAGTCGGTACTGAACGCCTGGACACCACAGAACCAGAACACGCCGATTGCCGAGGTTCGGGAAACGCGTGCCGGCTACGTAACCAACGTAGACAGCCACTGGATCAAAGACGGATCGTTCCTGCGGGGCCGTAACCTGTTGTTCGGTTACACGCTGCCTTCACAAGTGGCAAGCCGCATGAAAGTAAGCCGCCTGCGCTTCTACACCACGGTTCAGAACTTCTTCCTGCTGGTTGATGATCCAATCGTGGGTGATCCTGAAGTGACGCCGACTAACCAGGGTGGTGGTAACAGTGCCTTCTCACAAGGTATGATCTGGCACAACTATCCGAAGCCAACAACTTACATGCTGGGTCTGCAGCTTACTTTGTAAACCCTATTCCAAACTTTTGAAGCTACCATGCGATATTCCATTGCAAAATCCATAACCAAAGCATTGCTCTGCGGAACCGTTCTGCTTGGCCCTGTTGGTTGTTCTGATTTCCTCGACGAACAACCGCCATCGAACCTCCAGCCTGACAATTTCTTTACTATTCCTGATCATGCTGAAGCGGGTCTGGCGGCCGTTTACGCCGATACGCGCTTCTTCGGAGGTGGTGCGGGTATTTTCTCGTCGAACTGGCAGTTGTTGGAGGCCATGACAGGTACCTCAACCACCGAAACGGCGCAGAACTCAGACCTGAACAACCTCTACAGCCTCTCGCACGATGGCAATACAGCACACATCGTAAACTACTGGAACGGTCTGTATCGGGTAATTGCCAATGCCAACCTCGTGCTCGACCGGGTACCGGCTATCACGCCGATGCCGGACGCCCAAAAGGCCAAAATTCTGGGTGAGGCTCGCTTCCTCCGGGCATGGGCGTACTTTACGGCTGTACGGTTATGGGGCGATATTCCGCTCATTACGAAGCCCCAAACGGCTACGTCAGAGGACTTCCTGCCTGCTCGTGCTCCGCAGGAAAGCGTGTACAACCTGATTGTGGAAGACCTGAAAGCGGCTGAAGCGGCTGGTCTGCCCTGGATGGATGCAAGCGGCCGGGTAAACCTGGCAGCAGTGAAAACCCAACTGGCTAAAGTGTACCTGACAATGGCGGGCTTCCCGCTGGCGAAAGGCGCTACGCACTACAAGCTGGCTGCCGACAAGGCCCTGGAGGTAATCACGTACGCCAATGCGAACCCCGGTACAATCAACTTGTTCCCGACGTTTGAAGATGTACACCGCGAAAGCCTGAAAAACCGGACGGAGCACCTGTTCCAGCTTCAGTACAACGCCGTGGTAGCAGGTAACCCGATGGATAACTTCTACGGAAACTTCAAGCCGATTAACTTCAACGGCCCAACGGGTACAGGTAGCTCCATTCCAACGCTGTCGTTCTACAACTCGTACGAAGCGGGCGACCTCCGTACGAAGGATCAGGAAGGGTACTTCTACACGACGTACTTCACCAACGGAACCGGTGCCCGGTTTGAGTTGGGCCGTCCGTATGTGTTCAAGCACTTCAACCGGACGTCAAACGGTACGCAGGGTGTAGCCGGTACGCGGAACAACAACCTGAACGTACCGCAGATTCGGTTTGCCGAAACACTGCTGATTTTTGCCGAAGCGCAAAACGAAGTAGGTGGCCCAACGGCCGCTACGGTTGAGGCTCTGAAGCGTATCCGCGACCGCGCTAAGCTGACGACTCCGGCACTGGGTACGTTCACGCAGAACAGCTTCCGCGAGGCCGTATGGCGCGAGCGCTGGTATGAGTTCTGCTACGAGCAGATCACCTGGTTTGATATGGTTCGTTTGCGGAAAGTGTTCAACGAGACGACCAAAGGCTTTGACAACTTTGTGGGTCACGTGAACCTGAGCACCAACAAGGCTCTGGAGCAGAAGCACCTGTTGCTGCCCCTGCCCCGGCCGGAGATGCTCAACAACCCGAACCTGAAAACGCAGAATCCGGGTTATCCGAACTAAGCGTATCAGCTAATAAAAAACGCGCGTCGGGGCGGCAGACCATATGGTTTGCCGCCCCGACGCGCGTTTGGGGTTTACAGTTCAATGACTCCCGGAATGCATAGTAGGATTTCCTAAACCTACCTCATCCTGCCTTTAAAATCCCCCTTTTTACAGTAAAGCAAACCGGGCGGTCTCTTCTACAGGTATGAAGAATTTATACCTATTGTTGTTGGTTGGTTGCTTAGGTTCATCTGTTTTTGCCCAAACGCCCGTGTCGGTTCGCGGAACCCTCGTTGATGAGCAGAACGCGCCCGTGCCGTTTACCACGGTGGCTCTGCACCGAAGTGCCGATTCTGCGCTGGTGGCTGGCGCTACCGCCAACGAAGCCGGTACGTTTACGATTCCGGTTGCAGCCGGTCAGTATTACCTCAAAATCTCATCGGTAGCGTACCTGAGCAAAGTAATCTCGCCCGTGCGGGTGGCCAATGCCGACGTGCAAATAGGGACTGTTGTGCTAAAAACGTCGGCGCAGCGGTTAGCTGAGGTGGTGGTGCAGGGCGAAAAGAGCCAAATGGAACTGGCCTTAGATAAAAAGATTTTCAACGTTGGGAAAGACCTTGCTAACGCGGGTGGTACGGCCATCGACGTGATGCGCAATATTCCGTCGGTAGCGGTCGATGTAGAGGGCAACATTAGCCTGCGCGGTAGTGGCAGCGTCCGGATTCTGATCGACGGAAAGCCGTCGGGGCTGGTGAGTTTCAAAGGGGGCGCGGGCCTGCAACAGTTACAGGGAAGTCAGATTGAGCGCGTCGAGGTGATCACCAACCCATCGGCCCGGTACGAAGCCGAAGGTATGGGTGGGGTAATCAATATTGTGCTTAAAAAAGAACGGCAGGAGGGTTTCAACAGCTCGGTCGACCTGATTACGGGGTATCCGGCCAATTTGGGGGTAGCTACCAACCTCAACTACCGCAAGAAAAACCTCAATTTCTTTGTCAATTACACGATTGCGTACCGTCGGCGTCCGGGTCGCAACTCGCTCTATCAGGAAGTCTACCGCAACGACTCGACCCTGATTAGCCAGCAGAACGGCGATTTTCGGCAACGGGTCATGAATAACAACATTCAGGCGGGTATCGATTACTTTTTCAATGAGCGCAACATTCTGACCGGTTCGTACACCTACCGGGGTAGCAAAGGCAAGCGTTATGCCGACATTTACTACCGCGATTTTGTGAACTCAATGGCCAACCCCCTCGGCGTGACCTACCGCACGCAGGACGAAACCGAAACGGAGCCAAACTCCGAGTATGCCATCACCTACAAGCGCTCATTTCTGCGCAAAGGCCACGAACTGTCGGCCGATATTCGGTTGCTCGACAACTGGGAAAGCTCCGATCAGCTGTTTACCCAGCAGTTGTACAAGCCTGATGGCCGTACGCCCGCCATTCCGCTAAACCGCCAACGCTCCGTCAACGATGAAGGCGAAAAGCAGTTGCTGCTGCAAATTGATTACGTACACCCGTTTGCCAAGCAGGGTAAGTTTGAGGCCGGGGTGCGGAGCAGCGACCGCGACATGACCAACGACTATTCGGTGACGCAACAGAACAACGCGGGTGTGTACGTGCCGCTGCCGGGCCTGACCAACAACTTTGTGTACGAAGAAAAAATCAACGCGTTGTACGGGATTGTGGGCAACAAAAACGGTCGGCTCTCGTATCAGGCCGGTGTGCGCGCCGAATGGACTGACGTGAAAACAACCCTCAAACAAACCAACGAGGTGAACCCGCGGGCCTATGCCAACCTGTTTCCGAGTGTGCACATGACCTACGATTTACCCCGGCAGCACGCCCTGCAAATCAGCTACAGCCGCCGGGTGCGTCGGCCAACTTACAACGACCTGAGCCCGTTCATGACCTTCAGCGATGCCCGTAACTTCTTCAGCGGCAACCCCGACCTGAACCCTGAGTTTACGGATGCTTACGAGCTGGGGCATATCAAATACTTCGAGAAAGGCTCCATTAGCTCGTCGGCCTATTACCGCTACACGACCGGCAAAATTCTACGGATTCGGCGGGTCGATGCGCAGGGTATGGCTACTACCCGGCCCGAAAACCTCGCAACCGAGAATGCCTACGGTATTGAGTTTGCCGGGTCGTATGCGTTGGCAAAGTGGTGGAAACTCGATGGTAACTTCAACTTCTTCCGGGCCATGACCGACGGCGCCAACCTCGATTCGGATTTTCAGAGCGATACCTACGCCTGGTTTACCCGGCTTAGCTCGCGGTTTACAGTGGTGAAAGGCACCGACCTGCAACTGCGGGGCAATTACGATGCCCCACAGCAACTGCCGCAGGGCCGTCAGAAAGCGCTGGCTGCGCTCGATTTGGCCGTTAGCCGCGAGATTTTTAACAAGAACGGCACCATGACGCTCAACGTGATCGACGTGTTCAACTCGCGTAAGTTTCGTTCGATTACGGAGGGGGCCAACTTCTATACGTCGAGCATTGGGCAGGGGCGGCTCCGGCAAATCAACCTGACGATCAGCTACCGATTCCGGCAGGCCACCAAGAAAAAAGGCGGGTTTGAACTGGAGCAGTAGTTTGTTACAATTGAGAAAATCTCTGCACGTATGAAAGCTAGACTCGAACAGCTATCGGAATACGAACTCGAACGAGGAAAGCCCGTGCCTACACTCAATCATGCTTATGTGCAGAAAAATTTGCTGGTTAGTTTAGATTATCGTTACCGAAAAACGCACACAGTTTTATCGGAACTTAATCTAACCATGCCCGAGCGCCCGGATACAGTGCCCGATATTGCCATTTATCCGAAGCTACGCATTGATTTTCTGCACGATGTGACGTCGATGACCGAAATGCCCCTGACGGTTGTTGAGATTGTGTCTCCCTCTCAATCGGATACGGAGATTTTGGCTAAGTTTGAGCGCTACTTCAAGGCAGGCGTAAAAAGTTGCTGGCTAGTGATTCCCAGCTTCCAGGCGATTTCGGTGTACTCGGAGTTTGGTAAATACCGCTTTTTTTCGGGTAACGGCACCGTTATTGATGCCACCTCAGGAGTCGAAGTGAAGCTGGAAGAGATTTTTGAGGAGTAGACCGTTAAAAGACATATAAACAAGACCTTAGCCGCCACCGACGCACCCGTCGGTGGCGGCCTTTTTTAGGACGTTTGGGGTCCGCTGAAACACTTTAATACCCTTTCGATAACATTCATACTTGAAATATTCTTATCCGTAATGACCTTGCCTTCGAAAAGGCTATTTGATTGCTGGGATAAATAGTAATCTGACGGGTGCCGCACTTCGGTCACGCCCACTGTGGGGGTGTATGCTTCATTTACAGCGATTTGAGTTGGGCCCTGAACGACGTGCTCGTTCATTGGGGGCGATCGTCTGTCTCTACGTAACGCAGCTTTAGGCTACGTTCTCGGCTTGCCGATTGGTTTCTCACTTAATCCACAAACGGTATTCCAACTTTTTTACTCAACAAGTATGCTCAGATTATTCCGATTACCAACCGCGCGGCTGTGGCTGTGTGCATGGGCGTTGTATGTGGTGGCCCAGTTAGGACACACAGTTGCCGCTCAAACGGGGCTCACCCTAACACAACCCACGTACAATTGCGCCACAGGGGCTATCACCTTCAACACAACAGGGGGCAACGGTACACCCATTACCTACTCGGCAGCTGGCATCACCCGGAGTGACGCAGGCAGCAACAACGGCACCGTGGAAGCAGGGCTCCGGACCGATCCTAAACCGATTGTAATCACAGCTACGCAGAGCGGAATGTCGACCAGCTACGCCTTCGATCTGGCGTCGTTCTGCGCTACACCGTCCAATCGTCCGCCCGTGTTCAATGGCAGTCTGCCGGTGGGGTCGGGTACGGTCGGGCGCACGCTTTACTACTACATCCCGACGGGCGCATTTGTTGATCCAGAGGGAGAAACCCTGACCTACTCGGGGACCGGCATGCCCGAGGGTGTGGTTGTAGAACCGACCACCGGCACGGTTTACGGCACAGCTACGTCGCCCGGTTTCAGCCTCATTACCATCATTGCCACCGATCCACGGGGGCAGTCGGCACGGGCGCAGTTTGTGCTGGGGGTCAATCCGGCGGGCAGTACGTTTGCCCTGGCTCAGCCTACCTACAATTGCTCTACCGGGGCTATTACGTTTAATACCACCGGAAGCAATGGTGGGCCCATTACGTACATCGCACCGGGTATTACGCGTAATGACCTAGGCTCAGCAACGGGCACGGTAGAACCCGGTTTACGGGCCGACCCGAAGCCGATTATCATTACGGCTACGCAGGGCGGGGCTATTGCTACGTACGTCTTCGATATTGCTTCGTTCTGTGCTGGTGGTGGTCCGGTTACGCCCCCTCCGGCATTTAGTGGTACATTGGGCTCTACTACGGGTACAGTTGGGCAGTCGTTCAGCTACACCATTCCAAACGGGTCGTTTTCGGCCACGGCGGGTCAGTCGCTGACGTATGCCGCCAGTGGGCTACCCGGTGGCCTGACCATCAACCGAAACACGGGGGCTATTACCGGTACCCCCACCACGGCCGGTAGCAACACGGTGATTATTACGGCCACCAGCTCGGCCACCAGTACTACCGTCAGCTCGGGCACCAGTACCACGGGCACCAGCGGCACCGGCACGTCGGGTACGGCCACGGTGGGGCAGTCAGCTACGGCCAGCCTGGGTATTGTGATCAGTAGCTCGGTGACGAGTGGCACCAGCACCACGGGCACCAGCGGCACCGGTACGTCGGGCGGAACAGCCTTTGCTGGTACGCTGGGGTCGGCCACGGGTACGGTTGGGCAGTCGTTCAGCTACACTATTCCGAACGGATCGTTCTCCGCTACAGCGGGTCAGTCGCTGACGTATGCCGCCAGCGGGCTACCACCCGGATTGGCCATTAACCGGAATACAGGAGCTATTACCGGTACGCCTACTGCTGCGGGCAGCAATACCGTAGTTATTACGGCTACGAGTTCGGCCACGAGTACTACAGTCAGTTCGGGCACCAGTACCACCGGTACCAGCGGGACGGGTACGAGCGGCACGGCTACTACGGGGCAATCGTTTAGCGGTACGCTGGGGATTCTGATCAATGCTTCCGTAACGAGCGGCACCGGTACAAGCGGAACAGGAACCACGGGTACGGTCTTTGTCGGAACACTGGGGTCGGCCACGGGTACGGTTGGGCAATCGTTCAGTTATACCATTCCGAACGGGTCATTCTCAGCTACGGCGGGTCAGTCGCTGACGTATTCGGCCAGTGGGCTACCACCCGGCCTGACGATCAATACCGGTACGGGAGCTATTACCGGTACCCCGACCACGGCGGGTAGTAATACGGTGATCATTACGGCCATCACGTCCGGTACGAGTACTACGGTCAGTTCGGGCACCAGTACCACCGGTACGAGCGGGACGGGTACAAGCGGCACGGCTACTACAGGGCAATCGTTTAGCGGTACATTGGGGATTTTGATCAACAGCTCGGTTACGAGCGGAACGGGAACCGCGCCGGTATTCAGCGGTACGTTGGCCTCGGCTACGGCAACGGTCGGGCAGGCGTTTACCTATACCTTACCTACGGGAGCCTTTACCTCGCCTACGGGTCAATCGCTGACCTACAACGCGTCGGGGATTCCGTTGGGGCTGAGTGTCAATGCAGCTACCGGGACCCTATCCGGGACGCCAACACAGGCGGGCAATAGTGCGGTGGTCATTTTCGCGACGAACCCGAGCGGGCAGTCGGCGAGTGCGCTATTGGGCATAACCGTCAACCCCGGTACGAGTACCACCGGCACGAGCGGAACAGCATTTGTCGGTACGTTGGGCTCGGCGACAGGTACGGTTGGGCAATCGTTCAGCTACACCATCCCGAACGGGTCGTTCTCGGCTACCACAGGTCAGTCGCTCACCTACGCGGCCACGGGCCTGCCTGCGGGCCTGACCATCAGCCCGAGCACCGGGGCCATTACCGGTACGCCCACTACGGCTGGTAGTAATACCGTCGTGATTACGGCAACTAGTTCGGCCAGCAGTACGAGTGGAACCAGCGGGACCGGTACCAGTGGTACGGCTACCGTGGGCGGATCGGCAAGTGGTACACTTGGTATTGTGATTAACAGTTCGGTAACGAGCGGTACCAGCACGACCGGCACCAGCGGCACCGGTACGAGTGGCACGGGCATTGTCTTCAACGGACCGCTGACCTCAGTCACGGGTACGGTCGGGCAGGCATTCAGCTATACACTGCCTACGGGTGCGTTTACGGGCGGTCAGTCGGTGAGTTATGCGGCCACGGGTCTCCCGGCGGGGCTAACCATCAATGGAGCCACGGGGGCCATATCCGGAACGCCCACAGCGGCAGGCAGCAATACGGTAGTTATCAGGGCAAGTTCGGGTAGTAGTACCAGCGGTACAAGTGGCACCGGTACCAGTGGCACGGCCACCGTTGGGCAGTCGGCGAGTGGCACGCTGGGTATCACCATCAGTAGTTCGGTGACGAGTGGCACCAGCACGACCGGCACCAGCGGCACAGGTACCACCGGAACCGCCCCTGTATTTAGCGGATCGCTGGTATCGGCTACGGGGGTTGTTGGGCGTGCGTTCAGCTATACGTTGCCTACAGGTACGTTCACGGCGGGCGGCAGTCAGACCCTGACATACGCGGCTACGGGGCTCCCGGCTGGGTTGAGTATCAACGGGGCCACCGGCACCATATCGGGTACGCCAACGGCGGCCGGTAGCAACACGGTGGTCATTGTGGCCTCTACCGGTAGTAGTAGCAGCGGCACCAGCGGCACAGGCACCAGTGGCACGGCTACGTCGGGCACGGCTACAGGTGGTACGAGTACCGTCGGGCAGTCGGCGAGCGGTACGGTGACGATTACCATCAGTGCTTCGTCGGCTTCGGGTCGTCTGGCAACGGTCGATCTGAACCCCATCGGCATCACGGCGGTGGGTGGCAACCCAATCAGCAATGGCGTGGTCGAAGTAGCGGTGACGGGCATTGCGGGCGAACCGGTTCAGGTGTTGCTCACCGACTCGAAGGGCCAGATTATCGGTCAGCAGCGACGCGAACGAGGGCAGGCCGAAGAACGATTCCGGTTCGATGTGAGTCGGCAGCCGGGCGGAACGCTCCTCTTGCGGGCCGCAACCGAAACCCGGTCGCATACGATTCGTCTGCTCAAGATTGATTAACGGAGGCTTGTGGGCCGTACCCAACGGATACGGCCGACAACATCTGCTCACAACCAAAAGCGGCCCCTCCTGCGCAGGAGGGGCCGCTTTTGCGTACGGGTTGGGCCACGTTACCCCAGTACCGGGTTCATGGCGCGGGTTTGTTTGGTGGCGTGGGCGTTGAGTCGTTTGTGATGATACACATACGACAGCATTCCGACGAGCGGGAGCACAAACATGGGCAGCCACAGACTGAGGGGCTTGCCCACGGCTGCAATTGAGTAAATCGCACCCAGAATGTCGAACATAAGGCCGGCGTAGGCCCATTCTTTCAGGCGCGGGTAGCCCGGAACCAATAGCGCAATGATTCCGAGCAACTTGGCCCAGCCCAGAAACGGCACCAGATAAGCCGGGTAGCCCAGTTCGCCAAACCCTTTGATAGAAACAGCATCGGCCATAATATTCGGAATGGCAGAGCCCCCCATCACGAAGCAGAAAAGCCCCGTGAATACCCAGTACGCAATGGTTGTCTTTTTCATAAGTACGTGTTGTTTGGTCTATTTTTTTCCTAAAAGTACGGCCTTTGGTCGACCCGTACGGGGGGCGAACAGGGCATTGTGGCGGGGTAATTGTGCCATTTTGAAGCCGCCCGTTCTGTACCGAAAAAAGAATAGGTCGGGCGTGTAGTTTTTCGGTCCCGCCAGCGACTAATGAAGTAAACCGAACCCAGTCAAAACCCATGACGGCCGCGCAGGAAACCGAATTTTTAGGGCATTACAACCGCAGTCGACCGTTTTTGTACCGGCTCTGCCGGGTGCATTGCCCCGACCCCGACGACCGACAGGATCTGTTTGGCGAAATCACGTACCAGCTCTGGAAAGCCTATCCGGGGTTCAGGGGCGAAGCCAGCCTGTCGACCTGGATGTACCGAATTGCCCTCAACACGGCCCTTACCTACGTGCGTAAACGTGGGCGCGCCCTCCGGCCCGAACCCTTGTCAGAACAGGTATTGGGACTCGCGGCCCCGCCCGACAGTTCGGCCGATGAGGAGTTGGTGGGGCTACTGTATCGCGCCATCGACGGGTTGTCGCCGGTCGACAAGGCGATTACGCTGCTGTACCTGGAAGAACAGTCGTACGAACAGATTGCCGACATTACCGGCCTGACCGTCTCGAATGTCAGCGTGCGGCTGGTGCGGGTTCGGAAGCGATTGGAAAAACAACTAAACGAGCCCGGGGCTCACCTGCAACAATGACCGATTCTCTCGAAAATTTTCGCAACGCATGGCGGCAGACCGGCGCGGCCTCCGTACCCCCCGCCGATTCGGCCGAGGTGCAACGTCTGATTCAGGGCCGGATTCGGGCCGAGCAGCGGTCGGTGGGGAAGTACATCTGGGCGTCGGGGGTGTGGCAGTTGATGATCTACATCACGCTTATTCACCTGACGGTGCGTTTCTGGCACGATCCCGTTTTGCCCCGCCTGTGCCTGTCAGGTGTGTTGCTCTACCTGCCGTTCAGCTACCTATTTTTTACCAAATTCAAGCAGTACACCCTGTCCCGCTCGTATCCGCCCGACCCCTCAGGGCAGCCGTTGGCCGCCTACGTTCGGCGTCAGTACCGGATTATCCATTCGTTTTTCCGGTTCAAGCAGTGGTTCGAAGCCGTAGCCGTGCCGCTTACGAGTGGGTTGCTGGTTTTGTTGGCGGTTCGGTTTGGCTGGCTCCCCGACCCGCGCCAGAATCCCTTGCCGGGCCTGATGTTGTTTGCGGTTGCGCTGACCGCTTTCTCGGTGGCTATTCTGTACGAAAACAAGTACCGATTTCGGCAACCCCTCAATCAGCTCACCCGGATTCTGACTGACCTCGAATCGGGTGGTGTTCCAGGGGCCTAGTTCATGGTTTCTTGTTATTGGTGGATCGTACTCGTGTAACCCCAAAACCCCAAGATGAATCCATTCCTTTTTATCATACAGGGATTACTGGCCCTCTTGTTTGCGGGAACCGGTGCTCTGAAAATATTTGGCTCCGACGCGGCCGTGCGGAAGTTGGCTCCGTCTGCGTTTTCGATCCGGTTTCTGCGCATATTAGGCGCACTCGAACTGGCCGGGGCCTTTGTGTTAGCCGCAACAGGCTTACTAAATATAGCCCCCGTTCTGACGGTATGCGCCGACATAGGCATGGCGGTGGTGCTGATAGCGGCAGTAGGCGTGCATTACAGCCGCCGGGAGTGGGCCCCGATACCGTTTCTGGTGCTGATGCTCGCCGGGGCCATTGCCGTAGTGCTGGGGCGATGGTAACTCAGCGACTGCTTGGTACGAGCGTGCCGGTGTAGGCCCGCACGGTATCGCCCACGAGCTTGACGCCCGTAAGGGTGAGGCCCGGTACCAGATCGTCGAAGTCGGCCTGGAGGGTCGAAATAGCGCGAACAAGCCCACCCGTCCCGATGGCGAGGCAGTCGCCGTTTAGCTCCGTTCGGATGCGGTTGATCATCGAGCGTACGAGCCCTTCGTACCCCAGCACCACCCCGGCCTGAATAGCGTGCGTGGTGTTTTGGCCGAGGGCCGACGTTGGCAGTTCGAGCGGTACTTCGGGCAACTGAGCCGTGTTGGAAAACAAGGCCCGAATGGCCGTTTTAAGGCCCGGTGCAATAGCTACACCCAGCATTTGGCCCGTGGCCGAGACGGTGGTAAACGTCAGGGCCGTACCAAAATCGACCACTACGCAGTTGCGCTGGTAGCGGGTATAGGCGGCTAAGGCGTTGGCTACCAGGTCGGCCCCGATTTCGTGCGGCCGCAAAATCTGGAGGGGCAGAGCTGGGTAAATGGTGGGGCCTACCACCACGGGTTCCATGCCAAACAGTTCGGTGAGCATCTCGCGCAGGGTGGGCGTAAGCATCGGCACCACGCTGCACAGCACCGTTTGCCGCACCGCGCTCAGGGGAATGCCCGCTTCCAGCAGCCACAGGCGCAGCTTTGCTTCGAAATGCGCCGACGAGGCTTCGGGTTGAGCGGGTGTCCGCCAGATATGCAGGAGCGTATCGTGTTCAAACAGTCCGAAAACGGCGTCGGTATTACCCGTGTCGATCGCAAGAGTCATTGCTGTAGAAACTGGTTGTTCATAACGGCTGGCCCACCAGCCGGGTGGGGGTTGGCCGGGTACAGATGCAACCGCCCGGCCCCAAACCCGCTGCAATTTGGAGAATTGTTCGCTGTTTCGGTGCCATCGGGCCTTAATTCACAAACCCGGCGGCTATAAATTTCAGGGCGTCGGGCAAACTCGCCCGCCAGTATTCCCAGGTATGCGCCCCGTTGCGAACCCGGTATTCGTGCGGGATCTGCCGATTGGTCAGCTCGATATGCAGCATGGCGTTACCGGCCGACAGGGCGTCATCGTCGCCACAATCAATGAACCAGCGAACCCGTTTCAGGTCGCCCTCCGGTGCCGACCGGGCCAATGTAATGGGGCTGTTGCGTTTCCAGGTGGTTGTCAGGCGGTCTTGCCCCGTAGCTGGCCCGCTGAACACCGGCGCAAACACGGTCGAGTAGCGTTCGTCGGGGATGGCGGTAAACATCTCGTCGGTGCGGGCCGACGCGCTCAGGGCCGCGCTCGCGCCAAACAGGTCGGGGTGGTGCATGGCGAGCACCAGTGCCCCGAGCCCCCCCATCGACAGGCCCGCAATGCCCCGAAAATCGCGTTTGGGGCGGGTTCGGAACGTGGAGTCGATATGGGCAATAAATTCCTGCACAAACATATCCTCGTAGCGTACCTTGTTCTGGTAATCGTTGATGTACCAGCTACTGCCGCCGTTGGGCATCACAATAATCATGGGCGGCAGCTCGCCCGACCGAATCCCAGCGTCGGCCACCTGATCGACACCACCAAACTGAATCCAGCCCGTTTCGTCGTCGCCATACCCATGCAGCAGATACACCACCGGGTAGCGCCGGTTAGAGGTGTAATAATCGGGGGGCAGGTACACTGAGTAGCGCACGGCCTGATTGAGCAGCGTGCTGTTGAAGTTTATGCTCTCGATAAGGCGCGTTTGCGGAGCCGTAACCACCGGAATCGGGCCGTTATTGGCGGCTGATGGCTGGGTGGTTCGGCGCCGGTTCTGGGCGTCGGCGGTAGTCAGAAAGGCCATAAACAGGCCCCAGAGCAGGAAAACGCGATAGGTTGGCATAGCCGCAGGGAATAGTTTATTGGTTTGGGCGTAGTATCGGTCGGTAAGGCAGTACAGAACAACCTCGAACCTCCCAGGAAAAATCCGGCCGGGGTAGAGGGTGTTCATTCATAAACGATCTGTGTGGGCTTCGTTGTCTGGGAAGGTCAATAATAGTTAGTGCAGTCCCCCCACTTCGAGGCTTGTCCAGACCAAATCACCCATGGTTTGCGCCCGCAAAAACTCGCGCGAGCGGTGATGCCGGGCCAATGACTCCCGCAGCTGGCCTACGTTTTCGGGCGTTGAGATGGGGTCGGGGCGCATGGCGGTCATCAGGTCGTTGAAACGGGTTTTCTCGACCCGTAGCCGCCCCGCAATCAGCGACCGCTCTTCAATCTGATACTGCCGTACACTCTCAGGGGTCATGTACTTCATGCCGAGCTCGATAATGGGGCGATTCTGAATGTAATACTGGGGCAGATACACCGATTTGCGCCCTTCGTACGATTGCTGATCGAAGTCGATAGCCCGAATCCGGTAATACACCTCGTCGAAGTCGGGGGTCACATCGACCACAAAATTGCTCGAATGCATATCGCCCAGCAGCCGCACAAAGCAACGTTCGTTAAACTTCACAAACTCTTTGCAGAGTCGGATGGGGTTAGTGGCGGGGTCGTATAGGTCGCGGTCGAAAAAACCGTCGCCCGGAATCCCGGCAATGTGTTCTTCAATGAGTGTTTGGCTGCTGGTGAGGTAGCTGATGCGGTTGGGCGACAGAATGTGCTCCAGTTCGAGCCCGTACACCCGCGAGGCATCGGCCCGTTTGATGTAGAAATAGTCGAAGTTGTCGTTTACCTGGTTACGCACCCGAATCCGAAACGGCTTGGTATTGCCGTAGGTGCAGAGGTCGACCCGGTCGATGGTGAGGTGGCCCGTCACCGACATGTCGCCGTCGGCTTTCAGCTCGGCGTAAATGGTTTTAAGGGCCAGCAGAATCTCATCGACGTCGGAGGCTGGATAAAACACCGTTTCCCAGAGGGTATCGTGGCCGCTGCGGTCGTAGAGCGAGATGGAGTTATCGTACCGCAGCAGATCGGAATACTGAATTGGCAGGGCCAGTTCGCGGCTGTACTGAACGAGGTAATCACGTAGGGCGTCGCCTATACGATATACCGGTTTTTTCTTGCTGATGAGTGGCATGAAGGGGGTAGAGTTTGGGGTTTAGGGTTTTTCGTTTTTGGTTTGTGGTGCAAAAAAGTTTCGCCTAACAGACCCACCCAATTGGGGCGTAGTTTGCCGTTTTTGGCCTGCTGAAGATGACAGACGAAACCACCAAAAATTGTCTATTTTTTTACATGAAGGTAAGTTTCAATATCCAACTAATTGGTTTCTGGCTCGTTGGGGCGGCCATGCTCGTGTGGGCGCCCGCTGGTTGCACCCGTACCCAACCCACCGGCGAAGAACTGGCCGTAGCCTATTGCGGCAGTTGCCACCTCTACACCGACCCGAGTGTTCTGGACAAAGATACGTGGCAAAACGGCGTACTGCCCCAGATGGCCCTCCGAATGGGTTACCTCTCCGATACGGCATCGGTAGGCCGTTACGGCGCGCAGGTCGAAGAGCTGAACGAGGGCATCCGGTTGGGCTATTACCCCGCCCAGCCAACCATCTCGCGCGAAAACTGGCTCAAAATTGTCGATTTCTACCTGACCAAAGCCCCGGCCAAACTCACGCTGCCCAACCCGGCGGCTCCGGCCGGGCTGAGCCTGTTTACGCCCAAAGTGCCTAAACAGCCCCTACCGCCTTTTACCACGTTTGTTCGCATCGATTCGATGAGCCGCTCGCTGCGGGTGGGTAACCGCCGGGGCGACCTTATTACGCTCGATGCCGGGCTTGCCCGCACCGACTCCATGCACCTGCCCAGCCCGCCCTCCGATGCCGTGCGTGTGCCCGGCCGGTCCGACTATGCGTACCTGCTCATGGGCATCATGGACCCCAACGACCGGGCCGTGGGTAAACTCTGGCTGGGAGGTAAAGCCGTGGTCGATACACTCCGCCGACCCGTGCAGCTGACCACTGCCGACCTTGACCGCAACGGTAAACCCGACTGGATTGTGTCGGAGTTTGGGCATAACGTGGGCCGGTTGAGTGCCTACCTCAACGAAGGAAATACGTACCGCGAGGTGGTGCTCGATGCGGTACCCGGCGCCCGCCGGACACTCGTGCGCGACATTGATAACGACGGGTGGCCCGATGTGGTGGCCTTGCTCGCGCAGGGCGACGAACAGATCGCTGTGTTTTATAATGACCGCAACGGCCGGTTTCGCAAAGAGACCGTGTTGCGAATGCCGCCGGTGTACGGCTCGTCGTACGTCGAACTGGTGGATATGAACCGCGACGGCCACCTCGATCTGGTGTGTACCAACGGCGACAATGCCGACTACTCAAAAGTACACAAGCCCTTTCACGGTATTCGGGTGTACCTGAACGACGGGAAGTTTGGTTTCAGGAAAGAAGCCATGTTCTATCCCATGCCGGGTGCCCAGCAGGTGGTGGCCCGCGATTTTGACCGCGATGGCGACGTGGACCTGGCGGCTATTTCGTTTTTTCCGGTGCTCGACGATACCGGCAAGAAACCCGCTCAGGTATTTGTGTACCTCGAAAATACGGGTAATCTGACGTTTAAGCCCCGTACCTGGCCCGGTGCCGATACGGGCCGGTGGCTGGTGATGGATGCCGGCGATATGGACGGCGATGGCGACGACGACATTGTGCTGGGATCGTTTTACAAGTCGGTGTCGCCCACGCCCGTGTACTGGGCCGATAGCTGGGCCAAAGCACAAACGGGTGTGGTGGTCTTGGAAAATACGTTGCGGAAAGCCGCCCACCCAGTTCAGTAAGCCTGCATGGCGGCCGAGTCGAACACATGCAGTCCGGTGAGGCCATTTTGGGCGGTGCTACACATGGCCCGGGCTACTTTTTCACCAGCAATAGCTTTATACTTCGAGGGGATCAGCGGGTTCAACGTCCTCATGACCCCCTCGCCAATTTTTTCGCCCAGCCGGGCTTCCGTACGGTCGCCGAGCAGGAGTGAGGGCCGGTAAATAAGCAGCGTCGGGTAGCCCAGCTTAGCCAGGTCGCGCTCAACCTCACCTTTGACCCGGTTGTAAAAAAACAGCGAGCTCACATCGGCCCCCATCGCCGTCACAATAGAAAACTGCCGGGCGCCCTGCTCGCGCCCAAGCCGGGCAATGGTCATGGGGTAGTCATAGTCGACTCGCCGGAATGCCTCTTTCGAACCTGCCTGTTTCATGGTGGTGCCGAGGCAGCAAAAAATATCGTCGGCCTGCGTGAGCAAACCGTTCGGGTGGTCGAAGTCAAATTGTATTTCCTGAAGACGGGGGTGCTGGAAACTGAACGGCTTACGAACCAGTATTTTAACGCGCTCGTAATAGCCCGACTGGCAGAGCTGTTGCGTGAGATGAGTACCGATCAGCCCCGTAGCCCCAATGACTAACGCTGTTTTAGATGAAGAGGAAGTCATATCGGGTTACTGTTTTTTGGCTAAATTATAGGCGATAATTTTTATACAAACCCATTCCCCCTAAAACCTACTCTATATCCACATGTTTAGGACTTTACCTGTTCGGGTCATTTTTCTTTGTATTTGTGTAAGTGTAACTGCATTTCGTTGGGTCGACGAAGCGTTTGTGAACACCCTGATTGAAAAGCTGAAGGCGTACAACGGGCAGTACCCGCGCGAAAAAGTGTATCTGCAAACCGACCGCGACGTGTATGTGCCCGGCGAGACAATCTGGCTCAAGGGGTATCTGTTCGATGGAATCCTGCACAACGTAGACTCGGTGAGCCGGGTGCTGTACGTCGACCTGATCGATGCCCGGAAAAGCGAGGTAGTGCAACAGATCAAACTGAAAGCCAGTGGGGGGCAGGCACCCGGCCAACTGGCCCTGCCCGATTCGCTCCCGACCGGCACCTACCTCCTGCACGCCTACACGAGCTGGATGCGCAACTTTCCGGCTGAGTACTATTTCTCCAAAACGCTGACCCTCATCCGGTCCGACAACAAGCCAACGACGGCAAACGCGGCCGGGCCCAATCTCAAGCCGGATGTGCAGTTTTTGCCCGAAGGTGGTAATCTGGTGTTGGGGCTGTCGGGGCGGGTGGGCTTCAAAGCGGTCAGCACAACGGGTAAGGGGCTCGATGTGGAGGGCTTCGTGCTCAATACCGCCAAAGATACCGTGATGGGGTTTTCGAGCCTGCACCGGGGTATGGGCAATTTTGCGCTACAGCCTGAGCCTAACCAGACCTACACGGCGTTTGTGCGGGCCGTCGGCGATCCGGCCAAAACGTACTACCCGTATCTGCTGCCCGTGGTGCAGCCCCTTGGATTTGTGATGACTGTCGACAACCTCAGCAACCCCAACGTAGTAAAGGTGTTTGTGCAGCATAACAAAACCGTACCGCCTGATGCGGCTGCCGGGCGCATTACGCTCGTAGCCCAGACCCGGGGTGTGGTGGTCCATGCGGCCGAGGGGCCGTTGAGCCGAAAATCGCTCCTGATTCAGATTCCGCGCGATAAACTGCCCGACGGGATTACGCAACTGACCTTATTCGATGAAAAAAATACGCCCGTGTGCGAACGGCTTATTTTCATTGATCGGCGCGACCGGCTGCGGGTGGCCCTTACACCCACCAAAGCGACCGTGCGGCCCCGCGAGGCTGTTGAGGTCGACGTGACCGTGACCGACCCCGACGGTAAGCCCGCCCAGGCAACCCTGTCGTTGGCCGCTACCGACCTCAATATGGCTCCCTCGATGGTGAGTAACCCGGCCTCGATTGTGTCGCACCTGCTGCTCACCTCCGATCTGGTCGGAACGGTGGAAGAACCGGGCCTGTACACCGACGAAGCCAACCCAGACCGGGCTATGCAGGCCGATCAGCTGATGATGACGCAGGGCTGGCGTCGGTTCACCTGGACCGACGTGCTGGCGGGTACGATTCCCCCCATTCGGTACCCGCTCGAAGAAGGAATTACGCTGACGGGGCAGATCAGCCGTGCCAATAGCAAACCCGCCGAAAAGGCAAACCTGATGTTTATGCTCGCCAAAAAAGACAGTACCCGCGAGGTGCTGATGGGACAGGCCGACGAGAAAGGCCGTTTCGTGACGGGCGGCCTCGACCTGTACGATTCTACCGGTGTGTTTATTCAGGCCTTGGGCGAACGAGGCAACAATCGGGGGTATCTGATAACGCTCGATCAGGTGCTCAAACCAACGGTACGGATCACTAAGGTGCCTTATAACCCGTTTTTGCTTGGCCCCGACGCCATTGAGGAGTTTCTGAAACGTACCAACGAGTATTTGGAGATTGAGCGGCAGATTTGGCGCAACAAGGAGGTGCTGCTGGAAGCCGTAACCGTGAAGGCCAAACGCGAGAAACCCGATTCGCGCCGGATGCTGTATTCGACCCCCGACCGCACGGTGAAATTCGACGATATGAACCGGAGCGGGGCTCTGACGTTTCTGGACGTGGTGCGGAGCCGAGTGCCCGGCGTGCAGGTGACGGGTTCGGGGTTCGATGCCCGCGTGCAGATTCGGGGGGCGGCTAACTTTAGTGGCCCCATTGAACCCGCGTTTTTCTTAGACGGTATGCCGATCAGCAAAGATGCGGTGATTAATATTCCGGTTTCCGACATCGAAGCCGTTGATGTATTAACGGGCGGAGGGGCCACCATTATGGCGGGCTCCAACGGGGCTGGTGGGGTTATCAATGTATTGACCCGGCGTGGCTCGCCCGATTATGATTACAGCAAAACGCCAACTCCCGGCACGCTCGCTACCCGCCTGATGGGCTACACCCCCGTGCGGGAGTTCTACGCCCCCAGGTACGACAACGCGGCCCGGCCGCGGGCGGCCGATGGCGGGTCCCGTCCTGATTTCCGGGCGACGCTGCACTGGGCCCCAATGGTGAAGACCGGCCCCGATGGGAAAGCGCGCGTGACCTTCTATGCCTCCGACGCCAAAACGAAACTCCGGCTCGTAGCTGAAGGCGCTACGTTGAGCGGCAAAGTCGGGACGAGTAAGGTAGAGGTAAGGGTTGAGTAAGCAGGCGTATTGGGGGAGGATCTTTTTCTGCCCCGTTAAACCTTTTTCGGCAAGCCTTATCCAACCGGCAGATTTGACCAGTAAACAACAAATCCGCCATGAACTACACACGCTTATTTTCGGTACTTGCCTTCGGTCTGATCACACTCACGACCGTTTCGGCCCAAACCCCCACCGACGCCCCCGCGCAGTCGTATCACCGCAATCCTAATTCGTACGGGCAACCCCCGTATGGCCGACCCGATTACCGGGATAGGGACTGGGATCGCGACCGCGACTATGGCTATGACCGGGGCTACTACGGCGACGATTGGCGTCGGCGAAACTGGGATGGTTACGGACCCGATGCGTTTCAGTTCGATCACGAGTTTTGGCGCGGGCGCTGGCGCGATGAGCTGGACCTGAACCGGGCCCAACGGCGCGAAATGGAGCGGATCGACGCCTATTACGACCGCTTCCGGGTGAACCCGCGCGACCCCCGTTTCCGGCAGATGCAACGGCAGAAATTCGGCGATATGCTGAGTGTGATGACGCCCCGTCAGCGGGCTATCGTACTCAATCGGGTGCAGCCCTACCGGGATCAGTACGGCAACCGGGGCAACGGGCCGTATCGTCGGCCGGGGTATCCGGGCTATTGAAAATAACCGCTACGGCGGCTTGCGTGCCCAATCTCACCAATCATGACAAGGGCCACTGCATGGAGCAGTGGCCCTTTTGTGTGTTTGTGGCTCAAAACTGCTTCAGATAGCTCAGTTTAGCAATCACATGCTGTTCGTTCTGCCGCGTGATACCGTCCTGAACCCGCCGATTGAATACCACGTACAGAAACGACAACGGGCGGTACTCCCACGATAACCGAATATTGTACGTGTCGCGGGCACCCAGCCGCTGCCGGTTGGTGATGTTTTGCTGGTAAAAACCAATCAGTTGCAGGCGTGGGTTCAGGGCAAGCCGCCCTTCTATCGAGTATAGATCGACCACCGTATTGGACAGGTTTTCGCCGACTTCATGAAACCGGTTGCCCACCCAGCGACCTGCCAACGACAGGTTGGGGAGCGGAGCGTACCGCACTGCCAGATCGAATGTGCCCAGCCGACCGTTGTAGTAGCGGCCCAGCTCATAGTTGGTCGATACCGACAGTTTGCGCGAGGCATCGCTGCCAAGGTACATCTGGTAGCGGGTGTAATTGTACACACCCGGCCCAATCCGCACGCCAAGAGGGACAAATTCTTCCGTCAGGTGTTGCTGGGTAGGCGTCACGACCACCCCGAAAAAGCCCCCGCGCTGAAAGTTAAACCAGACCGGATTGATCACAAACTGGCGTTCGGTGAGCCGCCCGGTTGAGGCCTGATGGTAAAATTCGGCCCAGATCCCCGGTTCAAACGCCCGAATGAGCCGCCGGGCGGGCAGGTACTTGCCCCGGTAGTACCAGAATACCCCCGGCGTGGTAGCGATTACGTCGCTGCGTGATACAAACCCCACGCCCGGATTGAAGTTTTTGGTGACCACCGACTGAGTCCACCAGAATTTTACCTGGTTGGTGGTGTAATAGTACTGCGCGTAGGCGGCCACGCCCCGGTCGCGTCCGTCGGTGGAGGCCGACTGCATCACCATCGTACTGAGCGAGTGTGACTCGTTGATCCGGAAAAACCCGTCGATTGCCCCCACCAGATTCGTCACGCCGGGGCGGGTGGAGTCGGGGCTAAGGGTTAGCTCACTTTGTTGCTTCACGGTCATCAGTCCGCCCAACCGGCTTTGCTTACCAATATTCTGCGAATACCGGCCCACGGCAAAGGTCGTGGTGGGGCTTTGGTCGGTGCCCCGTTGCCGCATGAGCAGCCCTCCGTAGTTGCGTTTGAGCGAGCGGTACACGAGCCGGGCTCCGGCATCAATCGGAATCGGGTTGCCCGCATCGTCGAGGCCAATCCGGCGGCTGAAAAAGGGCTGAATTCGCATAGCCCCGCCCGACAGGTCGTCGCCTGGGCCTACACCCGTGCCGAACAAGCTGGCGTTTTCGAGGAAAAACTGCCGCCGTTCCGGAAAAAACACCGAAAACCGGGTCACGTTGTTTACCTGCCGGTCGGCGTCGGCCTGGGCAAAGTCGGTGTTTACGGTCAGGTCGAGTACGGTGTTGGGGTTGATAGCCCACTTGATTTCGCCCCCCAGCTTCACGGTTTCGTCGTGTAGCGTACGGCTTTGGCCCGAGCCCGGTTCGGTACTGCGGTACCGGTCGAAGGAGGTGAGCAGGTACGGCTGCACCCGAATGTTGGTGGCGGGTGGGGGCGGGGTAAGTCCCGTAACCTGCCCGGCGTAGTCCATACGCAGGGCCGAGAAAGCCCGCGGGTACCGCGACCAGCCCGACTGCTCGTTGGTCATGCGTCGGTTACGGAAAAAATTGATGCCCCAGGTCTGGGTTGAGTCAGCGGTTTTGGGGTAGCGGAGGGTTTGCCACGGAATGGCAAATTCGGCTGTCCAGCCCGAGTCGGTGCGCATGGTTCGTACGCGCCACAGCCCATCCCAGTCGGTATCGTACAGCAAATCGTCGAACGAAAGCAGGTCATGTTGGGTGCCGTAGGGGTTGGTGGCGAGCATCATGGCATTGCGCCGGTCGTTGAACCCGTCGATGGCAATAGCGAAAAAGTCGTGCGCCCGCTGACTGAAGTCGCGCCGAAAATCGGTAGCCCGGATGCTCCGGCGGCCGGCCGAATCGCGGCAAAAAGCCCCTACGTACAGGTATTGGGCGTTGAACAGCACCCGAACCTCGGTATCGTGGGTAGCCCGGTTGCCCTGTACCGGCTCCACCATCACAAAGTTGTTGGCGCGGGTGGCCCGTTGCCAGGCGGCATCGTCGAGCCGCCCGTCTACCCGGATCGGTACAGGTGTTGGCGTGGCTTTCAGGAGTCGCCGAACCGAGTCGGGCGCGAAGATCTGGGCGTCGGTTTGGGCCAGAATCGGGGTTGTAACAAACAGAGTAAGAAGTAAGTAGAGGTAGCGGTAAGCCATACGGTTTGCAAAGCGAGCCGCAAAAGTAAATAACGGAAAACTCACGTTTATACCGTCTTGTCGCTTTCCTGCATGAATTGTGTAAACTTGTACATGAAATGTCACTACCATGAAAACATCGCTTAGCATAGCCCTATTGTTGGGCGCTCTGACTACGGCGCAGGCTCAGCCGTTGCCAACCCTCGGTAAGGTGGTTCGGTTAGACCCCCGGCTGGATAAACTCGTTCCCAAAGACGCGCAGATCGACGTACTCGCGAGTGGATTTACCTGGGCCGAAGGGCCGATTTGGGTGAAGCAGGGCAATTATTTGCTGTTTTCTGATGTGCCCCAGAATACTGTGTTTAAGTGGTCGGAGAAAGAGGGGCTGTCGACGTTCCTCAAACCGTCGGGCTACACCGGCACCGGCGTGTACAGCGACGAACCGGGCTCCAACGGGCTGACCCTCGACGCGCAGGGGCGGCTCGTGCTCTGCGAACATGGCGACCGGCGGGTGTCGGTGATGCCGCTGAGTGGGGGCGGCAAACGCACCGTGGCCGACCACTACGAGGGCAAGCGGTTCAATGCGCCCAACGATGTGGTCGTGCACAGCAATGGGAGCTATTACTTTACCGATCCGCCCTACGGATTGGCTGGCAAAGAAAATGACCCCACCCGCGAAACGCCCCTGTTTGGCGTGTACCGGGCTACCCTGGCCGAAGCCGGTAAACCCGGCCGGGTGTCGTTACTGATCGACGACCTGACCCGCCCCAACGGGATCACGTTCTCGCCCGACGAGAAAACCCTGTACATCGCCCAGTCGGACCCGAACCGGCCCGTTATTATGGCGTACCCCATGCAACCCGATGGCTCGGTCGGGAAAGGGCGGGTGTTTTTCGATGCTTCGGCGTTGCTGAAACAAAACCTGCCCGGCCTGCCCGACGGCCTCAAAACCGACCGCGACGGCAACGTGTGGAGTACAGGCCCCGGTGGGGTGCTCGTGATTGCCCCCGACGGTACGTTGCTGGGTCGAATTGATACCGGGCAGGCTACGGCCAACTGCGGCTGGGGCGACGCCGACGGCCGTACGCTCTACATCACCGCCGACGGGTATCTGTGCCGGATCAGAACGACGGCGCGGGGGTGGTAAGAAGGAGAAGGGAGGAAAGGACAAGGGAGGGAAACGGCGTATTATTATTACGTACTCTTCCTTATCCATTTCTTATGCTCTAACTTTGTAGTGGGTTTGAATCGCGTAGCTCGGATTTCCGGAATTTTGTCTCATGTTAGAGAATCGTAAGTATATCATCATCGGCGCTTTCTGCCTCGTCGGGCTGATATATCTGTCCCGCTTGTTTTATCTCCAGATTTTAGACGACAGTTACTCGCTCGAATCGTCGAACAACTCCATCAAACGGGTCATTGAAATTCCGTACCGGGGACAGGTTTACGATCGAAATGGGAAACTCATTGTGTACAACACGCCCGTGTACGACCTGTACGTGACGCCGAAGCAGGTACGCATTCCGGACACGACGGCCTTTTGCCGGATGATGGAAATGACTCGTGCTGAGTTCGATAGCATCATGAACCTGGCCAAGGAGTACTCGCCCGTGAAGCCGTCGCTGTTTGTTCGTCAGCTTTCCAAAGAAGATTTTGCCCGTATTCAGGATGCCCTCGTCGATTACCGGGGTTTCGAGCCGCGTATGAGCTCCATGCGGACATACCCGGCCCGTACCCTGTCGAATGCGCTCGGGTATGTGTCGGAAATAAGCAAAAAGCAGCTCGAAAATCAGGAGATTCCCTACTACCGGCAGGGCGATTACATTGGCCACAACGGGCTTGAAGAGCAGTACGAAGAGGTGCTGCGCGGAAAGCGGGGGGTCAAGTTTGTGATGCAAAACGTGCGGGGGGTAGCCAAAGGGTCGTTTAAGAATGGCCTGTACGATACGGCCGCCGTTGCCGGTAAAAACCTCTATACCGGCATTGATGTGGAAGTGCAGAAATACGCCGACAGCCTTATGCAGAATCGGATTGGTAGTGTGATTGCGGTGGAACCCTCGACCGGCGAAATTCTGGTGTCAGTATCCGCCCCGACCTACGACCCCAACCTGCTGTCGAGCCGACACTTCTCCAAAAATTACGTCAAGCTGCTGCGTGACCCGTACAAGCCGCTCATCAACCGCCCGATTATGGCGAGTTACCGGCCGGGCTCTACGTTTAAGCTGATTCAGGCCCTGATTGCGCAACAGCAGGGCACGCTCACACCCAATATGGTGTATGGGCATGGTGGGTCGCCGATGCGCTGCCACTGTCATGGTGGTAACAACCTGCGTGGGGCTGTGCGGTTTTCGTGCAACCCGTACTTCTACAACGTGTTCCGCAAGATGATCTACCACAACGGTGAGTCGAATACGTTTAAAGCGTCGGCGATTGGCTTGCGGCAGTGGCACGATGCGGTAGAGAAGTTCGGAATCGGTCAGAAACTGGGTGTCGATTTGCCTACAGAGTTGAAAGGTAGCCTGCCCGATGTTGAAACCTACGACAAGCTGTACCGGGGCAAAAACACCTGGAAGTTTTCGAATATTTACTCGCTCAGTATCGGTGAAGGCGAGTTGCTGGTGAACCCCCTCAAGCTGGTGAATCTGGCGGCTACGATTGCCAACCGAGGCTGGTACATTACGCCACACTACGTAAAAGGCGTTGGCCGGGTGGGTGAGGGCGTGCCGCAGGAGTACCTCAAACGGCACGAAACCGATATTGCGTATCAGCATTACCTGCCCGTGATCGAGGGTATGCGGATGGCCGTTGCGGCTGGTACCGTAAACAAGATGGCCGATATTCCGGGCATTGACCTGTGCGGCAAAACCGGTACGGCCCAGAACAACAAGTTTGGTCACAAGTACGACCACTCTATTTTTATCGGGTTTGCGCCCATGAACAACCCCAAAATTGCCATTGCCGTGTTTGTGGAATACGGCGGCTGGGGTGGGTCAGCGGCTGCTCCGGTGGCGGCTCTCATTGCTGAGCGGTATCTGAAACGTAAAACCGAAGCCACCAAGCTCGACGAGCACGTGAAAAAGCAGTATCTGCTGCCCCCGGTGTCGATGCTGCCGGGCTACAAAGGCCCCAAACAGGCCCCGCAGATCCGTAAGCCCGATTCGATGCGCAAGGATACCGGCCGCAAGGTAGAAAAACTCAAGCCCATGATGGCCAGTAATAGTGGCGAGTAGCAGTGAACAATTAACAACGAACAACCAACAGTGAACAACGTGCAACTAACAGTAAACAGTGAGCAGTTGCAAAACCTGACAGCCAAAACTTGCCGGGCCCATTCTCACAGATCGTTGTTAGTTGCTCGTTGTTCACTGTAAAAAATCATGTCCCGTAACGATCCGTTTTCCCAAAATATAGACCTGCTCACCGTTGCACTGTACATAGGCTGTGTAATGATGGGTTGGTTCAATGTGTACGCTGCGGTGTACAGCCCCGAAGATCAGACGAGCCTGTTCGACTTGTCGACCAATGCCGGTAAACAACTCATGTGGATTGGTACCACCGTGATTCTGGTGATCTGTGTACTGGCCATTCACCACAAGTTTTACGACTCGTTTGCCTATATTTTTTACGGCTTCATGATTCTGATGTTGCTGCTGGTACTCGTTGCTGGTTCCAACATCAACGGGTCGAGGTCGTGGTTTAAATTTGGCGCGTTCTCCATTCAGCCGGCCGAATTTACCAAAGTGGCCACGAGCCTGGCCCTGGCCAAGTACCTCGATGTGCCGGGTATCAACCTGAGTCGCTACAAAGATTTGCTGCCTATTGCGGGAATTATTGGCTTGCCAGCCCTGCTCATTATTGCCTCCAACGAAACGGGGTCTACCCTGGTATTTGCGGCCTTTGTGATTATGCTCTATCGCGAGGGATTGCCGGGCTGGATTCCGGCAGCTGGCATTGCTCTGGCGGCCCTGTTTGTTCTGGCCCTCGTTTTTCCAAAGCTGTATATATTCTTCGGGCTGGTGGCGGTGGCGGTGGCGTTTGCGTTTCTGATGCCCCGTTACAACCGTACAACGCGCAACTTTATCAGCATGGGCGTTGTGATTGCCGGGATGATGGTCTTCGTGACGGGCGTCGACTTCTTCGTGAACAATGTGTTGCAGAAACACCAGCGCAACCGCATCAAGGTGCTCGTAAATCCCAACATCGACCCGTTGGGGGTAGGCTGGAACGTGACACAGGCCAAAATTGCTATTGGGTCAGGACGTTTGCAGGGTAAGGGATTTCTGGAAGGCACCCAGACCAAATTTGACTTTGTACCCGAACAGAGCACCGATTTTATTTTCTGCACGATCGGCGAAGAACACGGCTTTATTGGCAGTGCCGTCGTGATTGCCCTGTTTTTGGGGCTGTTGTCTCGGATTGTGATTTTGGCGGAAAAACAGCGGAGTAAGTTCAACCGGGTGTATGGCTACTGCGTGGCTGGTATTTTCTTTTTCCACTTTATGGTCAATATCGGTATGACCATCGGCCTGATGCCCGTAATTGGTATTCCATTGCCGTTTTTCAGCTACGGCGGATCGTCGTTGTGGTCGTTCTCTATTCTGCTCTTTATTTTCCTCAAGCTCGACTCGCGCCGGGCCGGGATGTTTACACGATGAGTGAAAGAGCGAAAGAGTGAAAGAGTGAAAGAGTGAAAGAGTGAAAGAGTGAAAGAGTGAAAGAGCGAAAGAGTAACGGACGCACGAGTAATACGCGTCAGCCACTCTTTCGCTCTTTCACTCATTTATTTCACGGCCCAGAACAGCAGCGCCCACCCCAGAATCATGAGCACTCCGCCGATAGGCGTGATGGCCCCCAGCCAGGTGATTCCGGAGAAACACAGGATATACAGCGAGCCTGAGAAAATAAGCACTCCACCCAGAAACGACAACCCAGCGTAGTTGAGCCACTTCAGGGCCATTGGATTTTGGCTCATGAGCTGCATCAGTACACCGACCAGCACTAACGCCAACGCATGGTAAAACTGGTATTTAACGGCCGTTTCGAACGTAGCCGCCCGGCCCGTTTCGTCGAGCATTTTGCGTAACGCATGAGCGCCAAAGGCTCCCAGCCCTACGCCCAGCAGGCCCAGCAGAGCCCCGGTTTGAATAAAGAATTTCATCGTGATCCAAAAATAGCACTCCCCACCCGAACCATTGTGCTGCCTTCGGCAATCGCCAGCTCGTAATCACCACTCATTCCCATCGACAGCTCCGAGAAGGCCACGTTGGGCCGTTGAATCGAGGCCAGTTCGTCGTACAGTTTTTTCAGGCTTCTGAACTCCTGTCGTACCTGTTCTTCGTCGTCAGTGTTGGTCGCCAGGCCCATGAGGCCCACCAGCCGCACGTGCGTGAGGGCGTCAAGGTCAGGGCTTTGCAGCAGCGCGCGGGCTTCGGCGGGGTCGAGGCCGAACTTGGTGTCTTCCTGCGCAATAAAAATCTGGAGCAGACAGTCGATCACCCGGTTGTTTTTAGCGGCCTGTTTGTTAATCTCTTTCAGCAACGCCGGGCTATCTACCGAGTGAATCAGGGCTACAAAGGGCGCAATGTATTTCACCTTGTTGCTCTGAAGGTGGCCGATCTGATGCCACCGAATATCGGCCGGGAGCTGCGGGTACTTCTCGACCATCTCCTGTACCCGGTTTTCGCCAAAGTCGCGGCAGCCCGCGTCGTAGGCTTCCTGGAGCATCGGAACGGGTTTGGTTTTCGTTACGGCGATCAGCCGGGCGCGCCCCCGGATCGTTTGTTCGAGCCGGGCGATATTATCCTGAATAGTTGTCATGCGTGAAGTAGCGGAACAAGGCAAAATCCATCGGACAGGGGCTGTACGTACATACGGCAGCCTACTCCTACAAAGAAGAATTAGCAAAGATAGGTTTGAGTTGTGTAGCGAATCGAGTAGTTTTTCGCCAAAATGAGCGTTGGAGAGGGTAAACATCCAGCGTCAAACGTTTGTATTGAATAGGGGAGAGGTCGGTGGTCAGGTCAGGGGTTGTACCTTTGCGCCGGGCCCGATAGTCGCCCTGTTGCTATTTTTAACGCCTATGGAAGCTCGCTCCGAAAAACGAAACAACGGTCGGAATTATCTTATTGCTGCTTTACTGGTACTGGTGGCCCTCAACGTACTCCAGCTCTATTTCTGGTATCAGGAACGGGAGATGGGAAAAACAAAAGATGTTACCATTGCGGCCAAAACCGAGGAGGTATTGGCAACGAAAACCAAGCTGGATTCCATTTCGGCCCAGCTTGATCTGAAAATTACGGAAATTCAGCGGCTGGGCGGCAACGTCGATTCGCTCCTGCGGGTGAAAGATCAACTGGAGGCCGACAAGCGTAACCTCCGCAACGTCAACAACTTCGACAACAAAAAGTATGCACAGCGCGTCAGTCAGTACGAATCACTGCTGGCCCAGAAAGATCAGGAGATTGCCCGGCTTCGGGAGGAGAACGGGGTTTTGGCGGCTCAAAACCGAACCTTGTCGGAAGAGAACGCGGGCCTGCGTGGAGAGCGAGCCGCTCTGTCGGATTCGGTATCGACGTACTCGGTTCGTAACCGCGAGCTGGAGCAAAAAGTCACCATTGCATCGGCCCTCAGGGCGGAGAATATCATGGTCAATTCGCTCAATACGCGGGGCAAGGAGCGTGACGGCGGCAGTTACCGCGCCCGGCAGCTCGATAAAATCAAGGTATCGTTCCGGTTAGCCGAAAACAGCCTGGCGCAGCAAAACGAAAAAACCATTTACATCCGGGTACTCGACCCCAGCGGGGCTATTCTGTCGGATATGGCAACGGGTTCGGGCGAATTTACCTACAACGGTAAGGGTATGATTTATACCGCTGCGCAATCGATCCAGTTCACCAATAGCCGTCAGCAGGTCGATTTTGTGTATGGCCGGGGCAACGGACGCTTCAACGAAGGCCGACACGTGGTGGAGGTGTACGCCGAGGGCTTCAAAATCGGAGAAGGCGAGTTTACGGTGAAATAGTATAAAAGGAGGAAAGCAGGAGAGGGGGAAAGGAGGAAAGGGGACGCAGAATTTTTCTGCCTTCTCCCTTCCTCCTTTCTCCTTTTATTCTTACCTTTGCACCCTCATTTTAAACTGTTTACCAATAATGTTCCCAAAGAACTACGAAACGGTGTTCATTTTAACTCCCGTTTTATCTGAAGCTCAGATGAAGGACGCCGTTGATAAGTTCCGCAAAGTGCTGACCGACAACGGGGCGGAACTTGTTCATGAAGACAACATGGGCCTGCGTAAGCTGGCTTACCCGATCCAGCACAAGAACACGGGTTACTATTATCTGTTTGAGTTCAAGGCTCCCGGTACGATTGTAGCTGCTCTGAACACCGAGTATCTGCGTGATGAGCGCGTACTGCGTCACTTAGTAATTGCGCTCGACAAGCACGCCGTTGACTACAACGAGCGGAAGCGCAAAGGTTTAGTAGGTAAGAAAAAACAAGCTGAAACCGAGGAGGCCAAATAATCATGAGCTTACAGAACGAATCCGTCTCGAAAACCGAGAACCGCAAAAAATACTGCCGCTTCAAGAAGTCAGGCATCAAGTACATCGACTACAAAGACGCAAACTTTTTGCTGAAGCTGCTCAACGAGCAAGGCAAGATTCTGCCCCGGCGTCTGACAGGCACCAGCCTGAAGTACCAGCGCAAAGTGGGTCAGGCCGTAAAGCGGGCCCGCCATATCGCCATCTTACCGTACGTAGCTGATTCACTCAAATAAAAAGTTTGCAGTTTACAGTTTGCAGTTTGCAGTTTTTGGTCGATGCAGATTGGCAAAGCCGCCTTGCACAACTGAAAACTGAAAACTGAAGACTGAAAACTTTCAGAAAAATGGACATCATTCTCAAAACCGATATTGCCGGCCTGGGCTACAAGAACGACATCGTGACGGTGAAGCCGGGCTACGGCCGCAACTACCTGATTCCTCAGGGATATGCGATGATGGCGAGTGAATCAAACAAGAAGATGATCGCCGAAAACATTCGTCAGGCTGCTCACAAAGCTGAAAAGATCAAGAACGACGCACAGGCGTTGGCTGATCAGATCGGCGAGACCGTACTGACGATTCCTGCCAAAGCGGGTGAAAGCGGTAAAATCTTTGGTCGCGTTACAAGCATTCAGATTGCTGATGCCCTGCGCGAAAAAGGATTCGACATCGACCGGAAGAAAATCACCATCGACGATGTGAAGACGCTCGGTACGTATCAGGCGTCGCTTGACCTGCACAAAGAGGTGAAGCACAAAGTAAACGTTGAGGTTGTAGCCGCTGAGTAAGCGACACGCCCACGCGACACCAATAGATACGAGCCCGGCTGCCCTCAGGTAGCCGGGCTTTTTGTGTATATTTGTTTAAATACATCTGCCGATATGGCCTCTCTTCAGTTAGACCAACTTATGGAAGCGCCCAACCTGCCTATTCTGATTGAAGAGGCACAGGCTGCCTTGCGGGCCGAGGCACAGAAACGGCAGATTTTTTACAATACCATTACTGAAGATCAGAAAGCAGAGTTTATCAACGGTGAAGTGATTATGCACTCGCCGGTGAAAGAACGGCACTGGACAGCCGTCGGTAATCTGTACAGGCTTCTGAGTGCGTACGCCATCAAGCATAAACTGGGAAGGGTAGCGTCAGAAAAAGCCATGATTACCTTGACCCGTAACGATTACGAACCTGACATCTGTTTCTGGAAAGCCGAAAAAGCCGACACCTTTACGAGCGAACAGATGCAGTACCCGGCTCCCGACTTTATTGTTGAGGTATTGTCGAAAGGAACCGCCAAGCGCGACCGGGGCGTAAAATTCACGGATTATGCCGCGCATGGTGTAGGCGAATATTGGCTGGTAAACCCCGGTAAACAAACTGTAGAACAATATACGCTCGACCCCGAGATGGAAGAGTATGAGCTGGCTGGTACGTTTGCGGGTGCAGATTTTATAGTGAGTAGACAAATTAGAGACTTCCGCATTCCGGTACAGGCTATGTTCGATGAACGGATTAGTCTAGAGACTCTTATTTCGTTGTTATAAGTCTATAAATCAGAGGTTTGGTTAAGTGAAATAATTGACAAAAACGGACTTTTAGAGACCGTTTTTTTGTTTAAAAAGTATGCACTTTCACACAGAACTTACCCCCGATAAACTGCCCGTTTCGATTGGTCTTCACGACCGGATCGTGACTGTTGGTTCCTGTTTTGCGCAGGTAATGGGCGGGCAATTGACTGACCATAAAATGACCGTGACCAACAACCCGTTTGGTACGGTTTTCAACCCTATTTCCATCAGCAAGCTCCTGACCATGGCCCTGCGGGATCAGATGCCCGACGAGGCCTTGTACGTGCAGCGCGATGGTATCTGGTTTCACCACGATTTTCACTCAAGCCACTGGGCCACTACCCGCGAGGGCCTCAAAAACCGCCTGATGGTGGTACTTGCTGAAACCGCCGACGCCCTCCGGCAGGCCGATTGGCTGTTTCTGACGTTCGGCTCGGCTTTGGTGTACCGGCACCGCGCTACCGATCAGGTAGTGGCCAATTGCCATAAGGTGCCCGGTACGCAATTCGACAAGTATTTGTACCAGCTCGATCATCTGCGGGCCGAATACAACCGGCTGCTGAAAACCCTTCGGAAGCATAATCCCCAGCTGAACGTGCTGCTCACGGTAAGCCCGGTGCGGCACACCCGTGATACCCTGCCGCTCAATTCGGCGAGTAAGGCTACCTTGCGGCTGTTGGCCCACGAGCTGACGGTTTGGCACGAAAGCGTGTATTATTTTCCGAGCTATGAAATCATGCAGGACGACCTCCGCGATTACCGCTTTTACGAGGCCGACCTGATTCATCCCAATGCGCAGGCGCAGGCATACATTTATGAAAAGTTTGCCCAAAGCGCATTTGATGAGGAACTTTGCCGCTTTATCGGGGAGTGGTCGGGGATTCAGAAAGCATTGGCACACCGACCGTTGCAGGGCTATACCGACGCTCACCGGCATTTTCTGGTGCAAACCCTTGCCCGGTTGCAGGCGCTCCCCGCAGGAATTGACGTCTCGGCGGAACTTGCAGACGTGCGCGAGCGGTTGACAAAACACATAATGATGAGTGATGAACGATGAGTAATGCGTGTTGAGCGTGTAGGGCCATTTGTCGGTAAATGGCAAAACAGCCTTGTTCGTCGCTCATCACCTACCATTCATCTCGCCTAACATGTCTGACTACAAGCTATCTAAAGAATCCGTGTTGGAGGCTCTCGGCCACGTCGAAGAGCCGGACCTGAAGCGCGACATTGTGTCGCTGAACATGGTTAAAGATATTGAACTGGGCATTGACCAGGTCATGTTTACGGTCGTACTGACCACCCCCGCCTGCCCGCTGAAAGAAGTGATTCGGAAGCGGTGCGAAGATGCCATTCATACCCACATTGGCCCCACCATCGAGGTGAAAGTCAATATGACCGCCGATGTGACCTCGACCCGGATGGCCGCTCCCGTGTTGCCGGGTGTGAAGAATATCATCGCTGTGGCTTCGGGCAAAGGGGGCGTGGGTAAGTCAACGGTAACGGCCAACCTCGCCGTAGCTCTACACCGCTCGGGCGCTAAAGTCGGTATTATCGATGCCGACATCTACGGCCCGTCGGTGCCGGTGATGTTTGGAGCCGAAGATTTGCAGCCCGGTGTTTCGCAGATCGACGGGAAAAATATGCTTCAACCCATCCAGCAGTATGGTGTGAAGCTCATGTCAATTGGTTTCCTGACCCCACCCGATAGCGCCGTGGTATGGCGTGGGCCGATGGCAAGTCAGGCGTTGCGTCAGTTTTTTGCCGATACCAACTGGGGTGAACTCGATTACCTGCTTATCGACCTGCCGCCCGGCACGAGCGATATTCACCTGACACTGGTGCAAACCGTGCCCGTAACCGGGGCCGTGATTGTAACAACCCCGCAGAAGGTAGCTCTGGCCGACGCCATCAAGGGCTTGGCTATGTTCCGGCAGCCGCAAATCAATGTACCCGTACTGGGTGTTGTCGAAAACATGGCCTGGTTTACCCCGGCCGAATTGCCCACCCATCGGTACCCGATTTTCGGGCAGGGGGGCGGGCAGCAACTGGCCGACAAATTCAGCGTACCCATGCTGGGGCAGATCCCGCTCGTGCAGGGTATCCGCGAAGCCGGCGACGAAGGCCAGCCCGTTGTGATTAGCGGGGAGCCCATTGCAGCTGAGGCTTTCCGGTCGGCGGCCGAGGCCCTGGCGCAACAGGTGGCTATTCGGAACGCCAGCCTCGACCAAACGCAGCGGGTTGAGATTCAGCGGGCGTAATTTTGGCTTTTTCTTCGATGTCCCGTAATTTTACCTATCAACGAGAACCAAACGAATGACGGCGACAAACACCAATGATGAACTGAAGGAACGCGTTGAGCGGGCACTGGACGCTATGCGGCCCTATCTGGAAGCCGATGGCGGAAACGTGAAAGTGCTGGAAGTGACCGACGAGGGCCTGGCCCGGCTCGAATTGCTGGGCTCGTGCGGCTCGTGCCCCATGTCGGCCATGACGTTTAAAGGAGGCCTCGAAGATGCCATTCTGCGGGCTGTTCCCGAAGTAAAGAAAGTAGAAGCTGTAAACATCACAGCGTTTGCATAACGGTTGCGGGTTAGCCCCTTAGCAACCATCCTGACAAAGCCGCTTGTTCGCAACAGGCGGCTTTTTTGTTTCTTTGCGTCAGTTTAGGCGGGCCCCGTTCGGTGGCCCATCAACCGATACCCCATTTTCCCGTTACAACCAGAGCCATACAGTGAGAATCGGAATATTTTTCGGTGGCCCCTCGCGCGAGCGTGAGGTGTCATTTATGGGAGGCCGCACAGCCTACGAAAGCATTGACAAGTCGTTGTTCGAACCCGTGCTGGTGTTTGTCAGCGGCTGGGGGCGGTTTTACAAAGTAGAGCCCGACTTTTTGCAGCAGGAGTCGATCCGCAGTAGCTTGCCTACCCTCGACGGGTTTGCGGTGTATGACGAATCGTTTGAAGACGATATCTTCACCGAAGTCGGTATGGAGGCTATCGAGCCCGATTGGTTCGAAGAGCATTTCGACATGGCGTTTCTGGCCATGCACGGCCCCGACTGCGAAGACGGTGCCATTCAGGGCTTGCTTGAGTGGCACAAAATTCCGTACACCGGGCCGGGGCTGGTTGGCTCGGCTATCGGGATCAACAAGATTTTGCAGAACGAGCTGATTGCCCTCGTGACGGGGCAACAGAAAAAAACGGCGACCATCAGCCGCGACGACTGGGAGCAGACCGATAAAGCCGCCTTTTTTGCTTCACTGGTGGAGCATCTGGGCTTGCCTGTGGTGGTCAAAGCCCCGCATCAGGGCTCGTCGATCGGCGTGTCGATTATCCGGACGTATGATCTGGATGCGTTCTGTGAGGCCGTTGATAAATGCTTCTTTACGGTGAGCATGCCCGCGGGTGTGTGGCTCGATATGAGCGATAAAGACAAGGACAAATACGCGCAGGATATTGCCAATCTGGATTCGGGGATTGGTTACCCGCTGGTGCTAGAAGATACCGGTGATTATATTCTGAGCCCCGTGGAACTTGTGGGTATGCTCGACTCGCTGGCCGAAGAGGCCCCCGACTCAACCATGGTGTTTGCGTCGGTCAATGCCGAAGACGACCTCCTGTTTGAAGAGTTTATTGCCGGGCAGGAGTTTTCGTGCGGGGTCATTCAGGACGACGATGGCACGGCCATTGCGCTCCCGCCCACCGAAATTTATAATGCCGAGGCTTTCGATTTCCAGACCAAGTACAAAACCAACGTAGCCCGGAAGCGGATTCCGGTGGGTACCTCGCTCGAAAACAACCGGCTTATTCAGGAGTCGGTAGCGGCTGTGTTTAAGCGGTTGGGGATTAACGTGTATTCACGGATCGACGGATTCCTGACCCCAGACGACCGGGTGTTGCTGCACGATCCGAATACCATTCCGGGCATGTCGCCGGCCTCGCTTATTTTTAAGCAGATGGCCGAAATCGGGATGAACTTCACCGACTCGCTTACGTACCTGATTCGGCAGTCGTTGCGGGAGCGTATCCGTACGGGCAAAGACACGTTCCGGCTCAAGCAACTCCTGCTCGACCTCGACGACCGGCTCGCCGAGCGGAAAGCCAACCCGGCTCCCGAAAAAACCATTTTGTTTGGCCCGTCGGATGATGCCTGGACCAAAGCCCGCGCCGAATACCACCGTACGGCTGCCTTTGGTGCCGAACGACCCGTACTCGTGTACCAGAAGAGTGCTACCGAAACGCACGAGATTCCGGTGAATCTGCTTTTCAAAGATACCATTGCCGATCTCGATATGGCGTTGACTACGCCCCGGCACCCCCTGCTGGTTGAAACGGCCGAGCGGGCCCGCAGCGTTACAGAACGGTATTTAATGTAGTTGATGGGAACACGGGTTGAACGGATTTGACAGAGGTAAACCGGTTTTTGGACTATTGGAATGAGTCGGGAAATTCGTGTAAATCCGCCAAATCTGTTCAATCCGCGTTCCCATTCCCAGTCGTGTCAGCGGCCTCAAATGTATGGAAGCCCTCATCAAAAAGCTGAACTTCACCAATCAGGCAACGGCCCTGTTGCTCAATGTGCCAACCGAACTCGCCGACTTGACGGCCGCTTTGGGTGCTCGTACGTCGGTTGCGCAACAGCTCGAATCCACCGAAAATGCGCAGTTTGTGATGGCGTTTGTACAACAACTGAATCAGGTTGAGCAGATGGCCAACTGGGTAGCCTTGCATACCGAGGGCGATGCGGTTGTGTGGCTCGTGTATCCGAAGCAATCATCCAAAAACTACACTTGTGCCTTTAACCGAGATACTGGCTGGGCCTCGATGGGGGCGGCTGGCTTTGAGCCGGTTCGGATGGTGGCGGTCAACGACGACTGGTCGGCCTTGCGGTTCCGGCGGGTTGGGTTCGTGAAAAAAATGACGCGTGACCCCAAAGGTGCCCTGACTGCCGAAGGCCGGAGCCGGGTTGGACTTGGATAAGTAAATAAAACAATTCGCAAAAAGAATAGATAAGTGATAGGACTAGACCCCTATCAAAATGAATGCATTCGTTTGCCGACTCGGGCGGGTTTCGGCCCTGCTATTGAGTGCATGGTTCGGATTAACGGCCTGCAACAACCCCGACCCCAACTTACTGGCCCCCGATTTCGGCGACCGGATCACGTTTATGAGTGCCCGCCAGTACCCCGAGGGCATTACCTTTTCGCCGGTACTCAACCGATTTCTGGTCACGTCGATCACGCAGGGGAAAGTGGGTACTGTCGACGATGACGGCGAGTACATGGACCTGTTCTCTGACGTGCAACTGATCAGCGCCATTGGCATCAAAGAGTTTGGCGGTAAAATTTATGTTTGCAACGGCGACCAGGGCGTGTCGAGCAAGAGTACAGCTCAAAGTCGGCTCCGAACAGCCGGTTTGTTTGTGTACAACCTGGCCACCAATCAGGTTGAACGCCGAGTCGACCTCGCGGCTTTGCTTCCCAACAGTCAACACTTTGCCAACGATGTAGCCCTCGACCCGCAGGGTGTAGCGTACGTGACCGACTCGTTTGTACCGGTGGTGTATCGGGTTGGGGCCGACGGGCAGGCAAGTGTGCTGGTCAACGACCCGGTGTTGGCTCCGCCCACGGGGCAGTTTGGGCTCAACGGCATTGTATACCACCCCGGTAATTTCCTGATTGTGGCCAAAGCAGCTACCGGGCAGTTGTACAAGATTAACCTGGCCAGCAACAACGCCATCACCGAGATCACCGGCTTGCCCACCCTGACCGGGGCTGATGGCATGACTCTGGTTGGTACCGACCTGTACGTGGTGAACAATCGAAATCGGGTCACCCAGCTCCGTAGCAGCGACAATTGGGCTACGGCCAGCACCGTGAAGGTGGATGAGGCCGGGTACGAGGGGGCTACCACCAATGCCGCCTACAATGGGCAGATTTACACGCTTAACGGCCGAATTGGCGAAGTAGGCGCTGCTGCCATGGCGGGTAATCCGGCCAGCCTGACAGCCTCAAGCTATACCATTCAGCGGTTCCGGTAAGCGTAACCCGGCTAACTTATGGGTTGGCATGTGTCATCGTTAGCAGTCTCTATAGCCTTGGTTTTTGATTCATTCGGGTCAGAGACCGGGGCTCTTTTTTGGGGCATTTACCGAAGGCATTGCACTACATACCCCAACACCGTATCTTGCCGGGCCAAAAAGTTCCACTTTCTATGCCTGAAATCTTTCGCGTGTTTGGTTTTCGCTTCCTTTTTTACAGCAACGACCATTTACCTGTTCACATTCATGTTCGGAATGGCGACGGAGAAGCCAGATTTGCTATTAAACCTGTACGTTTGCTAGAGAGCAAAGGAATGAAGTCAAAAGATTTGAAAGTTGCAGAAGGGTTAGTGGAGGAAAACGAGGATATAATTGAGCAACGTTGGAAAGAATTTTTCAATCAGTAATGTAATGAATAACCAACCGCATTTTACCGCCAGGCGAGTCTGGTTTGACGAGGAACGTATTTTTGTTGAACTGAACGATGGACGAATCGTGGGAAGTCCTCTACACTGGTTCCCGTTGCTGGATAAAGCTACGCCCCAACAGCGGAATCATTATGAATTGGTGGGAGACGGTTACGCTATCCGTTGGGACGAACTAAACGAAGACTTGTCGGCCAATGGTTTTTTAACGTACTCCCGACCATAAACCTGTTTTTCAAGATAAATCAAAAGTATGACCACTGCAACCATTGACCCAGCCGCACAAATCGAGATTGACCGCTGGCTCACCGGCCCCTACGACGACGACACCAAAGCCGCTATCCGCCAGCTTCAGGCTGAGGGAAACACGACAGAACTGACCGACTCATTTTACCGCTCGCTGGAGTTTGGTACCGGTGGGTTGCGGGGCGTGATTGGGGTAGGCTCTAACCGCATGAACCGTTACACCGTTGGGGCCGCTACGCAGGGGCTGGCCAACTATATCAATACCGCTTTCCCTGGACAGGACGTCAGTGTAGCCATTGCCCATGATAGCCGCCGGATGAGCCCCGAATTTGCCCGGCTCGCGGCCGATGTGTTTGCCGCCAATGGCATTACGGTCTATTTGTTCAGTAGTCTGCGCCCCACGCCCGAACTCTCCTTCGCTATTCGGCAGCTGGGTTGCCAGAGTGGGATTGTGGTGACGGCCTCGCACAACCCGCCCGAGTACAACGGCTACAAAGTGTACTGGAACGACGGTGCGCAGGTAGTAGCCCCACACGACAAGAATATTATTGCTGAGGTCGAAAAAGTACAGTCGGTAGAAGATATCAAGTTTGGTGGAGACCCGGCAAAAATTAAGCTGATCGACGAAGAGGTGGATGCGCCCTACGTGGAGCGTATCAAGACCAACGCCGTTAACCCCGATGTGATTGCCCGGCAGTCGGACCTGAACATTGTGTTTACGCCGATTCACGGTACTGGTATTACGCTTGTGCCCCGCGTGCTCGATGCTCTCGGCTTCAAGAATGTAAGCGTCGTAGAGGCCCAGGCAACCCCCGATGGGAACTTCCCGACCGTAAAATCGCCCAACCCCGAAGAGCGGGCAGCCATGCAACTCGCGCTCGATCAGGCGCTGTCGCAAAACGCGGATCTGGTGATGGCTACCGACCCCGATGCCGACCGAGTGGGGGCAGGTGCCCGGAATCACCATGGTGAGTTTGAGTTGCTTAATGGCAACCAGATGGCCAGCCTTATTATTTTCTACCTGCTGCGGGCCTGGCGCGATGCCGGTAAACTGACCGGTAACGAATTTGTGGCCAAAACCATCGTGACCACCGACCTCATCGACCGCATGTGCGAGCGGGCCGGGGTGCCTTGTTACAATACACTGACGGGCTTCAAATACATTGCTCAGGTGATTCGGGAGCTGGAAGGGCAGCAGCAGTTTATTGGTGGGGGCGAAGAAAGTTACGGCTACCTTATCGGTGACTTTGTGCGCGATAAAGATGCCATTGCTTCCTGCGCGATCATTGCCGAGCTGACTGCCTACGCCAAAGATCAGGGCCTTAGCCTGTTTGATCTGCTGATGGAAATGTATCAGGAAAACGGCTTCTACTACGAAGGTCTCGTGTCGCTGACCAAGAAAGGGAAGTCGGGTTCCGAAGAAATTCAGCAGATGATGGCCGATTTTCGCGCTAATCCGCCGAAGCAGATCGCCGGTTCGGAAGTCGTGCGGATTGATGATTATAAAGCCCTCACCCGAACCGAAAACGGCCAAACCAGCCCGATTGAAGCCGGTAAAATGGGCATCGAATCATCGAACGTATTACAGTTCTTCACCGCCGACGGTACCAAAATATCGGCTCGGCCCTCGGGAACGGAGCCTAAAATTAAGTTCTACGTATCGGTCAATGAGCCGCTCAACAGCAAAGAAGAGTTCGATACGGTGTACGCGTCGCTCAAAGCTAAAGTGCAGCGCGTAATCGAGGATATGAACTTGAAATAAGTACGCAATGCATAATAATGTATAATGAAGAATGCGTAATGAATAATGGTAGGATAGACTCCTGTTTACCCCATTATTCATTACGCATTCTTCATTATACATTTATCACTCCCCCTCTGCGGGCATATCCGGCGCCTTAGAGCCCTCTTCGGTGGTCCGGTCGCCGTATGAGCTGGCTGCCGACGACTGCGTTTCGCTGTCGGGTGCCGTGCTGTTATTGTTATCCTGCTGATTTTGTTCGTTCGGTTGCATATCGGTTGTTTGGTGTTGGATAGCGTCTTGAGTACCTATCCGGTTTAGAAATCTGACCGACCGGTCGAAGTCGTATCATTGTCGAAATCTTCCTCCAGCTCGTCGCCCAGCGGGTCGGTATTGTCATCATCTTCTTCATCCAGAAGCTCGTCGTCGTCCATATCGTCGCCCCGACCTACGGCATCGGCATCGGTAGCGCCATAGCCGGCCGTCGACCCTGAACCCAGATCGTCGTATTCCGCTCCGCCCCCCTGGGATGTTATGGCCAGCACCTCGTCGGTATTTGGTTGGTAGTTCATACTGCGTTGTTAGTTTTTGTTGAACAAAACGGGTAAGTGTGTGCTTGTAGCCAAATAACCCCGCTGATCGAGCCCCGTTGCAAGAACTGAGGGAATGGCCCAACGATGAAAAACTACACCTTACGACGACTTTCTGACCAGCCTATTATCCGTACGGCTGATGTTCGGCCTTCTATGCCGGGCTTTCAGGTGCTGGGTGCTTTCAACCCGGCAGCCTGCCGTTTCAACGACGAAATCATTTTGCTACTGCGGGTAGCCGAAGGCCCCGTAGCCGAGCAGATTGAGCCGGGCTGGCTGCATATTCCGGTTCTCGAAGATGCGGACGGATTCCCGCAATTGGTGGTCAAACGGTTCCATGAGCCCTCCACTCCGTACGATCCGCGTGTGGTAACGCTCGAAGGAACCGTGTACCTTACCTCGATAAGTCACCTGCGCGTAGCCCGCAGCCGCGATGGAATTCATTTTCAGATTGACCCGAAGCCGTTTCTGTTCCCGGCCCGTGCCGATGAGGCATTCGGTATCGAAGATGCCCGCATTACGTTTCTGGAAGGTACTTACTGGATTACCTACACGGCCGTGTCGGCGCATGGACCCGCGGTGGGCCTCGCCAAAACCACCGATTTTGTCCATGTCGAACGGGTTGGGCTGGTATTACCACCGCCCAACAAAGATGTGGTCCTTTTTCCCGAACGCATCAACGGCAAGTACCAGATGCTGCACCGACCGATGGTGTCTGAAATTGGTAAACCTTCGGTATGGCTGGCCGAGTCGCTCGATGGCGTACACTGGGGAGGCCACCAGTTTGTGTTTGGCCCCACTACACACAGTTGGGAATCAATGAAGATTGGTGCCGGGCCTGAGCCCCTGCGAACACCTGAGGGCTGGCTGGTGTGTTATCACGGCTCTGACCCAACGCACCGCTATGGGCTGGGGCTGGCCTTGCTCGACCTCGATACCCCCTCGCGGGTACTCTACCGAACCGATGCTCCGTTGCTTACGCCCGAGCTTGATTGGGAGCAGAACGGGTTTTTCCCGAATGTAGTATTCACCAACGGCTGGGTACCGCAACCCGATGGCTCGGTGTTGGTTTATTACGGCGCGGCCGATTCGGGCGTGGGTGTTTGTGCATTGGAATGGCGCTAAACTCCATATCTTTGGGTATTCATTCGCTTATTCATTATGACCTCAAACCTGCCGACTCTTGACGTTGCTCAGGAACTCCGCAATGACTGGACCCGCGACGAGATTGGTGCGATCTACAACTCCCCTGTTCTGGACCTGATTTACCGGGCCGCTACCGTACATCGGCAACACCATGACCCGCAGGAGGTACAAGTCTGTACGTTGTTGTCGGTCAAAACGGGCGGATGCCCCGAAGACTGCGCGTATTGCCCGCAGGCAGCCCGGTACCACACCAACGTGAAGGTACACAAGCTCCTCGAAGTAGGCGAGGTGCTCGAAGCCGCCAGCCGGGCCAAAGCCTCGGGTAGTTCGCGTTTTTGTATGGGGGCTGCCTGGCGCGAGGTGCGCGACAATAAAGACTTCGACAAAGTGCTCGATATGGTGCGGGGCGTTAATGCCATGGGTATGGAAGTATGCTGTACCCTCGGCATGCTGACCGATAGCCAGGCGCAGAAGCTGAAAGATGCGGGTCTGTATGCCTACAATCATAACCTCGATACGAGCGAAGAATACTACGGGGACATTATTTCGACCCGTACGTACGATGACCGGCTCGAAACGCTGGGTCACGTTCGTCAGGCGGGTATTTCGGTTTGTTCGGGTGGTATCATCGGCATGGGCGAATCGCACAATGACCGGATCGGAATGCTGCACACCCTGTCTACCCTGCCCGAGCATCCGGAGTCGGTGCCGGTTAATGCGCTGGTGCCGGTAGAAGGTACCCCGCTCGAAGATCAGGAGCGGGTATCGGTTTGGGAAATGGTTCGGATGATTGCCACCGCTCGTATCATCATGCCCAAAGCGATGGTCCGGCTCTCGGCGGGGCGCGTGCGCATGAGCACCGAAGAGCAGGCTCTGTGTTTTCTGGCCGGGGCCAACTCTATTTTTGCCGGCGATAAACTGTTGACTACACCAAACCCCGGCGATGATGCCGATGGGCAGTTGTTCCAGACGCTTAATATTCGGCCGCGGGAAGCCTTCAAAAACGAATCGACGGGGCAGGCCGCGGTAAAATTTGAGCAGATTCCGCTCTAATCCAGCATAGTTGCCAACTTTTTTGCCCAAAACTGAAATTTTTTCATTTAAAAATCAGTACTTTACCAAAAAAACAGGCAGAGTAGCTTATTTCAGCGTCTTTGACAACCGACTAATAAGGGAATTCTCGTCGCATAGGTTCAGTAGTGAACGGCAATGGCGTTAGGTCTGTTACAGAATGAAGCGTACAAGTTTTTTTAATTAACAAGTTAATTTCTAATGGCACAGACCGGCAAAGTTAAGTTTTACAATGAGTCAAAAGGGTTTGGTTTTATCAAGCCTGATGCGGGTGGTCCCGACGTGTTCGTTCACGCTACGGGTCTGATTGACCAGATCAATGAGAATGACGTCGTAACGTTCGACGTAGTAGAAGGTCGCAAAGGATTGAGCGCAGAAAACGTAAAGAAAGCATAAGTCTGCTCTGAAGACATAACAAAAAAGCCCGCAACCGCGGGCTTTTTTGTTTTATGTAGGGTTTTGCTCAGGGTATGCTCTGTTCCGGTGCTGATAACTTGGCTTGAACATGAACAAGATTGAACCAGAAACGATAAACTAAAAACCACAACTGTACATCAGCGCTTACCCAGTTCAATAACCTGCATATCGCGAATATGGCCACTGTCGAGCGTGAAACGCAGGCAAGTGCGTATCTGATGAAAGCCCGTTCGGCCACAAGCCCCCGGGTTCATATACAGCAGCCGCTCGGTGTAGTGCCCGCGCAGGACTGGGTCGCGCATGACACTCAGAATGTGCGAATGCCCACAGATAAAGACATCGGGTGGGTTGCGCTGTAAAATTGGCCGCACCACCGGATTATACCGCGGAGGCTTGCCGCCAATATGCGTCATCCAGATCGTGAGCCCTTCCAGTTCAAACCGCTGATTGGCAGGCCACTCTACCGATTCGTTGTCGATGTTACCGCACACAACCCGCACCGGCCAACGCGCCCGCAGTCGGTCGATGACATCGGGCGAGCCAATGTCGCCCGCGTGCCACAGCTCGTCGCAGGAATCAAAGTGGGTGAACACCTGCTCATCGAGGTAGCTGTGGGTGTCGGAGAGTAAGCCAATACGGGTCATAAAGCGCACGTTGGGTTGGTTCAGCCGCCCATGAGCAGGTCTTTCATCTCAGAGCGAATCCGTTTCTTGTCAATTTTACCGACGCTTGTTTTCGGAATTTCGGGTACGATTACAATGCGGTCGGGAACATACCATTTGTTTAACTCACCCCGCTCGGCTTTGGCTTGCAGCGCTTCCCGAATGGCATCGGTTGAGGGGCTCATACCCGCTTTAGGCACAACCAGTGCGTACGGGCGTTCGCCCCACTTCTCGTCGGGTAAGCCCACAACGGCGGCCTCGCCTACGCCCTCCTGTTGAGAGAGCAGGTCTTCAATTTCAAGCGACGAAATCCATTCGCCCCCGGTTTTAATAACATCTTTGGTGCGGTCGGCAATCATCAGCCAGTGGTCGGGTGTGATGCTGGCAACATCGCCGGTATGCAACCAGCCCCCGCGCCACAGTTCTTCACTCCGCTCAGGCTCTTTGTAGTAACCCTGGGTCATCCACGGCCCCCGCGCCACTACCTCGCCCAGCGACTGCCCATCGTGCGGGACAAAGTTACCTTCGTCGTCCATCAGCCGAATCTCGACGAAGGGAGCAATGCGGCCCGCCCGGGTCCGAAACTCTACCTGTTCATCGGGTAGTAACTGCCGTTCCTTTTCGTTGAGGTAAGTCAGGCTCATAATGGGTGCCGTCTCCGACATACCATATCCCTGATACAGCTCAATGCCGAGATCGGCTGCTGCTTTGGCCAAGCCTTTGGTCAGAGCCGACCCGCCGATAATAACCCGCCATCGACTCAGCTGCGCCTGAAACTGCCGGGCGGCCGGGCTGTTTACAAGCATGGTCATGATGGTTGGTACGCAGTGGGAGAACGTGACGCCTTCTTTGAGTAATAGCTTCAGCAGCATTTCGGGTTCGTACCGGCCGGGGTACACCTGCTTGGCCGAAAACATCGTTGCCAGAAACGGGAACCCCCACGCGTGTACGTGAAACATCGGCGTGATAGGCATGTATACATCCTTTGCCGACTTGAAAGACACGAATTCATACGCCGATACACAAGCCATGAGACCCATGGTGTGCATGAATAGCTGGCGTTGCGAGAAATAAACGCCCTTTGGGTTGCCCGTAGTACCTGTGGTGTAGAACGTGGTGGCCCAACTGTTTTCGTCGAGGTCTGGAAACTCGTACGTATCTGATTCCTGCGCCAGCAACGATTCGTACTCGCCCGCAAAACCGTTGGGCACCGTAACGGCCGATGGGTCGGTATAGGCTTTGTCGGAAATAACGACGTAGGTCTCAACGGTACTCAACTGCCCTTTGAGAGCTTCAATAATGGGTAAGAAGTCTTCGTGTACGAGGACAATTTTATCCTCCGCGTGATTCATGGTGTAAAGAATCTGAGCGGGCGACAATCGGATGTTGATTGTGTGCAGAATGGCCCCGATACCCGGTACTGCAAAAAAACACTCCAGATAACGGTGGCTGTCCCAGTCCAACACGGCTACGGTATCGCCTGCACCAACCCCCAGTTTACCCAGCAGGTTGGCCAGCTGCCGTACCCGGCTGTTGAAGGTGTGGTAATTCATACGGAACAGATCGCGATACACGATTTCACGGCCGGGTTCGTACTTAAGCGACTGCGCCAACAGAGTTTTTATCAGTAAGGGTGGCTCCTGAGCTGAGGACGTACGGGGAATTAGTTTCGTTGTTGACATGATGAATTCGTATTGCCTTTTGCGAAGATATAATTGTCTCGTTCCTCGACACGATTTTGGGGCAATAACTTTTATTTGGCCCTGTGTTTGCTATGAACCTACTTAAGTACGTTTCCAGCCATGTTTTTGTGGGGTTCACTTCTCTGGTGGCTATTATTTAATAAGTAGTTTACTTATTAATTTACAGAAGAAGGGAAAGTTGCATAAAAAATAAGATTACTCTAAAAATGTACGTATGAGGAATCCACCTTAAGCACAAATCCGTAAAATACCCCAAGGCAGTTAATCACTGTGTAAATAAAGATTATCCGTCGCACGGCAGGTCTTACTTGCAGATTATAACCCTGTTACCTATATCGATTTAGGGCGTCTTAAGTCGGCTATTTTGTGGGTATATACCTGTTTTTATTTACATAAATCAATTTAATAACTGCTGATACACAAAATGGAGAAGAGCCTGTTTTAAAAGAGAAAATTATTGATTAAATATGGCTCATAATTAATTTGTTAATATGAGAAAGACGTTTTCTACTTCAACTGCACTTTTTTCACTCTGTTTCCTGGCAAGCTGTACGCTGCAGGATGACTCAACCTCCATGTTTCTGACCCCCAAAGAAACGGTCACGATTGAACAGGCTTACCCTGGTCAGATTGGGGTTGCCCAAAAAGGCTTTTGGCATGAGCAGGAGGTTGGGTACCGATCGGTAAATGGCGAGGCTATCGTAGACGGTGATATTGTTATCCATCCGGATGAGTTATCGGAGCATAGACTACCCCAAACCGAATCGACCGGGCGGACCCGGTCGACGGCCAAGTGGCCTAACAATACAATCGTGTATCAGGTAGATCCTTCGGTACCGAATCCGCAGTGGGTCGATCAGGCCATTGCGCATTGGCAGGCTGTTACCCCCATCCGGTTCGTTCGGCGGACTACCGAACGCGCCTATGTGCTGTTTCGGGGAGGGAGTGGCTGTTCATCCAATGTTGGGCGCATCGGTTCGCTTCAGTACATCACGTTATCCTCAGCTTGCTCGGTTGGAAACATCATTCACGAAATTGGGCATACCGTGGGGTTGTGGCATGAGCAAAGCCGCGCCGACCGCGACGCGCACATTACAATCAACACCCAAAATATTCAGACGGGCTACGAGAACGACTTTAAAACCTACATTCAGACCAATTACGATGGCTTTGACTTTGGGTCGACCCTCGATTTTGGCTCAATCATGATGTATGGGCCTTACACATTCTCGAAGAACGGGCAGCCGACCATCACCCGGAAAGATGGTTCGTTGTTTTCTATTCAGCGCGACGGCCTCTCGCCAACCGACATTGCTACGGTTCGGCAAATGTACCCCTAGTATCAGAGCTGACTGCCCATTCCGATCAGAATCGTAGACAGCACAATGAGGGCCAGTCCGGTGTACACGACTCGATACGTGGCCGGGCTGGCCCCTTTCCATTCTTTGAGGTACAAACCCCACAAGGTGCTGAACGTGATGATGAAGGCCATGTGCATGGTCCAGCCGGCATACCGGAACTCGGCGGGTAGATACGCATCGCCCATACCGTAGAAAAAGAACTGAAAGTACCAGGTGGTGCCTGCCAGAATAGCCCAGAGGTAATTGTTGGCCAGGGGTTTGTCTTTGGCCAGATAGTCGCCGAAACTCTTGTTGCGCCGGTTCAGGGCCATGCACCAGATAAAATTGGTGGTAAAGCCACCCAGAAGCAGTACGGGGTACACGGCGTTGTTCTGAAAAAGTGGGTTGGTACCACCTTGCAGGGCGAGTTCGGCAATGGGTTTACCGGCGGTGAGGCCAAAGTTGAAACAGGCACTCAGAATCCCTGACACGGTAGCTACCACGATTCCCTTCCGCAGGTTAAACTCGGCTACCGTGGCTTTCTGCTCCTCGGGGTTTAGCTCTTTTTCTTTACGAACCCCCGCAATGCCACAGATTCCAATGCCAATAAGGCATACCAGCACCCCGGCAAGCGTAAACTGGCCCGTACGGGTGGTGATAAGGTCGTTGAATTTGCCGTCCCATATTGGGGGAACAAGCGTTCCGAAGGCCGAGCAGTACCCGAGGGCTACGGCCATCCCGAGCGAAATGCCCAGATACCGCATACTGAGGCCGAAGGTGAGGCCACCAATGCCCCAAAGAACCCCGAAAAAGTACGTCCACCACAGGGTCGATTGGTCGGCATTGGTAATGGATTCAAGCGGATTGCTGACAGTGAGCCAGCTCATGAGCCAGGGGACCAGAATCCAGGAAGCCACTCCCCCTACGATCCAGGCACTTTCCCAGGCCCACTCGCGTACCCGACGGAACGGAATATAAAAACTGCCGGACGCGTACCCGCCCAGTGCGTGAAAAAAGACACCTAAAATGGAAGACATACAGGGTATTGGGGCTTAGTTAAGTACAGAATAATCGTCAAAGGTTGGTTACAGTGATCGGCGTACAATAAGCCGAAATGGGTTTTCGATGTGTTCGTGCCGGTCGCTCAGGATGAGGTCGGCGGCTGTACGGCCCATGTGAGCATGATCGGTCGAGATTACGGTGATTCCGTCGAGCAGGACTTCTTTGAGAGGACTCTCATTGTATGACAGGATTCCGACTTCTTTGCCTACCTCATAGGCGGTATCCTTGGTCTTTTTGATGAGCGTAACCAGATCCTCTTCCATCAGGTTGATATACGCACAGTCAGGTTGTACCACCAGCTCGTTTACTTCGTGTACCACCCGCGCATTGAACCCGTAGGCGTGGCAAAACGCGTAAAATCCGTTCAAAATCCCTTTGTCGTAATAGCTATAGGCCGGAAACAGAATGTTGAGCGTGGAGTACTTACGGAGCAGGGGTAGGGCGTCGGTGAGGGCTTGTGTCAAGTCTTTCTCGAAATTCTGCACCACCGACCCGTACTGACCCGTAAGACCATCAATAGCTTTATCGAGAACAATCAGCTTATGCTTGGGCAACTGATTGATCAGGTCGACAGCCCGCTCGCTTTGGTCCAGAAAATGCGGGATAATCACGTAATGCGTATAGCCATGTGCGTGGCCGAGCAACAGGTTCTTGAACAGCCGGAAGTCGTTGTTGTAAATAAAAAAATCAATGGCCACGTCGGAGCCTAAACGCTCCACAAAGGCGTCGTAAATGATTTTTTTATGCGGGCTGAGCTTGTTGAACAGAAGGAAGATCTTCTGGGTGCGGCCAAACTTGGTGTGCTGAATGTAAAACCCCTTACCCTGTACCCCACCAATCAGCTCCTTTTCTTTCAGAACCTCGTAGGCCCGTTCTACAGTGCGCTTGCTAATTTCAAAATGCGCGCACATTTCGTAAATCGATGGCAGTTTGTCGCCGGGGAGTATGTCGTTTTGCTCAATGCCCTCGATAATCGAATTAACAATCTGCAGGTATTTGGGCGTGCTCGAAAAATCGTTGATTGCAATCTGGTTCAGCATACAAAAAGTGGTCCGGCCCTCATGGCTAAATGGTCAGGAGCCGGGTAAACTACTGACATCCGATAACGCTTTATTTGGATTCGTAGCGCCGTAGTGATACCAGCCCTGCCCGAACGGGCTGCGAATTCCAGTACGGGTGAATAGCCAACGCAGCTCCCAGCGAACTTGCCTGCGGTACCGATGCGGCATAAACCGCTACATCGGGGAAGGCGGCAGCCAGCAGGTGCATGTAAATGGGGTTCTTGCCAAAGCCGCCATCGACATACAGATTTTTGAGCGGATACTCACCCGCCGTTTGGCCGGTAGGCAGCACCAGGGCCGTTGATACGAGTTGCTGTGCCACCAGATCGAGCATTAGTTGGTGGTACGCTTCGTCGTACGTGGCAAACGAGGTCAGGTCGCGTTGCCGGAACCGGGTTTCGGCCAGCGAGGGGAGTAGTTTAGGCGCAACCATGCCGCCTTCGTGCTCAGGCGCGGGGTCGATACCCGTATCGGCTTCCTGCAATTGCCGGATAAGGTCGGCCTGGTATGTTACCTGCTTGTAGTGGTCAACAGGAACGTTGAAGTGGGTGGCCAGCCGTTTCACCTGCGACTCGTGCTCGTAGCCCGCAAAGAGCCGGCTCGCTTTCACGGGCTGTCCTTTGTAGTGCATATAACACAGGCAATCGTACTGCAACTCTTCGGCGGTGAGGGGTTGGTGGTTAAACGGATTCATGCTCACGCACCAGGTGCCCGTCGAGATGAGCACAAACGGCCGGTAGTCGCTGCCCTCCTCAAAACTGGCGAGGTAGGGAATCAGAGCGGCCGAACTGTCGTGCAGGCCCACGCCCACCGGTACCGACCGTTGGCCGATCTGTACCGGCTGGGCCGAGTCGGAAGGGACAAGCGGAGCCTGATACCGGTCGAGTTGCTCCGCAATCACCCAATGGTGATACTGCTGTTGGGTAAAATCCCAGAGCAGTGTGTGGCAACCTACGCTGGTGAGGTCGGCTACGGCCCGCCGACTAATCAGAAAGCTCAGAAACTGCGGCAGGTGCAGGGCGTATTTGAGCTGAGCAAACCGCTCTGGGTACTCGTGTTTGAGCCGGTACAGTTGCAGGCCGGAGTTGAGGCTGTCGAGCGCGGGCGAGGCCGTCTGGACCGAAATAGATCCCTCAGGACCGTAATCGGTGTAAAACTGTTGGCGCAGGTTGGCCGGGTAAGGTTTCAGGTAATTGGAAAGCGGCCCGATGGGATTCCCCTGTTCGTCGATGTAAACCAGACTGGCACCGTACCCCGAAAAATTGATCGCCTTAATATCAAACTGGGGTAGGGCCATGATTTCCCCTAAAGCCTGGTTTAGCCAGGCCATCAGAGCGTGGAGGTCCTCGCAGGGGTCGCCATCTTCGTCGGTAATTTCGTCCATTGAAGTCGACGTTTCCCAGACGATCTGGTATTGTTCATCAAACAGAAAGACCTTTTTGTTCGTCTTGCCGACGTCGAAAATGGCGATAACAGGAGTAGGCATCGGAATAAAGAAGGGTTAGAGACCAGTGGCAACCGTTTTGGCGCCACGCTCCCGAATCAGGCTGTCGCGCACGTTGAGTTGCCGGAACAAGGCGAGCGGGTCGAGGGCGCCCCCAGCCCGCCGACGGGCTTCGGCTACGAGCGGGCGTACATCGGACCGGAACACATCCTGCAATAACTCCTGGGCCTGTACCACATCGTTGGCTTCGCGGGCTTCTTCGAGGGCCACCCGGTCGACGAGCAGAGCCTGTGCGTAGGCAATCTGAATGGCTTCGACGCTCTGAAGCAGGTCTTCGAGAGGGTCTTTTACGTTGTGGCTGGCATCGATCATCCAGCCCAGATCGGTGGCGTGGTTCATGCCGTGGGCATCCATCCCGTCGACCAGCTCGTTGAAAATCAGGAAGAGCTGGTAGGGTTTGATGCTACCGGCGGTCAGGTCATCGTCGCCGTATTTGGAGTCGTTGAAATGGAAGCCTCCGAGTTTGCCTTCCTGCAACAGAATAGCCACAATCTGCTCAATATTGGCATTGGGCAGGTGGTGCCCCAGGTCGACAAGGGTGTAGGCCTTCGGGCCGAGTTTGCTGGCGTACAGGAAACTGCTGCCCCAGTCGCCTACGGTCATCGAATAAAAGTTGGGTTCAAAGGCTTTGTATTCGACAAACATCTTCCAGCGGGCCGTATCGCTGTCGGGTGGGAGGGCGGCATAAATTTCGTGCAGGCTCTCAAGCGTGCGCTCAAAGGCTTTGCGGAAGTTAAGCTGCCCCGGAAAGCAGGAACCGTCGGAAAGCCAAACGGTAAGGGCCTGGGAGCCGAGGGCTTCGCCGTGCCGGATTACCTCAATGTTGTGGTCGATGGCTTGTTGCCGCACGGCTTTGTCAACGTGTTGCAGCGACCCAAACTTGTAACTCAGCCGCTGATCGGGCTGATCCTGAAACGTATTCGAGTTAACCGCGTCGAAAGCTAGGCCGTGACTACCGGCCTGTTGCCGAATAGCGGCTACATCCCTGGGGATATCCCACGGAATATGTAACGAAATGGCCCCGCTGCTGCGGTTGAGCGCGTGCAGCAGGCCTACATCATCAATTTTTTCTTCCAGACTGCGGGGCTCTCCACCTCCCGAAAACCGCCCGAACCGGGTGCCGCCCGTACCGAGTGCCCAACTGGGAATGGCAATCTGAAAATCAATTAGTTTCTGAATGACAAACTCTGCTTTCTCGACCTCGTTGGCCCAGTAAGAGAGCTTGCTCCGGTGCAAATCGGACCGGAGCTGATTATGGTCGGCAATGTATTGAGGGTTCAGGAGCATACAGGTAATACGATTGGAACACGAAGTAAACAAAAAAGGAACAAGGGACTGATGGGGCAGCTTTCCTTGTTCCTTTTCAACGGGTTACGATACGTCTGATTAAATAATTTACCGAACAAAAGCCATGGCCACCCCGCCGTCGACGTTCAGCACGTTGCCGGTCGATTTGTCGAGTAGCCCCCCCACGTAGGCGAAGCAGGCATTGGCAATATCATCGGGCAGAATGACTTCATTGAGCAGGGTGCGCTTGGCGTAGTAAGCGGGTAGCTCTTCCACACTCACCCCGTAGGCTTTGGCGCGGCCCTCGGCCCACTCGCCCGCCCAGATTTTGGAGTCGGCAATCACGGCATCGGGGTTCACTACGTTGACCCGAATCCGGTCTTTGCCGAGTTCGGCGGCATTCAGGCGGCTCAGGTGCATTTGTGCGGCTTTGGCCGATCCGTAGCCGGCATTGTTTGGCCCCGATACGAGGGCGTTTTTGCTCACAATGTTCAGCACATCGCCCCCGAGGTTCTGCTTGCGCATAATAGCTACGCCGTGCTGCGTGACCAGAAACTGACCTTTTACCAGTACGTCGTACAGCAGGTCCCAGTCTTTCTCGGTATGTTCTTCAATGGGCTTCGAAATAGACAGACCCGCGCAGTTGACCACAATGTCGACTCCGCCAAACGCCAGGGCTGCTTTCTCGAATGCTTTCTGAATAGCCTCGGCGCTGGTTACGTCGAGGAGGGCCGTTGTGTGGGTATCGCGACCGTACTGCGCTTTAAACTCCGCATCGGCGCTGCTCAGCCGGTCGGCGTCCATATCGTTGATAATCACACAGGCTCCCTCGTTGGCAAACTTACGGGCAATGGCCTTGCCAATGCCTCCGGCGCTGCCGGTTACGAGCGCAATTTTGCCCGACAGGGGTTTGGGCTTCGGCATCCGCTGAAGCTTGGCTTCTTCGAGGAGCCAGTATTCAATATCAAATGCTTCCTGACGGGGCAGCGAGGTGTATTCCGACACGGCCTCGGCGCCCTTCATCACGTTGATGGCGTTGATGTAAAACTCAGCCGCTACCCGGGCCGTTTGCTTGTCTTTGGCAAACGTAAACATACCCACACCCGGCCACAGAATGACCACCGGGTTGGGGTCGCGCATGGCGGGGCTATTAGGGTGCTTGCAGCTTTCGTAGTACTCGGCATACATAGCCCGGTAGGCCGCAAAGGCAGGTTCGAGGCCGGCCTTGATTGCCCCGCTATCGCTCACATCGGCGTCGGCGGGCAGGTCGAGTACGAGCGGGCTGATTTTGGTGCGCAGGAAGTGGTCGGGGCAGGAGGTGCCCAGCGGAGCCAGTCGGCTCAGATCGGCGGAGTTGGTGAACTCCAGCACGCGCTCATCATCGGTAAAATGGCCGATCATGCGGGTGTGGCCTGAGCAGAGGCCGCGCAGAACAGGCGCTAATGCGGCTGCCTGGGCGGTTCGGTTCTCGGCGGGTAAGCTCTGCCGGATGGCTCCACCAAATACAGACCGGTTTTTGCCGAAATTGTCTTCCAGATATTCGGCGCAGCGCTCAATCACTTCGAGCGTATTTACGTAGCTTTCGTAGGCGGTGTCGCCCCAGGTAAACAACCCGTGCGAGCCGAGCATGATGCCCCGGATGCCCGGATTGTCGGCAAGGCACTGCTCCAGTTGCAGACCCAGGTCGAAGCCCGGCCGTTGCCAGTCGACCCAGCCAATTTGCCCGTTGAAGAGCTCCTGCGTGATGCGCTTGCCGTCTTTGGCCGCAGCAATGGCGATGGCCGCATCGGGGTGCAGGTGATCGACGTGTTTGAAGGGCAGAAACGCGTGCAGGGGCGTATCAATCGACGGCGCTTTGGAGTTGAGGTCGTAGATGCAGTAGTTGAACAGTTCAACCATTTCATCTTCAAACGCCAGCCCGCGGTACCGCTTTTTGAGGGCATGGAGCCGGTTGAGGTACAGAGCCGCCAGGCCGCTTTTCTTGAGCGTACCAATATCGCCCCCGGAGCCTTTTACCCACATGACTTCGGTTGGATCGCCGGTGAGTGGGTCAGGCGACGTCACTTTGCACGACGTATTGCCCCCGCCGTAGTTGGTCAGCCGGAGGTCGGCCCCGAGCAGGTTGGATCGGTAAATAAGAAGCCCTACTTCATCGCCTTCCAGCGCGGCAGCTTTGGCATCGTCCCAAAGGTAGCTCACGTGTTTGAACGATGAGGGTTGATAGGTGTTGGCTTGGGTAAGCATACTGGTACGAGTCGAGTCAGAGACGGATTAGAAGGACGTATAACGGTCCGGTATATCAAAAGTATGTCGACAGTAAAGCAAAACTTTCACCTACTTTCCTCGGTATTGCCGAAAGAAAAATGACAAAAAAGAGGGGAGAAGGTCTGGTTTATCCGCCCTTCTCCCCTGAATGTCTGATGGTAACGTTGGGTTACTTATAGCAAAAGTCCGGCCAAAGTAGCCGACATATAACTCGCCAACGTGCCGCAAATCAAGGCTTTAAAGCCCAACCGGGCCAGGTCGCTCCGGCGGTTGGGGGCCAGCTCGCTGATACCTCCCACCTGAATGGCAATCGATGAAAAATTGGCAAATCCGCACAGGGCGAAACTCACGATAGCCACCGTTTTGGGGTCGAGGGTGCCCTTTACCTTCACCAGATCGAGGTAGGCTACAAACTCATTGACCACCATCTTGGTACCCATCAGGGCCCCGGCTGCCTGCACATCTTTGGTCGGAACACCCATGGCCCAGGCAAACACGGAGAACAGACCACCCAACAGGTAGTTGAGACTCAGCTCTGACGTACCGAAGATGTAAAACCCAATACGGAACAGGATGCTGTCGAGCAGGGCAATGAGCGCAATGAAGCCAATGAGCATGGCTACTACGTTAAAACCAACTTTGAGGCCCTCGCTGGCCCCGGCGGCAATGGCGTCGAGCAGGTTAGCGTGGCTTTTCTTGATGTCCAGCTTTACGACGCCCTGTGTTTCCGATACTTCGGTCTCAGGAAAGACGATTTTGCTGATGACCAGCGCGCCCGGAGCCGCCATAATACTGGCAGCCAGCAGATACGGAGCCGGTACCCCCAGCGATACGTACACGGCCAACACCCCGCCCGCAATACAGGCAAAACTGCCCGACATAGAGGCCAGCAACTCGGAGTTGGTCATATTTTTGAGGTAGGGCTTCACCATGATCTGTGCTTCTACCTGACCCACAAACGTACTGGCAACGTTGGAGAGGGCCTCGGCTCCGCTCACACCCATCAGCCATTTCATACCGCGGGCCATCACGGCCACTACGCGCTGCATGATTCCCAAATGGTAGAGAATGTTGACAAGCACCGCCACAAAAATGATGGTAGGAATGATCGAGAAAAAGAAGATAAAGTTGTTGCCCGGCCCGAACGCCTTACTCAGTACGTCGGGCTTAACGAGGGGCGAAAACACAAATTCGGCCCCTTTGCCTGCCTTGCCCAGCAGCCGCTCAACGTAGTACCCGATGGTCTGGAAAATTTGCTGCCCAAGCTCGGTTTTAAGGACAAACACAGCCAGCCCAAACTGAAGGGCCAGCCCAACGCCAACGGTTCGGTAATTAATGGCTTTACGATTGTTCGACATTGCGTAGGCAATGCCCAAAATGAGGACTATCCCGATTAGCCCGGTAAAACGCTCCATGCGGTGAATCTCTGATTACGGTTTGGCTCGAAAGCCCGCGAAGATACAGCTTGAACCCGACTAATACACTACCTGCGCCGGGCAACCTGACTCACAGCAGATTTAGCCGGTTCATCAACTCGGCTTTGTTGGCCCGGCTGATCGGAATCACCTTGTTCGCTACTACCAGCGTATTTTCTTCTATATCGACAATTTTGTCCAGATGAACGATATACGACCGGTGTACCCGCATAAACTGAGAGCCCAGTTTTTCTTCCAGGTACTTCATGGTCGCGTAGATAATGTGGGTCTGGGTAGCCGTAAAAATTTTTACATAGTCGCCGGTATTTTCAATGTACGAGATTACCTCGAAGGGTAGCCGGATGTAGCGCCCGTCGGTTTTGATGTAAATTTCCTGCCGTTCGGGCCCTGTTGATGCAGTAGCTTTGGCCCGCGCGGCCAGGTCGATTACCTTCTCAACTGCCAGATTGAAGCGCGGCAGTGTGACCGGCTTCTTCACGTAATCGGTCACCTGATACTGAAAGGCATCGTAGGCATACTCGGTCTTGCTCGTTGTCAGGATGACGTACGGGGTCGATGAGAGCTTCTCCAGCAGATCAAAACCCGTGAGGTCGGGCATTTCAACATCAAGCCAGATTAAGTCGACGGATTGCTCAGACAGAAAATCCAGCGCCTTTTGGGCGTTGTCGAATGTGGCCAGTAATTCCATGGACTGATGTTGTTCGCAAAATCGTTGCAACGATTTGCGGGACATCAGCTCGTCTTCAACAATAATACAAGTAAGAGACATACGTACTCAGATCGGATTAAATGGAGGATATGTAGATGTCGTGTGATGCGCGATAAATGCCTCTCGCTCCTCTCTCAATTATTCACGGCTGAGCTAGCTTTTGTAGCTCGTTTTTTAGCAATGGAATGGCCTCATTTGTATGCTTGATAATATCGTTGCAGTAAACGGCCACCAGCTCGTTGTTGCTATTCTGACTGGCGCTACGCTCAATCTGAGCCATTTTGGTCTCCAGTTCTGTCAGCCCGACCATGCTAAAGGTGGGTTTCAGTTTGTGGGCCAGCCGGGCTACCTCTGCCCAGTTACGCTCGGTGCAGAGGTCGTTGAGCCGGTTGATTTCCGGGACAATCTCGTTCAGGAACAATTCGAACATTTCGGAAGCGGTACTCAGGTCGGGGCCGTACATATCGTGCAGATGCCGCCAATCAAGTCCTGAGTCGATTGGGACAGACGGATTCGCATCGGGCAACTCGGCGGGGGTATATTGCCGAAGCAGAGCCAGCAACTTGGGTGGGTCGAAGGGCTTGGTTAGAAAATCGTCCATGCCGGCGGCCAGAGCAATATTCTTATGGTCGAGCATGGCCGACGCTGTCAGCGCAATAATAGGTACGTGCTGATTGGGGTTGCGCGTGCTCCGAATGGCCACCGTAGCCTCGTAGCCGTCGAGTACGGGCATCTGAATATCCATCAGAATCAGGTCGAACTTATGTTGCCGGCATACCTCAATGGCCTGCATACCATCGGGGGCGAGTGTGTACGAGATCCCCCATTTGTTGAGCAGACTGCCGATGTACTTCTGATTCATGGTGTTGTCTTCCACAACCAGCACATGGCCCAGCCGCCACTCCATCATCGGCACCGGGCTAAGCACCGGCACCGGTGCCGGTGCCGACTGCGTAGCCGAACGGGTAAATGGTAGAATAAATGTAAACACGCTCCCCTCACCAACCCGGCTTTTGACCTGAATTGTACCGCCTTGAATTTCAACGAGTTCTTTGGTGATGGCCAGGCCCAGGCCCGTACCCTTGTGTTTGTGCCCCTGCGGATTTACCTGTTTGAACTTCTGAAACACCAGTCCAAGTTTTTCGGTCGGAATGCCCACCCCCGTGTCGGCCACCGAAAACTCAATCCAGCACTGGTTCTGTTCCTCTTTCCGAATCCGGGCCGAAATCTGGATGCTGCCTTCTTCGGTAAACTTATCGGCATTGCCCACCAGGTTGGTCAGAATCTGGTTGAGCATCACATCGTCGCCGATGAAATCACCGTTGATCCGGGCGTCGAGCATCACGTCGATGTTGATGGGTCGCCCTTGCAGTTTCATCTCGAATACTTTCTGCGTGCCGCGCATCAGGCCTGCCAGATCAAACGGGCGCGACTGAACCTCAATGCGGCCGGCCTCAATTTTGGTCATATCGAGCAGGTCAGAAATCAGACTGTGCAAAAAGTCGGCTGAGGTCTGCAAAATCTCGATGTACTCCTGTTGCTGGGCCGTCGGGCGGGTATCAAACAGCAGGTGCGACATGCCGATGATGGCATTCAGCGGGGTTCGGATTTCGTGGCTCATATTGGCCAGAAACTGCTTCTCTGCCTGCCGGGCCTCGTCGGCCAGGTGCTTGGCCGTTGCCAGTTCCTGTTCCAGTTGTTTGCGGGCGGTAAGGTCGTAGTGAATACCCATAGAGCCTACCTGTGCGCCATGTTCGTCCTGAATGGGTACCCCGCTGACCAGTACCCAGATTCGGGACCCATCTTTTCGCATCAGCTGCAACTCGTACGAACCGGCCGTGCCGAGTCGGCGTTGCTGTTGTTGCTCACTCAGCACGGGAATAAACTCGGGTGGTACCAGCATGTTGGCTGCATTCTGACCAACCAGCTCGTCTTCGCGGTAACCAATCATTTTGCAGAACCGGTCGTAGGCCCGCAAAATCGTCTGGTCATTGTCTACTTCGAGTAATCCGAGTTCCATGTTGTTCATGATACCCCGGTATTTTTCCTCGCTCCGGCGGATGCGTTCGCGCGTGGTATTTTTCTTCGTAACGTCGGTGTATTGCCATAGGTGACCCAGGCACATGCCATCCATCAGAATCGGGATGTAATCCTGTTCCAGGATACGTCCGTTGTTTAGCCGGATTTCGGTGCCGACTGATGCCTGCCTACAGGCGAGCAAAGCGTCGGTTCGGGCTTTGAAGCCTTGTGGGTCATCCACAGGGTTACCCGTCAGTGCGTCGAGCTCCGTATGACAGAGGCCTGTTAACTGTTGGGCGCTGACGGATATACCAAACAGGTCGCAGAATAGTCCGTTGGCCAAAATGATCCGGCGGTCCTGCGTTTCGAGCAGCACACCCGACTGCAAACTGGAGATGAGGGCCGTTAGCTGAATCTGAGTGGTTTGTAGGGCTAGCTCGGCGGTTTTCCGGGCAGTCACGTCCCGGGCTACAGCCACCATTTCAACGACTTCATTGTTCTGCTCAATAATCCGAACGGTTTGCCCAATCCAGACCGTCCGGCCATCTTTGGTAAGAATAGGTAGTTCGTAGTAAGTGCTGCTTTTACGTTCTTCCAGCACGCGCTGGTAGTAGGTAATGAGTGCGCCCTTGTAGCCCTGCTCAACAAAGTAACTCGCGTGTTTGCCAACAAACTCGTGCTCTTTGTAGCCCAGCAACTTTTCGGCTACCGGGCTGATATAGGTGAAATAGCCATCGGGCGAAATTTTATAGATAATATCTTCAATCGACTCGATGAGTTGGCGATGCCGTTGCTCACTTTCCTGGAGTTCGGTTAGTTTATTCTGGATTTCAAGCTCCAGATTTTCATTCAGGTGCTGGAGTCGGGTGTTGACGTCGTACAGTTCAAGCGCCTTCTGCTCCAGAATAGCCTCAGCCTGCCGACGGGCGGCCTGTTCGCGGGCCAGCCGCCGTTTTAGTAATTCGATGTCGTCCATATGGTTAGCGCTTTACGATATCGAATAAGACCTGACTTCCATCGTCGGTAAGGTCTGTTTTGGTCACTGTTGCCTGCTCGCCAAAATGCTCCAGACACCCCTCAATTAGACCGTGGGCAAAATCGGAAAGTTTACGCTCCGACGTGTAGTGCATGGTCAGGTGATCGGGGGCGGGCTGCTCAACGGAAAAATGGGGCAGCTCGGCATCAGGATAAAGTTTACGCACTTCTACAGAATGGTATTCCTGGATAAAATGGAAAAGGCTAAACGCTGAATCACTACGGTCTAACAGCTGGCGGTAGCTCCGGGTAAATATGTTGAACATGTATTGCCCGTACGACCGTAGCAGTTCAGGTACTGATTGGTTAGTACGCTGGCTTACCTGTTCAACGAGCGTAATCATTTCGCTGTGGTTATAGGTGCCTACAGCCGCATAAATTCCACCCGAAGGCAGGTCTGATGTCGTAAGGATTTGGTCGACAATGTCGTATCCAAACCGCTCTTCGACCATCTCCAGAAACTCTGTGAATACAAGTCCTTTCATCGTACTTAGCTAACCGGTAGGTTAAGTACGTAAAGTTATACATATAGAAAATAAAACATATAAATGGGGTATGTTAAAAAGTGGTTATTACCGAAAAAGGGGTAAAAAATGCAGTTCATCGAAATCCAAAGACCCATGAATTATAGTATATACATTTTTGCAAGCCAGAGAGGGGAGAGGGATCTTTTCATTCTGACAAAACCCATGTGATAAAACAAACTGTATGAGAACCCTCATGACCGATGAAGAGCTGATTCGGCAGTATTTGCATTCCGGAACGAATACCTGTCTGGAGGCTTTGTACAATCGCTATTCGACTAAGGTGTACCAGCGCTGTATGGCGGTGATACGAGACACAAACAAAGCCCAGGACTACACGCACGACATTTTTATCCGCATCTTCGCCCGGCTCGATCGGTTTCAGGAGCGGTCGAGCTTTGCAACCTGGCTTTATTCTATTTCGTACAACTACTGCATTGATCAGCTTCGGGCCGATAAGCGCTTGATGATGACGGCTCTGGATACCCAAACGGATTACCACTCGTACACGACCGAGGAGGCCGACGGGTACGAATACAATCTGCAACTGCTCTCGAAGGTGATGAAAACCATGCCTGACAACGAGGCCCGACTGTTACGGTTGAAATACCAGGAAGGGTTAGATATTCGGCAGATTGCGAGTCAGCTAAATATTAATGATAGTGCCGTGAAGATGCGGCTGAAACGTTCGCGCGAGCGGGCCAAACGATTGTATCAGGTGGCAGTATGTTAAAAAGGAAGGCGCATTTAGGCAAACGGCCGGATCAATCGTTTTGATCCGGCCGTTTGCTTTTGTCTTTGTACGTGAATGAACAATGCACAATGGAGAATGACTCATCCTGCTGTTTATGAGCTTGCTCGTTATTCATTCTACACTGTCCATTCTACGTTTAATTTACAGGTTAGCGATGGCGTGTTCCTCGCTTTCGTCGAGATGAATTTCAGGCGCCGGTTTGTCCATATGCTCACCCTCGAAGAGCCGGGCCTGCATCACATCCGACCAGTTGACGTCGAAAAAGCGCTGGTGAATATTAAACGGCTCTTCGCCTTCGGCAACCTGGCATTTCTGGTACGTACCGTCTTCGGCCAGTTCGTAGGCGTTCACGTTGTCGCGCAGGTTGTAGCTCAGAATATGGATGGCCTGCTGTTTTACCCGGTCGTCGGCCAGCAGAAACAGCGATTCGATCCGCCGGTCGAGGCTCCGCACCATGATGTCGGCACTACCGCCGTAAACCTTGGGTTTGCCATTGTTGTGAAAATAGAATATCCGGGTGTGTTCCAGGTAGTCGCCTACAACCGAGCGAACGGTAATATTCCCACTTAAGCCCTCGCGTTTTGGCCGCAGACAGCAAATACCCCTGACAATGAGCCGGATCGGCACACCCGCTTGTGAAGCCTGATACAGCTCATCGATCACGGCTTTGTCTTCGAGCGAATTGATTTTGATGCAGATACCGCTCGGAACCCCCTGCCGGGCGTTTTCGGCTTCGGCCTGAATTAACTCGATTAGCTGGTTGCGCATGTTGCGCGGGGCCGTAATCAGGTACTGGTACCGGTTGGGCAGCGAGTGCCCCGTGATAACGTTGAAAAACTCGGCAATGTCGCGCGTGATAATTTCATTGGCCGTGAGCAGGCCAATGTCGGTGTACATTTTCGAGGTTTCTTCGTTGTAGTTACCGCTCGACAGGTGCGCGTATTGCACTACGCGGTCGCCTTCGTTACGCACTACCAGCAGCAGCTTGGTATGGGTTTTAAACTTGCTGATGCCGTAAATCACGAAGCAACCCGCTTTTTGCAGGCGCTGAGCTTCCCGAATGTTGTTTTCTTCGTCGAAACGCGCTTTTACCTCAAACAGTACCGATACGTGTTTACCGTTTTCGGCGGCTTTGAGCAGGGCTTCGGTCACGCGCGAATGCTTAGCCAACCGGTAAATAGTCAGCTTGATGGCCAGCACCGTAGGGTCCTCGGCAGCCTGTTCGAGCAGCTGAAGTACCGGTTCAAAATTATTGAACGGATGATGCAGAAACAGGTCGCGCTCCCGGATGGTCTCGAAAATGTCGGCTACCTTCTCGCGGTTCAGGCCCAGTGGGGGGACCGGCGGATGTGGCACGGGCATATCATCCTTAAAATCAGGGTATTTGATGATCTGCCACAGGCTGGTGAAGTCGATAAGTGAGGCTGCTTCAAAGAGGTTATAATCGTCGATTTCCCACCGTTTTTTCACCAGCTTGATCATCCACTCAACACTGGGCTCGCCGTAGTCAACCGTTTGGGTTTCAACACGCACCACCCGCCCGAGTCGTCGGTTCTTGATTTTCTGCTTTACCTCGTCGATGAAATCCACCTCGGCATCGTCGCTTTCTTCGAGCGTGAAATCGCCGTTGCGCGTAATCCGAAACAGGTTTACGGCCAGGATCTCGACGTTGCGGTACAACTTTTTGATGTTGTGCCGCACAATTTCCTCAATGGGTAGAAACAGGGTCTCGCTTTGCCGCTCAAATGTCATGAAGCGGGGCAGGTTGGCCGGAATCTGCACAAACGACAGCCGCTGCCGGTCGTCTTCATCGCCCGACAGAATCTTGCGGCCGTCGGCCACGTCGGTGTTTTGGGTCACGACCCCGAAGATCAGGACTTTAGCCAGCAATACCGGGAAGGTATGCGTGTAGTCGTAGATCATGGGGGTGAGCGTCGGGTAGATCGTCCGGTCGAAATAATCGTTGGCCTGACTTTGTTCGTGCCGGGTAAGGTCGGCTATCTGAACAATACGCAGCTCGTTTTTCTGAAATAGGGGCAGGAGTTCGTTCTGGTACACGGCCTGTTGCTCCTGACTGAACTGCTGCGCGGCCGTGAACAGGGCTTTGCGAAACGGAATTTCGCGCAGACCCGAATAGTCGACCCGCTGTTTGTGGTAATCAAGATAATTGTACAGACTACCCACCCGAATGGTAAAGAACTCATCCAGATTCGATGCCGTAATGGCCAGAAACTTAAGCCGTTCCATCAGGGTTCGTTCGGGGCTACGCGCCTGATCGAGTACCCGTTCGTTAAATTTCAACCAACTCAGATCACGACTGAGGTAGTCGCTCTGATCAATAACACTGCTTACTTTTTCGCTGACTTTAGCCATATGACCAGGTTCCCCCGCTGAGGAATGCTTAGGGTTCGTCAGTTTATTGATGAATTGTTTCAACATGGGTTCAGATCGTTCTTGTGTGGGCTGTCTGTCAAAGTAAAACAAAAAAGCGGGCTGTTCTGCCCGCTTTCGCAACTGTTTTTATACTTAAACGTCCACTCGGGCGTATTTAGCGTTCCGTTCGATAAACTCTCGGCGGGGCGCCACCTCGTCGCCCATGAGCGTTGAAAAGACGTGATCAGCGTCGGCGGCCGACTCAATCGTTACTTTCTTGAGGCTCCGGCGCTCGGGGTCCATCGTGGTGCTCCAGAGCTGTTCGGCGTTCATCTCACCCAGACCCTTGTAACGCTGCACGTTTACGTTCTCTTCCCGGCCCGAACCGGCCAGCTCACGCACGGCCTGTTCGCGCTGTTGCTCGGTCCAGCAGTAACGCTCTTCCTTCCCCTTTTTCACGAGGTACAGGGGAGGCTGCGCAATGTACACGTAACCGTTGTCGATAAGCGCCTTCATGTTGCGGTAGAACAACGTCAGAATGAGCGTCCGGATGTGCGACCCGTCGACGTCGGCATCGGTCATAATGATGACCTTGTGATACCGAAGTTTTTCGAGGTTCATGACCGTCTCGTCGTCTTTCTTTTCGAGTCGAACGCCGAGGGCCGTCCAGATATTCTTGATTTCTTCGTTTTCGTAGATTTTATGCTCAAGGGCCTTCTCTACGTTCAGAATCTTACCACGGAGGGGTAAAATGGCCTGAAACGCCCGGTTACGGCCTTGTTTGGCCGTTCCACCGGCCGAGTCCCCTTCCACGAGGTAAAGCTCGCAGCGTTCGGGGTCGGTATCTGAGCAGTCGGCGAGTTTACCCGGCAGGCCGGCTCCCCCCATAAAGTCTTTACGGTCGGCCATGATCCGCTTGTACGCCTGTTCGGCAGCAATGCGGGCCTGAGCCGACACGAGCACTTTTTTCACGATGCCCTGCGCCGTTTTGGGGTTTTCTTCCAGCCAGGTTTCGAGCAGTTCGTCCATTGCCTGACTCACGGCCTTCACCACCTCCTGATTGCCCAGTTTGGTTTTGGTTTGCCCTTCAAACTGAGGCTCCTGCACCTTCACCGAAATAACGGCCGTAAGCCCCTTGCGGAAATCTTCGCCCGTAAAGGTGAGCTTCCCCAGATTCTTGAACTTATCGGCGTTCTTGTCGGCGTATTGCTTCAGTACCCGCGTGAGGGCCGAGCGGAAGCCCTGCACGTGCGTGCCGCCCTCGTGGGTGTTGATGTTGTTTACGTACGACAAGACGTTTTCCGAGGCCTCGTAGTTGTACACCAGGGCCACCTGCACGGGCGTAGAGCCTTTGGTGCTCTCCATGTACACGGGGGCCATGCCGTCCAGCGAAGGCCGGGTTTCGTCGAGGTATTTTACAAACTCAACCAGGCCACCTTCTGAGAAAAACTCGGTCTGATTGATAGGCTCGCCGGTTTCGTCGAGCTCCCGCATGTCCTTCAGGAAAATCCGGATGCCTTTGTTGAGGTAAGCCAACTCGCGCAGACGGCCCGCTACGGTGTCGTACCGATACACGGTTTCGGTGAAAATGCTGCCGTCGGGTTTGAAGTGGGTAATGGTCCCGGTATCGTCAGCTTCGCCAATCACGCGAACGTCGTACTGCGGGATCCCGATTTTGTATTCCTGCTCAAAGATTTTGCCTTCGCGGTGAACCTCCACGCGGACATCGGTCGAGAGGGCGTTCACGCAGGATACCCCCACGCCGTGCAAACCACCCGACACTTTGTAGGTGTCTTTGTCGAACTTACCACCGGCATGAAGCACGGTCATGGCAATTTCGAGGGCCGACTTGCCCATTTTGGTATTGATACCCGTTGGGATACCCCGGCCGTTGTCGCGCACGGTGATGGAGTTGTCGGCATTAATAGTGACGTGTATGGTGTCGCAGTAACCGGCCAGTGCTTCGTCGATAGAGTTATCGACCACCTCCCAAATCAGGTGGTGTAATCCTTTGATCCCAACGTCGCCAATATACATGGCCGGGCGCTTGCGCACAGCCTCCAATCCTTCAAGAACCTGGATGTTGTCGGCTCCGTACTCCCCCAGGGGGGCCGAGTCGGCGGTATTGGTCAGAACGTCGGTTTCGATCAATTCGTTTGTCATAGTATGCTCGTAGAATATCAGCGAATCGGTTTTGTCAGGGGTCTGGAAAAACGCTATAAATAGGCGTTATCAGATGGTAAAAATACAAAAAACATTCGTCATTTCCTACGATCTGCTCCAAGATTGACTGAATGCATAAAAAAACGTGGTCCTTGCAGAGAACCACGCCCAAAAACGTGTTTTTGCCCTTAAAACGTGGTCTTTAGTGTCATTTCGACCGCCCCTGACCGGGTGGCCAACATTCGGGTAAGCCGATGGTCGGATTTGCGCCAACGTTCTGGGAAAAATCTTATTAATTTACTGCAACCGATTGTATGAGCACAGAGGGGGTCAGTCTTCTGGAAACGGGATGTACACAAACCCCGCAAACTCGTTGTGCACTACAAACAAGCAGCAGTATTCATCGGGGTTTTTGTAATGCTCCTTGAACAGCTCGACCGACTCCGGCCCGATGAGCTGCCGTTGCACAAACTCGTCCACAAACGTGGCTTTGTAGTCCCACGTATTAGCCAGCTCTTTGGCCCCAATCAGCAACTGACCCAGTTCCAGGGGACGTTGAGAGGCCACAAAAATGGGATAATCCGAAAAGCCACGCTTCCGGATTTGGTACGAAGCCTCTTTGAGCTGATCGGCCACCAGCACAAAATCGGCTGAAATCAACCCCATCAATCGTTTGTTGATGTCGGGTGAGTTCGCGTCGTCCAGCAGGACGTTTTCGTTACTATGGTGTATCATGTCAGTGAACAGTTAACAACGAGCAACCAACAGTGAACCACGAAAGGTACTATCAGACTATTGGTTGTTCACTGTTGGTTGTTCGTTGTTCGTTGTTAAAACCGTGCGGCCAGCAAGAGCTGCAAATCCTTAAATCGCATACTGAACTTGCGGGCAATGTAGGCATTGGTCAATGTGCCTTTGTGGGAGTAAACACCTTTCATGAACCAGCGGTTCTTGTACATCATTTCTTCGATGCCGCCAATGGTGCCGGTTTCGAGCAAAAACGGCAAAAAGATGTTGCTCAAAGCCATGCTCGCCGTGTGGGCTACGCGCGATGCAATGTTGGGCACGCAGTAGTGAATGATGCCGTGGTGCTGAAACGTGGGGTTTTTGTGCGAGGTCATGCGCGACGACTCAAAGTTGCCGCCCTGATCAATGGCTACGTCGACAATGACGGCTTCGGGCCGCATTCGTGACACCATCTCGTCGGTTACAACCACGGGGCTGTGCCCATCGTCGCCCCGGATGGCTCCAATCACCACATCGGCCCGTTCGATGGCCTCAGCCAGGGTGTCGGAGTCGATAATGGCGGTGTAAATAGGTTGCCCAACGGCGTATTTCAGGCGTTGCAGTTTGTAGAGGTGCCGGTCGAATACTTTAATGTCAACGCCCATACCGTGGGCCGCCCGGATCGCGTATTCGGCCACGGTGCCCGCGCCCAGAATCACCACTTTGGTGGGAGGTACGCCCGTGATGCCGCCCAGAATGACGCCCCGCCCGTTGACACTGCTGAGGTACTCGCCCGCAATAAGCATGACGGTACTGCCCGCAATTTCGCTCATGGTTCGGATCACGGGGAGCCCTCCGCCGGGATCTTCGATGTACTCGTACCCGATACCGGTAATCTGTTTTTCGTTGAGCCGCTCGAAGTACCGACGCTCGTGCGAGGGCAGGTTGAGCGCCGAAATCAGGGTACTGCCCGACTTCAGGTAGGCAAACTCATGATCGACCAGCGGCTCTACTTTCAGAATCACGTTCGAGTCGAACACTTCTTCGGGTGAATACACAATCTGAGCCCCGGCTTCGCTGTAGTCGTTGTCGCTGAACTTGGCCCCGGTGCCGGCCGCCGTTTCGACCACCACCCGGTGACCATGGCGTACCAGAATCGCGACGGCCTCGGGTGTGAGGGCGATGCGGTTTTCCTGAAACGAAACCTCTTTGGGCAGGCCAATCTGAAGGCTGTGCTTATCCGTTCTGACGGCCGCCGGGGCTTCTTTAGGGTACAAAGCCGTTTGCTTGGCTAATTCCTCGAATCCAGTCACTTCTTTAAGTGATGAGTTATAAGTGATGAGTGATGAACGAGAAGCTTTAAGGGCTCATCGTTTATCGCTCATCACTCATCGTTAACTTATATTTACAGTGCGCTTACCGGTGGGATCGGCCGTAAGCTGTACCCGAAAATGCGGGGTTGGCCAGAGGGCTTCAATGCGTTCGGGCCATTCGACAAAGCAGTAGTTGCCCGAGTCAAAATACTCTTCCAGACCAATATCGAGTGCTTCGGCTTCGTTACGGAGCCGGTAACAATCGAAATGATAAATCGGGTCTCCGCTCTGGGTGGTGTATTCATTGACGATCCCGAACGTGGGGCTCTGTACCACGCTGACCACGTTTAGGGCCCGGCACAGGGCTTTAATGAGCGTGGTTTTCCCGGCACCCATATCGCCCTCGAATAGCCAGACCCGATGCGGCCCGGCCTCGCTGAGCAACCGGTTGGCAACCTCATCTAATTCGTCCAGCGATTTGAAGTGAAGTGTCATAGCGTCCCTAATAACGTCACGAAGATACGATTTTTCAAGCTGCTACCCGACCGGTCGGTTACTTTCCGGGCTGTAGGCAGCTGGCCCGATTATACCCGCTGCCCGATGAGCTGCGGGCTCAATGCAGACAAAGGGAGAGTGGGTAAAATGCCGAAAGTCGGCCTGTACACACGCAGACGTATGCACAGGCCGACTTTCTGGCGTTTGTAACAGGAGCGGTTTAGTAACCCGGATTTTGCTCTAGCGTGGGTTTTCCGTCTTTCTGGCTGTTCAGAATTTCCTGCAACGGAATCGGGAAGTACTCGTGCTTACCTTTCACAAACTGTACCCCTCTGAGGTAGCTGCGCTTGGCGCTCTCGGCCGCGTAGTATTTGTTCAGCACCTCGTCGGCAATGCCCCAGCGTACCAGATCAAACCGGCGGTGGCCTTCCATCGCAAACTCCAGACGCTGCTCAAACTGCACCGCTTTGCGGGCCACGGCGCGGTCGGTCCAGGCGGTTGCGTACTCCTTAATGAGATAGTTGGCGGCTGGCGTTCCGTCGGCGTTTTTCACAAAACCATCGGGGTTGGCGGCCCGCTTCCGAATCCGGTTGACGTAATCGCGCGCTTTTTCGAGATCGCCGATTTCGGCTTCGATTTCGGCCAGCCACAGCAGTACGTGGCTATACCGGATCATGCGGTAGTTGTTGGCGTTCAGACGGGGGTTGCCTGCAAAGGTGTTGGTACCCACATCCGAACGATACATGACGTGCTTCTTGGGCGAGTAGGGGCCACCGTAGGCCTGATCGCGCACGTAGGCTTTACCGGGGTGAACGCCCCAGTCGAGGTACGGAACGCCCCGGCGGCCCACCGTCCAGTCGAGACGAGGGTCGAGCGTGCGGGTTTCGGGCGTAAATGGAGCTGTCGACTCAATGCCCTGGTCGCTTTTTACGTCGTTGTCGTTAAATGTATCGATCAGAGGCAGGCCACTGGCGTCGGTCTTGAACGCGTTAACGAGGTTTTGCGAAGGCTGGAAGAACCCACAGCAGGTTGTGACGCCCCCACCCCCGTACGGATAGTTCAGGGTTGAGCCGGCATTGCCGTTTTCACCGCCCGACGCGCCGTCGTTGACCGAGTACTGCACCTCAAAAATCGACTCCGCGTTGTTGTTGGTTACAGCCCGGAAGTTATCGTGGTACCGATCCATCAGCCGATATTGGTTGCTGGCAACAATACCCTCTAGCAGGGTTTTGGCTTCGGCGTATTTTTTCTGGAACAGATACGCTTTGGCCAACGTAGCCGCAGCCGCCCACTTGGTAGGCCGCCCAGCCTGGGTTTGTTTGGCAGGCAGAGCCGTGTAAGCCGCATTGAGGTCTTCTACAATTTTGGGCCAGATGTCGGCCGTATTGGTCAGCTTGGCACTTTCGAGGTTGTTGGGGTCGTACATCTTCTCGTCGATGTACACCACCTTGTTATACATTTTTTTCAACTCGAAGTGAAAGTGGCCGCGCAAAAACCGGGCCTCCGCCGTTACAAGAGCTTTTTCGGCATCGGTCATGTCTTTGGCACCGGTCAATGCCTGCAGGGCATCGTTTACCCGCGCAATACCATCGTACATACCCCGCCATTTGCCCCGGAAATAGATATTGTCCGACTGGATGTTGGCCTGCTCGATGAGCGAAATAGGCGGCTGGTCACCGGCAATTGTTCCTTTGTAGGCATCGTCGGAGGCTACACTGCCGTACACCCAGTTGTCGGCGCCAACCTGATACGAGCGGTAGGCTCCTTCGGGCGTGGCCCAGCCGTCGAGCAGGGCGTAGGCACCCGTCAGCAGGGCGTTGACACCCGCTTTGTTTTGCAACGCCGTGGCCGACAGGGCGGCTTTGGGCTGCACATCTAAAAATTTATCGGAGCAGGACGAAGCCGCTACCAGACAGAATATGAATAGGATGGAGGTAATGCGTTTCATCTTAGAAAGAAAGGTTAAGGCCGAGTAATACAGTTTTAGCAACCGGGTACGCACCACCGTCGACACCGATCTGGCGGTCGTTGCCGGCTGAGTAGTTCCGCAGGTTGATTTCTGGGTCCATACCTGAGTACTTGGTAAACGTCAGCATGTTCTGGCCCTGGATATATACCGACAGACCACCCACCTGAAGCTTGTTGAGCAGGGCCTGGGGTAGCCGGTACGTAAGCTGAATGTTTTTCAGCCGGAAGTACGAACCCGATTCGAGGTAGTACGTCGAGGGCTGAATACTCACCTGATCGCTTGAGGTCAGGCGGGGCAGAATGGCATCGGTCGCACCGGGCCGCCACGACTGGTAGAGCATCCGGGTAGAGCGGTTACCGCCAAACGTCGGGAAGTCGGTCCAGTATTTTGTGTAGTTGAAAATCTGGTTGCCCTGAACGCCCTGACCAAACAGGGTAAGCGAGAATGTACGGTAGTTTACGCCCAGGTTCAAGCCATACGTGAAGCCGGGGTGCGGGTTACCAATGATAGTCTGATCTTTGGTGTTGATTACCCCGTCGTTGTTCACATCGCGGAACTTGAACCGGCCGGCTACGTTTTCTGTGGTGGCATTGCCAAACTGCACCGGGTGCGCCTTGGCTTCTTCGTTGGTTTGGAAAATACCATCAACAATATACCCGAAGAACGACGAAATAGGGTGGCCCTGCTGGGTTACCACGAAGTTCTGAATCCGCTCATCGTTGATACCGAAGTACTGCGTATTAGGGTCGCCATTCGTTTTGGTTACCTCGTTGCGATACGTGCTGAAGTTGGCCGAGATGTCGTAGGTTAGGTCGCGGAGGGCAGTACGGCCATTGTACGTAATGGCGAGGTCGATACCCTTGTTGCTCATCTTACCGATGTTCTGGAATGGCACTGAGGCTACGCCCTGCGTGAGCGGAGCCGCCACTGGGAACAGCATATCGCTCGTTTGGCGGGTGTACCAGTCGAGGGCCACCGTCAGGCGGTTTTTAAACATCGAAGCATCGATACCGATGTTGGTGCTGGTTGTGGTTTCCCATTTGGCCTTTGCGTTACCGAACTGGGTAAGTTCGTAGCCCGGCACGGCGTTAGTGCGCGAGCCGTTGAGGTCATAAAACGACGTGATTGGGTTGGTACCAAACTGGGTAAACGAGTTGTAGTTACCAATTTCCTGGTTACCCGTTTGGCCGTAGCCAACGCGCAGCTTGGCATCGTCGAGCCACGATACATCTTTCAGGAAGCCCTCCTGCGAGAAGCGCCAGCCCGCACTGACAGCCGGGAAATAAGCCGTTCGGAAGTCGCGGGCAAAGCGTGACGAGCGGTCACGGCGCAGAGTTAAGTCGAGCAGGTAGCGGTCGTTAAAGGCGTAGTTGACTTTAGCGAACTCCGACGCGAGGCTCCAGTTTGAGGCTGTTCCGTTGTTGGTTTGAACCCCCGTACCGGCGCTCAGGTAGCGGTTGTCCAGATCGTCGACGGCGAAGTTAGTCCGGCTGGCGTCGAAGGTCTCGAAGTAGCTCTTGATGGCCTCTGTACCAGCAATAATGTTGAGCCGGTGCAGGCTCCCCAGGTCTACGTTGTACGTCAGGGTGTTGTACCAGGTCCAGGTCCAGTCGTAGTTGTTGCTCGTCTGAAGCAGGTTTGACCCCCGGGCTTCGGCCGATTCGATATCCCGAATCGTGTAGTTGCGCAGGTTGAAGATGTTGTAATCAATACCGAAGCTGGTACGGGCGGTCAGGTTCTTGGCCACATCAACTTCGGCAAAGGCATTCCCGAAAAGCCGGATTTCCTTCTGCACGTTGTTGCGGTTCCGATACAGCAGCGCTACCGGGTTGTTGGCATTGTCGAGGTCGCCCCCGCGTGTACCGGCAAAGGCCCCGGTTACGTCGTACACCGGAATAATGGGCTGAATCCGGTAGGCAAATGAAATCGGGTTACTTTCGGCGTTGTTGCCGTTGGGCTGCCCGATACGCTCGCCATAGGCTACCTGGAAGTTTTCGCCCACGCGCACCCGCTTGGTCACGTTAAACTCGGTATTGGCCCGCAGGGAGTACCGCTTGTAGCCGGTGTACTGCATAATTCCCTGCTGGTTGAAGTAGTTCAGGCCCATTGCGTACCGGCCCGATTCGTTACCGCCCGATACCCCCAGCTGATGGTTCTGAATCGGGGCTACCCGGCCGAATACTTCTTCGAGCCAGTTGGTACCTTCTTTATTCGCCTTGGTAATGAGCCATTTGGTCTTGTTGAAATCGGCCCCGTCAATGTTGTTTCCGTAGTTGATGTAATTGCCGCTGGCATCGCGGGCTACGCGTGGATCGCCTTCAAACGCACCGCTCGGAAATACATAATCAGGAATAACGGGTGTGGCCCCATTGCCAAACTGCGAGTGAACGGGGTTGCCGTTGGCCGCTACAGCCCCGGCGTTTTTCCGCGATTCCCAAACCAGGTCGGCGTACTCTTTGGTGTTGAGCATGTCGAGCAGTTTGCCGTGCCGCTGCGAGCCGTAGTAGGTGTCGTAGGTAAACTTGGGCTTACCGGCTTTGCCTTTCTTGGTTGTGATGATCACCACCCCGTTGCCGGCCCGCGATCCGTAGATAGATGAGGCTGATGCATCTTTCAGAATCTGCATCGACTCGATATCGTTTAGGTTGAGGGTGTTCAGATTCCCTTTGGTCGGTACGCCGTCGATTACGTACAGGGGCGAGTTATCATTGATGGTACCGAACCCGCGTATACGTACCATCACACCACCACCCGGCGAGTTGTCGTTACCGACCTGCACCCCCGATACCCGACCCTGTAGAGCCTGCCCGAGGTTAGTAGCGGGTACCGACAGAAGCTGCTTCGTATCAACGGTGGCAACGGCCCCGGTAATGTCGCGCTTCGATTGGGCACCGTACCCAGTTACAACTACCTCGCTTAAGGTCTTAATATCGGGCCGAAGCTGAATATTAATCTGGGTTTTGTTGCCAATAGTTACCTCCTGGGATTCAAAACCGATAGCAGATACCGTCAGACGATCCCGGTTGACGGGTACGTTGAGGGTATAATCGCCATTAGCGTCTGTTACTACTCCCGTTTGCGTGCCTGTAACAACAATGTTCACACCGGGCAGCCCTGCATTTTCGCTCGCGTCTGTAACTCGACCGGTAATTTTACGGTCCTGAGCTATCGCTGAGACAGCCATAAAACAGCAGAAAACGCAAAGCGTAAGCATAGATAGCCAACGCCCTGCGTTCGGGTAATTTTGTTTCATGATTAATTTAATTGGTTAAAGATTAAGTTGGACAACTCAGGGGCCAAAAGTCGGGCATTGGCTTACCTAAATCAACGATTTAGCATGAATTTAATAATTTTATAAATGCAAATAAGTATTTATCCCTCTTTGGTATATATAAATGAACAAAAGGCTGACGTTTAATAATTATAGCCTGCCATTTAGCGTTAGTTTGTCTAACTAACACAAAAAATACGCGGTCTTGATGTACTTAAAATAGACTAGTGCTTGCAAGTACTGGCGTGTAAGTGTTTTTGCTTAGTTAGGTACAAGCCCTATACGTTGTGTAAGAAAACCACTGGGTTTCGGTTAATTTGAGATTATCGCCAGGGGCCGTACGGAAATGAAATAATTTTTACTAAGTCTGATTTATTATATTTGCGGACAGAAAGAGAATATAGGTCAGCAACGCGCTGTACGTTACATAGATATTAGTACTAGGAAACTGGTGCGAAGGCAAACAGTCAATTATTTGGCTGTTTTTAAATGGTGTGGATATAGTCGGAAAGCTATTTGGGAGATCCTGAATAGCTTTTTTTTGCCTTTACTTAAGTATTAAATGAATTTTAACGCCTGCTTAACACCTGTTTAATCCGGCTCTGTCATCTTTGTATCACCAAACCAGACAGAACAACGAAGTCGGTTTCGAACATAAGTATTTGCTGTAAGCATAAAGATCCTTTACAAAGGGAAGGTTGAACATCAAGGTTTACTCGCGTTAGCGCGATAGCCTTGAAATGGTGTGGATAGAAGCGGAAAACCGTTGGAGACTCTTCAACGGTTTTTTTGTTGCCTGTTGCGGAAATATGGCGAATAATTCGTATCTCGAAACGAAGCGGTAAATAAGTAGTTAGGACGTTTCTTGTAAAAAGCCCAATTGACCCGTAAGTTTCGTTTATGAAGGTACTTGTAGTAGAAGACGAGCCAAAATTGGCCTCATTCGTCAAGAAAGGATTAGAAGAGCAGCAGTGTGAAGTCGAAATGGCATACGACGGTCAAATCGGTCGGACGATGGCGCTGAGTAATGCGTACGACGTGATCATTATGGATGTGAACCTGCCTAAAATGAATGGGTTTGATGTGGTACAGTCCATTCGGCAGGAAGACATCAAAACGCCCGTACTCATGCTGACAGCCATGGGGTCGGTCGATGATAAGCTCACGGGCTTTGAATCGGGGGCCGACGATTACCTGGTGAAGCCGTTTGAGTTTCGGGAGCTGATGGCGCGGTTGAAAGCCTTGTACAAACGAGGCCACGATACCGGCCCGCAGCCCAACGTACTGAAGGTGGCCGATCTGGAACTCGATCTGAACGAGAAGGTGGCTCGCCGGCAGGGAAAGCGCATTGAGCTGACCGCCAAGGAGTTTGGCTTGCTGGAATACCTGATGCGCAACCGGGGACGGGTGGTGTCAAGGGTCGACATTGCCGAAAAAGTGTGGGATATTCATTTCGATACCGGCACCAATGTGATTGATGTGTATGTCAATTTCCTTCGTAAAAAAGTAGATAAAGAGTTCGCGCCCAAACTGATCCATACGGTGATCGGGATGGGCTACATGCTGAAAGAGGAATGAACATCCGCACCCGTCTGACGCTGTTGTTTACGTTGCTGGTGGCTTCCATCATGCTGCTGTTTTCGCTGTCGATTTACTATTTGTACAATCAATTTCGCGAAAACGAGTTTCAACAACGTCTGGAGGATAAAGCCATGACGGCCGCCCGGCTGCTGGACGACGTGGGGCAGACCTCTAAAGATGACCTGACTACCATGGTCGCAGAGCAGGTGTCTGTGTACAATAATCAGGATAAGGAAGTTTACCGGAGTAACCAGACAAACCCCGTGTTTGAGATTACGCCGGAGGTGCGTCGGCAGGCTCGTAAAGGAGGCTCAATTCGGATTCGGGTTGATACCCTGGAAGCCGTAGTGATGCATTACTACTCGCCGACGCACAAGCAGGATTACGTCATGGTAGCCTCAGGGTACGACCGGTTTGGCTTCAGCAAGCTTGACCGGCTCCGCGAAATTCTGTTTTTCGGCTGGCTGTTTAGTTTGATGGTTGTTGCCGTTGCGGGCTGGCTTTTTTCCAGCGATGCCCTCCGGCCTGTATCCGAACTGATTGAGCAGGCCAAGGCTATTTCGGGAACGAATATTCACCGGCGGCTGCGGGTAGGCCGCCAACGCGATGAGCTGGCGCAGCTGGCACTCACGTTTAATGAGATGCTACAACGGCTCGAAGAGGCCTTTGTGACCCAGAAAAGTTTTGTGTCGCATGCCTCGCACGAGCTACGTACCCCCCTGGCGGTTATGATGAGTCAGATCGACGTGGCGCTTATGCAACAGCGGTCAACGGTTGAATACGAAGCCTCATTAAGCGAATTGCTCGACTCGGTTAAAAACATGATGGGGCTGGTAAACGGCCTGCTCGAACTGGTGCGTGCCAACTCCGACTCGGTCACGCTGAACTATCAGCCCGTGCGGGTCGATGAGTTGCTGTGGCAGGCTCGTAGCGCCCTGTTGCTGAAACAGCCCGATTATCTGATCGAGATTGATTTTGAGAATATGCCCGAGCAGGAAGAAGACCTGATTCTGCTCGGTGAGAGCCATTTGCTCACCACGGCCTTCCAGAACCTGATGGAGAACGGCTGCAAGTATTCGTCTGACCATGCCGTAACGGTAAGCCTGCTCTTTACGCCCGATCAGGTGCAGGTTAGCTTTGTAGATGAAGGATTGGGGATTCCGGCCGCTGATTTGCCCCATATTTTCGAGCCCTTTTACCGCGCCGACAACATTATGACCGTAAAAGGACATGGTATTGGCCTGGCCCTGACCCGGCGCATCATTAATCTGCACAAAGGAAATATACAGGTTGCTTCGGTCGAATCGGTAGGAACGACCATCACGGTAACTTTTCCATTGCGGGAACCAACTCCGGCTATTCAGCCTCTTTTAGAAGAAACCGCCGAATAACACGCGCGCAGTTTCATAGGCGACGGCTTTTTCGAGCTCACCGATGACCAACACAATTACGCCCCTTTTGCAGCAGGCAAAGCAAGCTGCTTCGGCCGTTCGTCAGTTGTCCGACGAACAGAAATCGGCTTTGTTGTCGTATCTGGCCGATTTACTACTGGCAAATACCGACTCTATTCTGGCTCAGAATGCGCTCGATCTGGCTCGTATTCCGGACGATGACCCTAAAAAAGACCGGCTTAAACTGACCGAAGCCCGCGTAGCCGATTTGGCCCGGAGCCTCAATGAAGTGGCCAACTTGCCCGATCCATCGGGGCAGGTGTTGCTCGACCGAACCATCGAGAAGGGCTTGCAACTGCGTAAGCTGGCGGTGCCGCTGGGCGTAGTGGGTGCTATTTATGAGTCGCGGCCCAACGTAACGGTCGATGTGGCGGCCCTGTGCCTGCGCTCAGGAAATGCCTGTGTATTGAAAGGGGGTAAAGAGGCTGATTTCTCAAACCGGGTGCTTGTTGGCCTGATTGAACAGGCATTGGAAGCATTTGACATTCCCAGGGCGGCTGTGACTTTGTTGCCGCTCGATGGCGAAGGGCAACGTGGGGCGGTGGTGAATGAGTTGCTGACGGCCACCCGATACGTCGATATTATTATTCCCCGTGGTTCGGAGTCGCTTATTCAGTTTGTGCGCAAGCACTCGCTGGTGCCCACTATCGAAACCGGGGCGGGGGTGTGCCATACGTACGTGCACAAAACAGCCGATCTGGCCAAGGCCACGGCTATTGTGGTCAATGCCAAAGTAACGCGGCCGTCGGTGTGTAACTCGCTCGATTGTATTGTGGTCGATGCCGCCGTAGCGGAGGCCTTTTTGCCCATGCTCAAACCGGGTTTTACCGAATACAACGTCGAAGTTTTTGCCGACGAAACGGCCTATGGTATTCTGGAACGAGCCGGTTACCCGTATTTGCAACGGGCACAGCCGGCCGACTTTGGCCGGGAGTTTCTGGATTACAAATGCGCGGTGCGGGTAGTGGCCGACGAGGATGAGGCCCTGGCCCATATTCAGCTGTACTCGTCGCGCCATTCTGAGGCTATTGTTGCCACCGATCAGATGGCCATCAATCGGTTTCTGAATGAGGTGGATGCCGCGGCTGTTTACGCCAACGCATCGACCCGGTTTACCGATGGGGGCGTGTTTGGGCTCGGGGCCGAAATCGGTATTTCAACCCAGAAATTACACGCGAGGGGCCCCTTTGCCCTCGAAAAATTAGTCACCGAAAAATGGGTAGTGGTAGGCGACGGGCAGGTACGATAAAAAACCGCCTGCCACGTCAGCGTAGCACAATCACTTTGCCGCGAATGGTTTCGTAGCCGGGGGCCGGTTTCAGCACAAATACGTATGGTCCCTCGGGTAGAGCTTGCCCTTGGAATGTACCATCAAATGGTGACTGGTATCCATTGTTCGACCAGTACACCACCTCGCCCCATCGGTTGAAAATCGTTAGTTCGGCTTTGGTAAATCCTTCTACGCCTTTTAATTCCCAAACGTCGTTTTGTCCGTCGCGATTGGGCGAGAATGCATCGGGGATCCAGATTCGTGAAAACACGCGTACCCGAACCGTGTCGCGCGCTTCGCACAACCCCTCATTGCGAACTCTGAAATAGTACGTCGTATCGTGCTGAATATCTACAATATCGAGTTGAGCTGAGCGCGAATTGCCCAGAAAGGCGGTGGGTTCCCACCAAAACTGGTTGGGCGCGCCGGTAAGCTGGGGTTCTACGGTAAAGGTGTTGCCCCGCCAGGTTTTGATGGTGTCGGGCAGGTTGATGGTCGGGATGGGCGCTACGAGGGCATTCTGCCGGGCCACTACGCCCTCACACCAGGGCGCAGGCCGTACCGTGTAGGTTAGCGCATGAAGACCAACCCCGGCCATAGCCGGGCTAAACTGCCCTGTTGCGGGGTCGGTTGGGGCAATACCTGTACCTGCAAATACACCCCCGTCGGGTTTGCCTGTTAAGGTTAGGGCCGGGGCTACGGTTCCGCAACTGGGTGGAACAGGCTCCAGGCTGACGCTAATAGGGGGCACCTGCCCAATGACCAACGGGGCTGAGGTACCTTCGCAACCATACTGGTCAATGGCGGTCAGGCTGTACGTGCCCGCCGTTTGCGCGTCGAAAGTGGCCGCCGAATGGGGCAGCGACTGCCCGTTATACTGCCACCGATAGCTGACTCCGCCCCCGGCAATGAGTGCTAGCGAAGCACTGGGGCAAATGGCCGAGGCCGAACTGCTAAGGGTAGCCAGCACCGGGGCCGACCGGGCAACGGTACGCTCCTCTGACCGGACCCGGCAACCATAAACTGTATTGGTCACCTCGACCTGAAACCGGCCGGGCTGTTCGGTTGTGAAGGTAGGCTGTACGGCCCCCGCCCGAATTTGCCCATCAACCAACCATCGGTAGGTCTGGTTGTCGTTGGCTGGAACGCTGAAACTCATGGTACCCGTAGTGGGACACAGGTGGCCGCTGCTGCTCAGTTGGGTACTCACATCAACTACTGTGATGGTCAGCGCCTGCGATTTGCTCGACTGCACACAGCTCGTTTTCGACGATACCACAACCATGTAATTGCCCGGCATCCGTGCTTCCAGCGTGGGGAGGGTATCACCGGGCAGGTTCAGACCGTCGCGTTGCCATTGGTAAAACCAGGTAGGGTCGGTATTGGCCAGCAGGGTTAGCCCGGTATTGGGGCATATGGTAAATGAGGTAGCCGTGGCAGGTTTATTTTGCGCACGCACCTGTGCTTTGGGCAGACTCACGGGTGGGCAATCGACAACCAGAAACTGAAAGTCGCGCCGAACTTCTCCAATCAGTTGCCCATTTCGGTATTCTTCCACCTTCACCGCAAATACAAACAGACCCTGCGCGGTGGCCGTTACGGTCAGTTCGCCCGTAGTTGGGTTGACTTGTAAGGCGGGCTTGCCTGGAATGGCGTTGTCGGATCCGTATCCCGGTGCCCATACGACATCGGGGTAGGGCCCCGCCGATACGTTGTTGGTATTGTTGTTGCCCGACCCCAGCTGGTTCAGGGGCGATACGAGCGAGTAGCGTAGTTGGTCGCCGTCGGGGTCGGTGCCGCCAAAAGCAAACGTAAACGGGTCATTGAGGCAGATGTATTCGCCATTGATATTGGGAAACCGGGGTGAACTGTTCAAAAAAGGGCTTCCGTTGCGAAGTAGGGGTGGAAATTCCAGATAAAACGTGTAGCCCGTGTTCACCGGGTTCATGATGTTATCAATACCATCATTGCGGTTGCGGGTCTGGTACGAAATATAGTAGCCCAGAGGGTCGCTGTAAGTAAGTGGGTCAAGGTTAATTTCGGCACTAAACGTAGCAACGATAAAATTGAGGTTTCGCTGCTCGGCGCACCGCTCGTTGGCAAACACCAGCGGTTGCCGGGGCCCGCTCTGGCTGGTGGTGAAAATGAGCATCAGGAAATTGTCGCGCTTCCGGTAAATGCCCAATCGCCCACCGCCCTGCTGGTTGCCACGCGCATTGTTCTCCAGGTAATTGGTCACTGTAATCAGATAGCGGCCGGGCGAAGTATCCAACGCACGCATTTCCAGGTGCCCCCCTACCTGATGCGTAGCAAAGCTGCTGCCAGACAAACCCAGAGTGCACCACAAAAGAAAGTAAATTTTCAGACGCATAGGCTTAGCGGGAGAAAGGGGATGTGCTAAGCTAATTTACGTGAAAATCAGTGGGTTCGTTGCGCCTGTTTCGTTTTTAATTAGTTATTGGCCAGGTCTGCCTGAAGCGCTCTGAAACGCTCGAACGTTTCCCGGTAAACCCGGTGGTGCTCAGGGTTGGGTTCGTACGTTTTGCCGAAGCTCACACTACCTGAGGCTACATCGAGTGTGGGGTAATGCCCGGTAGCAGTCAGCGCGAGTAAAATGGCCCCGACGGCTCCGCTTTCGTTGCTGGCGTTGAGCCGTACGGGCACCCCGGCAATGTCGGCCAGCATCTGCACCCAAAACGCCGACTGAGCAAATCCGCCGTTGGCATGAATGACGTGGGTAGGGTCAGTATGGTCGCCCAGGAGCTGGTTGATGCTCCAGAGATTGAATAAGACCCCCTCAAGAGTGGCCCGCACAAAATGAGCCTGCGTATGTAGCCAGTCGACGTGGTGAAATGCGCCCCGTACGGCCGCATCCCAGAGCGGAGCCCGCTCCCCTTGCAGATAGGGTAAAAACAGAAGCCCGTCGGCACCGGCATTGATTTGGGCTGCCTGCGCCAGTACAGCCTCGGGCGTTTGGCGGGTAAACTGTTCGGCCAGCCATTGCAGTACGTTGGCCCCATTGTTGGTGGGGCCACCCACCACATAGTAGCCTTCGGTCAGGTGGTAACAGAACAACCGGCCTTGTGGGTCGCGTAGGGGTTGCCGAACGGTTTGGCGAATGGCCCCGCTTGTGCCGATGGTGAGCGTTGTCATACCCGGCGCTACAGCCCCGGCTCCCAGGTTGGCCAGGCAGCCGTCGGAGGCACCAATGAGCAGGGGGGTACCGGGTTCCAGCCCGGTATGGGTTGCCGCCGAACCGAGCAGGGGCCGAATGTGCATCGTGGGTACAGGCACCGATAGTTGCGTATCGGCGATGCCCGCCACCGAGAGGGCCAATGGACTCCATTGCCGGTGTTCCTGATCGAACAGGCCGGTAGCGGTAGCCATCGAAAAGTCAATGTCGTATTCGCCCGTTAGCCGAACCCATAAAAACTCCTTGATGCTGATAAAGCGGGCCGCATCTCGGATGAGGTCGGGCTGATGGTGCCGCCAGTAAGCGAGTTTACACAGCGGAATCATCGGGTGAATGGGCGTACCGGTTTGCTCGTAAATGGCCTGCCCCAATGCGGCCTGATGCGTACGCAGGGTGCGCGCTTCGGCCTCGGCCCGGTTGTCGGACCAAAGCAGGGCGTTGGTGATTGGGTTACCTTGGGCGTCGATGGCTATCAGGCTGTGCATGGCGGCACTAAACGCCACTACGCCAACCGTTGCCCCGGCCTGCTGCACGGCTTGCATCAGCTCGCGCATCACGTCGCCAAATGCCTGCCAAATGGCCTCCGGGTCTTGCTCCGAATAGCCTGGCTGGGGTTGCAACGTGTGCAACGGCCGCGACGCATGGGCTATAATCTGGTCGGAGTGGGGTTCGTAGGCAATAGCTTTGACGTTGGTGGTGCCAATGTCGGCGCCAATGGTTAGGGTTGCAGGCATGAACGAAAGGGTTGGTACGCACCCGGTATATAGTATATTCCGGATGGTCAAAAATAAGCAATGTAGCGCGGGAAATGCGAAGCCTGACTCCGTATAAAAAAGCCGCACCCGGCTCCTGAGATGGAGCCGGGTGCGACACGGGGCAGAACCCCGATTTGTAGGGCGTTGATGCTTACGGAATTACCTTGATGGCGTGGCAGCCGCGCGTCAGGCTGATCCGGCCGGCCTGCTTGGTGAGCGTCGGCTTGTCGCCCTTGGTAACTTTCCAGAATTCAATACCGCCATTCCGCATTCCGTAGTCGAGGTATTCGGGTACGGCTACGGCAATAGCATCGCCCGAGCGGTCGAAGTCAACGCTCTGGGGAGCAATGCCTTCAAACGGATAATCGGCCGACTGGGTCAGCTTGCCGTCTTTGCCGAGTGCGTACACTGTCAGGGAGCTTTTAGCTACGGCTGCGTTGCCAAACGGCTGGTACGACTGACCAGCGTTGACCACAACTACTACCGAACCGTCGGGGCTAATGGCTACGCTCTCGGGGCCTTCACCCGTAGCGGCCTGCGACAGGATTTTGTGTTCGCCCGGCGTATCGTCGGTGCTGAACTGAACGGCGAACACCTCGCCCGCCCCCGTGCCCGAAGCATTGGCGGCTTTCTTAGCGTCGACGAGCACAAACACGCTGCCGTCGGCGTTGAATTTACCCGTGCCGGGCATAGCACCTACCTTAATGGTTTTGCCGTGCGGAACCAGGTTTGGCTTTTTGGTAGCATCAAGGGCGTATTTCATCAGACCCACTTCCTGCGAGCCGGCAATGGTGTAGGCCACAAACTGCCCACCCGGATGCCAGGCCAGATCGGTAATGACCGCGTTGGGCACCGGCGATGCTGCCGTCAGGATCCGTGTTGGCTTGCCGGTACCGTCTACTTCTACAATCCGCAGCTCTTTACCAGGATCAGCCGAGGCTACGATCAGGGCGTTGCCGGTTGGGTTGATGGTAACGGCCGTTGGGTTTTGGCCCACAGCAAAACCGTATTTCAGGGCGGGCTTGCCCGCGCTCAGGTCAACGGTAAACATTTTGGTACTGGCAGGCAGGCCGCTCAATCCACCTTTAAGCGAGGTAAGGCTGTCGCCGGTTTGGCCACGGCCTTCGACCACAAATGCCAGGCGGCCGTTGTTCGATACAGCGAGTACTTTATCGAACAGGGCCATGCTGTTCGAAATGACTGAGGTGTTGATGTTGCTGCCACTCCGGTCGAGGGGAAAACCAATGGTGGTTAGGGCATCTTTGGTGAACTTGTCTTTGAGCAGGTTCCCGTCAACCATGGCCGACGCGGCCATATCGGCATCTGAGAGGGCTACAATACTTTTGGCCGTGAACTGAATCGGACCTTGCTGGGCCATCACGCCAGTGGCCAGTAAGGACAGAGCAAGCGAAATACCTTGTTTTTTCATGCTGAATTTGGTCAGTTTACTAATTGGGGTTTCCTGCAAAAATAACCGAAATGGGCAGAGTTAAAACGACGGCGGGTGTCCAAATCCGTTTTTCTCAACACGATTTTTGGGCTTTGGGCTGATTCACCAAATTTTATTAAGAGAATAAACCTGAATCCGGGTCGGATGGCCCCCCGGATGCCCTACCGCAGCGGACGTGCTTTTACGCCTTCTACCGTAATCTGTACCGGTTTAATGGCACCGTTGGCATCAAATTCGAGCCGGTCGATGCAGGTTTCGCGGTGATTGCCGTCTGTTTCGGTGAGCGGGCGCCGGTGGTAAACAATGTACCACTCGTCGGTGCCGGGTATGTTCAACATAGAGTGATGCCCCGCCCCCGTGGCTACTTTGGGGTCTTGTTGCAGAATTTTACCGACCCGTTCAAACGGACCAAACGGCGAATCGGCAATGGCGTAGGCAACCGAATAGTCAGGGCCTGTCCAGCCTCCTTCCGACCACATGAAGTAGTATTTGCCATTGCGCATAAACATGAGAGGCCCTTCTACGTACCCTTTGGGTGTGATTTCGCGGAAGGTTTTACCATCGGGGAAGGGCGAGAACCCTTTGAAATCGGCGTTGAGCCGGGCAATGTTGCAGTGCCGCCAACCGCCGTAAATCATGTAGTACTGCCCGTCTTTATCTTTAAACACAAATTGATCGATGGGTTGGGCACCGTTGTGGATTTGCCCGATGAGCGGTTTGCCCAGATAATCGCGGAAAGGGCCTTCGGGCTTATCGGCTACGGCTACCCCGATACCACCCACTTCCCCTTCGTGCACATCGTTGGCCCCGAAGAAAAGAAAGTATTTCCCGTCTTTCTGAATGGTCGAAGGGGCCCACATAGCCCGGCGAGCCCATTTTACGGCGGTTGTGTCGATAATCCGTGGGTGCTTGGTCCACTTGACCAAATCGGGCGATGAGAAAGCGTCCATGAACACCTGCTTTTCGTACGGCGCTGAGTAGGTAGGATATATCCAGTATTTGTTGCCAAAAACGGCTACTTCAGGGTCGGCGTACCAGCCCGGAAATACCGGGTTACCTGAGGTTGCCGGCTTGGTTGTCTGGGCGCAGACCGGAGAAAGTAATAAGCTAAAAAGGCTTGCCGCCAAAAAGCGATGAAGCATGATGTAAGCGTTTGGTTGTGTCGTGAGATAAAGCGGAAACAGGACGCTACATACCATTCAGGCGGGAAGGGTTTTATGTTTTTCGTTGCACTGGCCGGGGTCTAAAACAACGGCAGGCCCCCAAAAAGGGACCCGCCGTGCACTCGCTTCATCACAACTTATGGATTAGGTTGTATCGGGACGCAAGTACGTACATGGATGTAAGGGTAGTACCTGTCGTAAATTAAATGTCAATTAACGTTACTTTTAAATGCAAAAATAGCCGGCCTGTATATGCTTAACAGGCTCGGCTATTTGAGGAATATGACCGGCTGAGTGGCCGGTGAAAGAAGTATGATCGCGGTAGATAGTGCAAGGGCGTACGTGCGGGTACCCGGTCAGGTACCTGCACGCGCTTGTACAGACTGGCGGCATGAAGTTTGGTTAAGAATACAATGCGGCCAAAGCTAATCATTCATCTGAATCAAACTAACTCATAACCAATTCTTTGAGGCAATGGCCCTGGTTGGTTATCAGTATTTCATTTCGCCCCGGTCTTTTTCCACGGCGCTGCGCCCTTCTTTCATCCAGATCGGCATGGGCGCATCTTTCAGGTAATGATCAAAGAACTGGTACATCCGAATGCTCAGGTCTTTGGCATTATGGCGTTGTACCAGATTGTGGTCTTCGCCATTGTACACCACCATCCAGACTGGCTTTTGCAACCGGCGCAGGGCCGTAAACATCTCAATTCCCTGATACCAGGGCACAGAACCGTCGGCGTCGTTGTGCATCAGCATGAGGGGCGTCTGAACACGGTCGGCGTAAAACAGCGGAGAGTTTTCGATGTAATGCATCGGTTTTTCCCATAACGTGCCCCCAATTCGGCTCTGGGTTTTCTCGTACTGAAACTGGCGTACAAGGCCCGTACCCCAGCGAATACCGCCGTAGGCCGAGGTCATGTTGGCCACAATGGCCCCCGCCATGGCGGCTTTGAACAGGTTCGTTTGGGTAATGATATAGGCTGTTTGATACCCGCCCCAGCTTTGACCCTGAATGCCTAACCGGTCGCGATCAACAAAGCCCCGGTTGATCAGGCTCAGCACACCCGGTACAATACAGTCGTAGGCATTCTGGCCGGGGTTACCCGTGGTGTACACAATGTCGGGCACAAAGACCAGGTAGCCATTCGAGACGCAGTACGGAATATTGATGGTAGAGCGGCTGGGGGCCGGAAACTTGTAATCGGGCAGGGTTTCGGCGCTACGCTCATAGAAGTACGTCAGCATGGGGTACTTCTTGTTCGGGTCGAAATCTTCGGGTTTGTAGAGGAGTCCTTCGAGGGCTGTACCGTTGGTACCCGTCCATTTTACCAGCTCGACCGAGCCCCAGCGGATGCTGTCCTGCTGTGCATTGACCCGGCTCAGCTGTTGTTGGTTGGCAAACGTAGTGTCGGTAACAAACAGGTTGATCGGCTCCTGGAAGTTACCCCGGTAGAAGGTCATGGTCGGGGCATTTTTGGCCTTATTGATACCGAAATACCGGTGCGGGCTACTCAGTAAAATCTCAGGAGCCCCGGTTGATGTTGCTCCGGGAGAAGCCGGCTGCTTTGAGGGCCGAATCCGAAGGATGCCCGTATGTTTGTCGCTTTCCCAGAAGCCCGTCAGGTACAGGTCAGCTGCGGGTTGAATACCCGGTCGTTCGGCGGGGCGGTCGTCGTTGTCGAGTTCTATCCGGCGTAGCCGCACCTTGTTGGCCCGGCCCCAGCCGTTGGTCAGGTTGCGGGGTTTTTCGCGACCGGTGGGGTCAATCTGCCAGATGTCGTAGCGGTCGTACACCCAGAAATAGGCGTCGTTGGTGGTCCAGCCCGCAGCTCCGTAGCTGCCTGGCAGGTTGGGCGTATCGTGCTCCTCGTCGAAAAGTTTGGCCGGGAGGCCACGCGTCAGATCAATGCGTTTGCCTTCCGTAATGGACCAGGCCCGCCAGAGGGTGTCGCGCTCATCGAACCAGTAGGCGTACTTGCCCTCTGGCGAAATGCGCATATCCGACGCCATAATGTCGTTGGCGATTTTCGTTTTCTGGCCCGATTGGCTGTCGATCAGGTAGAGGTCGGTATGGCCGGGATCCCACGAGCTGATTACCTGATACGGCATATCGCTCATGCCCAGCAGGTACCGGTTATCTTTTTTATAGTTGACGGATACCGTAGGTACTTCGCGGCTGGCGAGCAAAACCACTTTGCCGGTAGCCGGATTGTACACCGTGGTGTAGCCTCGCTCTTTTTCTTCCTTGAGCCGCTTTTGCTGCATGGGCTGCAGGCGTGCGTCGGTCCAGGTCCAGACATCCATCTTCACCTTCTCGTCGTCGGGTGTGAGGGTATCTTTCCGAATCAGAGGAGGCACGGGTGAGGTGGCAAAGTACAGCCGTTGGCCATCTTCCGAAAACCGAACCGGTGCAAACTCATTTACCGACCAGCCTTTGGGGAGGGCACCCGTGGTGGTGTCGGCAATAAGTACCCGGCCGGTACTGGCGGTTGCGGCTGTTTTAGGACGGCCTTTTTTGCTCGCCGGGGTGTTGGCTACCGCGCCAACGAGGTTCTGGTAATAAAGCCGAAACGACTTCTGGTCGGCACCGGCTGAGTCGGCTGAGGCCATCCAGGCTACCTGCCCGCCTGTTTTGTCGACGGAGAGCCCTTTGTACACTTTATGCAGCCGGGTGGTGTCGATCACGCGGATTTGTTTGGTGTCGGTTCGGAAGGCAAACACGCCCGGCACAAGGGCGTCGCCCGATTGAAGACTGTCGATGATAGACTCGCGCGTGTACACAACCGCCTGCCCATTTTCCGACATCGTCATGTTCGACACGTACCGGGTTGTTTGGCGCGCGCCATCGGCCATATTCAGCAGGACCAGGTCGTCACCTTTGGGCTTTTTGGGGGCAGGCTTACGGCTGGCTGTTGCATTGGCCGGGGCTTTGGCCGTGGTGTCGCGGCTGGCTGCGGGGCGGGCCGGGGCTTTGTCGTCTTTGCGTTCCTGCAAAAAAGCTACCCATGAGCCGCCATCTTTACCGAGCGCAAACGATTTGACGTTTGGAAACTTCTGTGTAGCGCCCGTTCCCAGATTCAGCACTACGAGGCTGTCTTTGGGCATCTCGTCGGCTTTTTTCTTTTTCAGCTTGGCCTTGCGCGTGTCGGCTATTGGGGCTTTGATGCGGGCGACCAGAAACCGACTATCGGCCGAAAAGCGGGCTGCGTACCCGCGCGGAACGCTGTACTTGGTTGAGGGTGAGCCGACGCCTGTGACCATTAACAGACCGTCGCCTTCCTGCGGGTCAATCTGGTACGAAATCCAGCGACCGTTGTCGGAGAGTTGCTCCAGCCGAACGCTCTGCCACCGGTCGTAGTCGGTATGGTTGAGCGGTCGTTTGGCCAATTTGGGCGCCTGAGCGAGCGCCAAACCGGAAAATAGGGTGATGAAGCCTACGAATAGAGGACGTAACATAGAGGGTGTGCCGGATGATAAACGGCCGACAACGAAAATAGCAAAAACACCCCAGTTGGGCCGTTTTTCGGCCTAAAATACCCGTTGATACCCTATAATTTTTCGGTAGCGAAGGCAAGCGACCGGCGTTCGGCGTAGGTAAATGGGTCGCGTGGTTGCAGAAACCCGACGTGCCCGCCCGAAGCCGATACTTCGAGGTAGATTGTCGACCGTTTCTGAGCGAGCCAGACAGGGCTACACTCCGGCGACAGGATGGGGTCATTTTGGGCGTTGAGGAGCAATACAGGAATCTGAATGCCGGGCATGTAATGAACGGCCGAGGCTTGCTGGTAAAAGTCCTGCGCGTCGCGGTAGCCATTGACCGGGGCCGAGAAAAAGTTATCGAAGTCTTCCCAGACCTTTACGTCTTTCAGGCGGCTCATGTCTAACCGACCGGGGTACAGGGCGGCTTTCTGGCTAATCTTAGCCGTTAGTTTTCGCATGAACCGGTTGCGGTAAAACCGGTTGGATGGTAGGTCGAGGAGGTTGGCTGAAGCCAGTAGGTCGGTAGGGGCGGAGACGGCCACTGCCCGCCGGATTACGTCGGGGGCTTCATGGCCGTGCACGCCCAGATACTTAAACGTGATGTTGCCGCCCATGCTGTAGCCAATGAGCACTACCTCCTCGTAGGGTTTGGTGCGGAGAGCGTGGGTAATTACCTCGCCAAAGTCGCCAATTTCGCCGTGGTTGTACAGCCGGAAGGCCCGGTTCATTTCGCCACTGCATGAGCGGCAGTTCCAGGCCAGTACATCGTATTCCGCCTGCGCAAACAAGCGGGCCGTGCCCCGGATATAGTGCCGTTGGCTATCGCCTTCCAGGCCGTGGGTCAGCACCACGAGCCGCCGGTTACCGCCATCAACCCAGTCGAGGTCTACAAAATCGCCATCGGAGAGAGTGAGCCGCTCGCGTTCGTACACAACGCCCGGAACCTTGCGCGTCAGGCTCGGGATGATGGTTTGTAAGTGGGCATTGTACAGGTAGCGTGGAGGTCCTGAGTAAGCCGACTGGACAACAGGCATTTGGGGGCGGTTTATAGTTTACGGTTTATAGTTTTGGGTTTGGCGTTCAGTGTTTTAGGGTCGCTCCTTCTGAGTTCGCTCTATCTATCGCTAAAAACGGTAAACCAAAAACGATACGCTACGTGTTGTTTTGTCACCATCATTCGCTTCAACCATGCAGTTTGCCAAATATGTTTCCGTCATCTTAGCCAGCACCCTCAAATTTTTTGCGGGGCCATTGGCGGGCCTTGCTTTTGAGTTGAGCTGGGTCGAAACAGCCGTTTGTACCGTGCTGGGAATGATGCTGAGTGTGCTTGTCGTGTCGTTTGCGGGCGAATTGTTGTTCCGCCTGAGTCAACGCTTTCGCCGGACTCCACCCCGCCGGTTTACTCGCCGAACCCGGTTGGCCGTAAAAATCTGGAAGAGAGCCGGGGTGCTGGGCATCGCTTTCCTGACTCCTCTGCTGCTAACCCCGATTGGCGGCACGGCTTTGGCTGTTTCGTTTCGGGTTGAGCGCCCCCGGTTGTTTGCGGCTATGCTGGCGAGCGCCGTATTCTGGGCCGTGATTCAGACCTTACTGGTGTATCAGATGCCGGGCGTTTTTACAAAGTAGAACCGGCCCGCCCCTCTTAGAAAAAAAACGGGCAAGCGTTGAGGCTTGCCCGGTCTGCTAACTACCGGCTAACCGCTTTGGCAGGTTTAGCTGTCGATTTCTTGTTGAAGTCGCCCCGCGCGAAAAACTTCTCGATCAGGCAGTACATCAGGATAAAGAAATACCGGCTGCCCATTTCTTTAATCTTCAGTTTCGACTCGCCATACTTCCGGTTTGTCCAGCTATTAGGTACTACCTCGTACGTATAGCCCCGCACCATCGCTTTGAGGGGCAACTCAATGGTGAGGTTGAAGTGTGGCGACAAAAACGGCTTTACGCCCTCGATGGTTTCGCGCTTGTACAGCTTGAAGGCGTTGGTTGTGTCGTTGTATTTGATACCCATCAGAACCCGCACAATCAGGTTGGCTACGCGGTTGATGTATTTCTTCACCTCAGGGTAGTCGATTACCTTACCACCTTTGATCCAGCGCGAACCAAATACCGCGTCGGTATCGGTTTCGAGCATCTTGTTGTAGTACTTTACCAGATCCTCCGGGTCGTCGGACATATCGGCCATAAACACCGCCACACAGTCGCCGGAGAAGCGTTCGAGGCCGTACCGTACCGCGTACCCAAAGCCATTGGGGCCGGGGTTGGTATAGTACACCAGCGTTGGGATCTCGGCCTTCAGGGCTTCGAGCACCCCGGCCGTGTTGTCTTTCGAGTTATCGTTGGTCACGCAGATCTCGTGCGGGATACCGTGTTTGGCCAGAGTCTGGTACAGGGTCCGGAGGGTGTGCGGAATAGACTCTTCCTCGTTGTAGGCCGGAATAACGACGCTTAGTTTCATAATGTGTGCCGTGGCTTTGCTCCGCCACGAGTCGAGTTCATGTTTATTGCGGCTTCCCGATTCGCCGAAGTTGATTCACGTTTACAATCGATAAGGCAACAGACGAATGGCGCTGTACACCTTCCGCAAGGGCGTTGGTACTACATAATCTCGTACCACCTCTTTCACAATCTGCTTTTTGGGGTGTGCCATATGCAGGTATTTGAGCGCGTAAAAGGCCCGCCAAAAATAGCGGTCTTTGTACTGTTTGGAATCGAGCATCATGCGGTAATACCGGGCAATATTTTTGCGCAGCACCCGGTCGTATTTGTAGTCAAGTTCCTTATTGATGTTGCTGTACATCTGAATCCGGTTGCGGAGAAACTTTTCGTCCCACACATAGTCGTGGAAACTGGCCCCCGCCCGGTTTTTCCGGTACACCGACATTACATCGGGAATGTAGCCAATCGGCCCCATTTTGGCTTTCAGCACCAGCCGGGGTATATCACCACTGGTCGACAGTTTGAACCACTCCGGGTATTCGGGAATACTGTTGCGAAACAGAATACTCGACGTGGCCATGAACCAGATTTCGTCTTCCCCGATGAGATCGTCGAGGGTGTAAAACGGCTTCATATCGGGGCCGTTGAGCAGATACGACGTGCCTTCTTCCTCAAACGTCACCAGTGCATTATGAAATACGGCGGAGTAGTCGGGGTGCGTATCCAGGTAATCGGCCTGTTTCTGAAGCTTGTGCGGGTCGGTCCAGTAGTCGTCGCCATCCATGATGGCATAATACTCACCCTGCGCCAGTTTAAGCGTTTCGAGACAGTTGAGACCACCGTTCATGCCTAAGTTGCGGGGTTGCAACACCGCTTTTACGCGGCCGGGGTACGCTTGTTCGTAGCTCTGCACAATGTCGCGGGTGCCGTCCGTCGAAAAATCATCACCCACCAGAATTTCGACCGGAAATGACGTTTCCTGCGCGAGGGCGCTGTCGATGGCCTTGCGGATGAAGTTCTTGTGGTTATACGTAATTACTAAAACGCTGACTTTGGGCTTATTCTGCATAGATACGCAACACCGCAAACGGGAGTAAATTTATACAAAGGTCCGGCTACGAGCCCGGAAATGCAAGGTGTATTCGTGTGTGGTTTTTACCACCCCCCAGCCCCCTCCTGAAAAACAGGAGGGGGAGCCGTAAGGCCACTTGACTTTGTCTAGTTGACCCTCGCCTAACTCGGTTTTGGCCTAACCTCTGCTGAAAAACAGGAGGGGGAGCCGTAGGTCAACTTGACTTTGTCTAGTTGACCCTCGCCTAACTCGGTTTTGGCCTGACCTCTGCTAAAAACAAGAGGGGGGAGCCATAAAGCAACTTGACTTCACAAGTTGTACGCTTTCTATTCAGATTTCCCTCTCGCATCTCCCCCTCCTGTTTTTCAGGAGGGGGCTGGGGGGTGGTAAACTTTTCAGTCCGGCGTTCCGGGGCTGGGGGGTGGTAAACCTGCCTACATGTCCGCTGTTGCCCAGCCGAAGCCCGAAGCACCAAACCCGTTGCCATTGTAAAACATCACCCATTGGTTCTGATGCTGCACAATGTGGCAGTAATCCATCATGAGTGAGTCCCAGCCGTCGGCTGACCGCTCAATACCTGCCTTCTCATCTTTACGCTCCCAGTTGATACCATCCGCCGACTCGGCATACCCGATTCGGTAGCTACGCTGTACGTCTGTACGGTAATTGGTGGCGTTGCGGTACGAAAAGTACATTTTGTACAGGTCGCCGTCTTTGTACACCGTTGGCCGACCGATAGCATCTGTAAACTCGTCATAGCCAACACAAACGTGCCCTGTACGCTCCCAGTGAATCCCGTCTTTCGATTCGGCGTACTTCACATCGTAGAAAGGCTCCGGCTGCCCGTTGATTACCTCAATTTTGGTGCATGACAGGTACCACATACGCCAGTAGTCGTCGCGTTCGCGAATCACACAGGGCTGTGCTACCCACACCTGATCAAATATGTACCGGTCGAGCAGTGGGCCCGTAAATTTGCGCTCGAAGGTGAGGCCCCCGTCGCGGCTGATAGCCAGGCCAATGCCGAGCCGGTAGGCCGCCGTTTCGCTGCGGTTCCAGCCGGTGTAGTACAACCAGATTTCGTCGCCTACGGGCAGAAACCACGAGGGCATGGCCCCCGTTTCGTCGAACATACCCACCGCGCCTTTGGTAAGGCAGGGTTTATCGTGCACATACACTACTTTCGACAGGTCGTTTGGGTCGAGTTCCACAAATGACGTAGCTGATTGTACGTCTTTGTCGCGGGTCGAAAAATACACCCGGAAGCGGTCGTTCATCGGGAAGCCGAACGGAACCTGCGCGTGTGTCTGACTGAACGGCATTGAGCCGTCGGGTTTATAGATGAGTCCTTGTTTGGTCCACATAATGCTGTAAAAACTGGCTTGTATCGGGCAGACTATTGCTACCCATTTTATCTATTTGCGTTGAATCGGTCGTTGCGCACGTAAAGCCGGGCGTCGTTGAATAAACCCACGTAGCGATAATTGGCCGTAACAAATTGGGCCAATGGGCGAATAATTTCGAAGCCCTGTGTTTTACGATCGTTCATCCAGAGGTTTTGGCTACCCACCGCATCGACAAACACAGGCGGAAACGACCGTTTGAAATCGGCCACGTACCGGCGCTGATAAATGTCGAGCATAGGATGAGCGAATGTGCTGCGGATCGTGTGGTTTTCGGCCACCCCTTGCTGCATTTGAGCCTGTACGTAGTAATCGCACCGCCAGCCCCACACCACCAGCTTCTCGCCGGGTTGCGCGTATTTCACAATTTCCTTCACTATATCTGCTTTAGGTAACTGCCAGCCGCCCTGATTATCAGACGGGTACGGGTTCATAGGGGCACCCTGCTGGTATCGGTTCAGTGCCTGAACACCAAAACCCAGCAGGTAAACGGCCAGTATGCCAATACCCACCCATTGCACCGGTTGGTTATACGCCAGCAGCCCCGACCAGGCGTAGGCAAGCCAAAGCATGAACGGCCCCATCAGAAAAAACAGATAGTGTACGTACTCAGAGCCCGTACGGGTAATGGCGTAAAACGTAATGAGTGTGAGCAGGCTCAGAAAGCCCACATAAAAGAGAGGATCGGTTTGGCTTGCCCGGTCGGCGGACAGTGCCGAAACGCCCAGCCCGTTGTGCGTGGGGCGTGTAAGCCGACTGGCAATGAGCCAGATAATTGGTAGGGCGATAGTCAGGCTGACGAGCCACGCAAACTCGGAGCCTTTTCCGAAAAAGCGGGGTAGATGCAACAGATTGTCGAGCTGATTCCCGCCGGTAGCATAATTGAAGTTCCCCTCAATGTAAAACGTAACAAAGCTATCGAGTTGGCCACCTACGGCCATAAACAAGACAAACAGTGCTGGGAAAAGAAGACCACCCAGCGTCAGTATAGCCAGTTGTCCAGCTTTTTGCGGCATCGGGGTAGTGGTGCGTCTCAAAATATCAAAGCCCGTAAACAGCCCCACCACCGCGGCCAGCGGCACACCCTGAAGCTTTCCGAAGGGAACCATCCCGAGTAAAAAACCAATCAGAAAAAGCTGCGGGCGGACAGGCTCTGATTGTTGCTGCCGGGCCAGCAGGTAGGTAGCCCCTGCGAGTAGGACAATAGCAACCAGTTCGCTGTTGTAATGCAGAAAATCACCGTTTTGGGTCAGGCCCAGCAACACAACAAGTGGGAAGAGGGCCAATTGTGCCGAACGAATACCAAACCAGAGCTGAGCGGCTCGGAAGGTAAAAACGAGAAAGAGGGCGATCAGCCCGAAGGCCAGTAGGTGAGCCGAGATATAGTCGAAGGGCAGCCCCAACCAACTCGGAACAACAAGTGCATAACTATCCAGCGGCCCTCCCGTCGTTCCATCGACCGACCGAAAATAAATCGGGTCTTGCGCCAGGGTCATCGCCTGCGTAATCATCTGACTTTCGTCCGGGTTAATTTCGTTATTAAACCAGATGCTGGGTAGTCGGAGTAGAAAAAGCAGAATAAGCGACAACGGTAGAAAAAGCCGTTTACCCCATTTCGGTCGAAGCACCAAACCCGCCAGTAAAAGCCAGCAGATCAGGTAGGTAGGTACGAAATAGAACGTCGGAAACAAATCAAAGCCGGGCATAGTGTAGCAAGATAAACAAGATGCTATTCCGGAAGCGGTTGGTGAGTAAACATAAAAAACGGAGCCAGAAACCTGGCTCCGTTGGCGAATTTCAAAGGTTACTTACTTCGCAACGGCTCCGGTCGACTGAAGCCGGGCCACCATGCTGTCGTGAATCTGAGACATAGTCTCTTTCAGATCGTACGTCCAGTTCCAGCCGGGGTAGTGCTCCTTAAATTTGTTCAGGTTCGATACGTACCAGATGTGGTCACCGATGCGGTTGGTTTCTGAGTACGTGTAGTTCATCTTGTTGCCCGAAATTTCTTCGCACAGCGCAATGGCTTCGAGCATCGAGCAGTTGGCGTACCGGCCACCGCCAGCGTTGTACACCTCACCGGCGCGGGGAGCCTGGTAGAAATGCCAGAACATGTTCACCAAATCCCACGAGTGAATGTTGTCGCGTACCTGCTTGCCTTTGTAGCCAAAAATAGTGTATTGATTGCCCGTGATGGCACACTTCATGAGGTACGACAGGAAGCCGTGCAGCTGCGCGCCAGAGTGGTTGGGACCCGTCAGGCAGCCACCGCGGAACACGCCCGTTTTCATGCCGAAATACCGGCCGTACTCCTGCACCAGAATATCAGCGGCCACTTTTGAGGCACCAAACAACGAGTGCTTGGTGTGGTCGAGGCTCATGTACTCGTCGATACCGTCCTTGAAATAGGGGTGATTCTCGTCGATTTCCCAGCGGGTTTCGGTCTCTACCAGCGGCAGGTAGTTCGGGTTATCGCCGTACACCTTATTGGTCGAGGTAAAGATAAACACAGCCTCGGGGCAGTGCTGCCGCGTCATTTCGAGCAGGTTCAGCGTACCGTTGGCGTTCACGCTGAAATCGGTAAATGGCTCGCGGGCGGCCCAATCGTGCGAGGGCTGTGCAGCCGTGTGCACAATCAGTTTAATATCGGTGCCAAACTCGCGGAAAATAGGATCCAGTTCAGAAACCTCCCGGATATCGGCAGAGCGGTGCGTATAGTTCGAGTACGAATCTTCGAGCCGGTTACGGTTCCACTCGGTAGAGCCGTCGGTGCCGAAGAAATACTGCCGCATGTTGTTGTCGATACCAACAACCAGATCAAATTTATCTGAGAAAAAGGCAACTGACTCGCTACCGATCAAACCCGCTGAACCTGTAACTAATGCAATATTCATAGCAAATAGCAGCTATATAGAGTTGTTGAATGGCGAAAAAATCCAATTGTTGAATTCTTTCTGTGCCTCAAAGTAACGAAGAAAAGTTATATCCCCCTATGCCGTTGAGTAAAAACTGATTAAGAGGTTGAATACGCAACGGAGCGATGCCCTGTTGGGCCGGTTGGGCTGTTGGTACAGGCCGGGGGCTCAACAGGGCATCGCTCCGTTGTAAAAGGGGGCATCAGGTCGGTTACGCACCTTCGCCAATCGTGCCGGCACCAAAGAGTTTCTCGCGGATTTTCTGCGTGCGCTCTTCCAGTTCGGGGCGGGGCGTGTATTTATTTTTTGACTGAACAGCCGCTGAATCCTTGTGTACGCCATACACATACTCATCGTTCTCGCGGACGTCTTTCTGACGAATCGAATTGTATTTCTGGTAATCACAGGCGGTTGCCACAAAACCAAGGGCGATCACCAGCGAAAGTTTAGTCAATGTGCTTTTCATTTGCTTGGTTGCGAATTCGTTGGCGCAAAGTTATAAAAGAGTAGCCAGTCGTCAGTCGTCGGCCGGGAGTTTTTTGCACAGCCCGGCCGATGTCCCGCTCCGAATCAGGCTGCCGGGGCCGAAAGCCGGGCCATTTCTTCCCAAACAAAACCCATCAGCTCACTAATGTGCTCTTTCGAAAAGTCGAAAGGGACGTTGGCGGCTGCGTAAATGTTCGGAATCGTGTCTTTGTATCCCAGGCTGAGCGCATTCAGGTATCCCTGCAGCCCGGCTTCGGGATTGCGTCGGTAGTTACGCCAGACACCAATGGCCCCCAGCTGTGCAATGCCATACTCAATGTAATAGAAAGGCACCTCAAACAAATGCAGTTGCCGCTGCCAGATAATGCCTTTGTACCGCTCCAGCCCCGACCAGTCGGTAACCGAATCGGCAAACTGATTGTATATACGCAGCCAGTTGGCCTCTCGTTCAGCTACGTACTCTGCCGACTGTTCGGCGGGTGGGTTTTCGTATAGCCAGTGCTGAAACTTGTCGATGGTGGCAATCCAGGGCAGGGTTTCTATAATTGATTCGAGGTGTTGCAGCTTGGCCCGGCGGAGTTCTTCGGGGTTGTCAAAAAACACATCCCAGTGATCCATCGACAGCAGCTCCATCGCCATAGATGCCAGCTCGGCTACCTCCATCGGCGGGTTTCGGAAGGATTTCAGGGATAAGTCGCGTGTCAGAAACGAATGTACGGCGTGGCCGCCTTCGTGCACCATCGTGACCAGGTCGCGCAGGCTTGAGGTTGCGTTCATAAAAATAAACGGCACCCCAATTTCTTCGAGCGGATAATTGTAGCCGCCCGGCGCTTTGCCCTTCCGCGATTCGAGGTCGAGGTGGTGCATGGCGCGCATGGTGCGTAGAAAATTGGCCAATCGCCCGGCTCCGTCGAGTTTATCGAAGCACTGAATGGTTTTGTCGATCAGCTCCTCACCACTCCGAAACGGTTCCAGCGCGGGCCTGCCCTCAATATCGACTTTCGTGTCCCAGGGGCGTAGCTCGTCTAAAGACATAGCGGCCCGTCGTTCCTGCGCCAGTTTATCAAGTAAAGGCACCACGGTTTCGGCTACCGACTCGTGGAAGTTGAAACAATCGGCAGGGGTGTAGTCGAACCGGCCGAGGGCGGCAAACGCGTAGTCGCGGAAGTTGGCAAACCCGGCATTCTGCGCCACCTCGTGCCGTAGTTTGATCAGATCGGTCATGAGGGCGTCGAGTGGCTCGTGGCTGTCGTACCGGCGTTGCCAGATGGCCCGCCAGGCTTCTTCGCGCACGGCCCGGTCGGCGTGGTAGAGCCGATCCGATGCTTTCGGTAAGGTCATTTCTTCGGGCTCACCGGCCTCGTTGAGTAGCGTTACGGTCATGGCCCCAACGGTGGCTCCGTATTCGCGTTCGCGGGTTTGCAACTCGGTTTGCAGCGGCACGTTTTCGTCGCGGAAAATCTCGATTGCTTTTTGCATGCCCCGGATCATCACGGCGTACTGGGGTTCGGTAATCAGCTGATCAACAAACGGGCTCTCAACGGTGCGTTTGTCGAGTTCGTTGCCGTAGGTCGACAGGTGCGGCTGAATCTCTTCAACGAAATAATTGAAGCGTTCTACCAACCCCGTGTCGGCGGTGTCGCAGGTCATGCGGATGTAGCGCCAGGCAAAATTTTCGGAGAGGTACGACTCCAGCTCGCTACGGTCGCGGAGCCACTGCCGCAGGGCGTCGGCATCGGGTAGGGGGCGGTTCAGCAGGTCGTCGAAAAGGGGTTTAACGTCTTCCCAGCTTTTGAGGTCCATGTCCTCACCCATGAAAGGTCGTGCCGGACGGGTTATGGTTAGTTCTGTGGTCATATTCTTTCGGATGCGAACGCGGTTCAATCCGTGTTCCTCTCCATATTTCGCGTTCCTTTTCAAAACGATTTACCGTTTAAAAAAGATTTCTTTCCTAAAAATTTGACATTACGAAATCTTTCGTACATGTTTGCTACGAAATCATTCGTAGATAAGTTATGCGCCCAACGGATTCTGAACTGGAGATTTTGCACGTGCTGTGGCAACACGGTCCTCGCACGGTGCGGCAAGTAAACGACCAACTGAGTCAGCAACGCGAAATTGGGTACACCACAACCCTGAAGCTGATGCAGATTATGTACGAAAAAGGGCTACTGACGCGTTCGGAAGAGGCCAAGTCGCACGTGTACACAGCGGCTTTGAGCGAGCAGGAGGCCCAGCAGAGCCTGCTCGACCGGTTTCTGGAAACGGCCTTCAAAGGGTCAGCTTCGCAATTGGTGATGCAGGTATTGGGGCGGCACAAGACCAGTGCCGATGAGTTGGACGAGATCAAACGATTATTAAACAGCCGCGCCGACGGTTCACAAGATCATGAATCAAAGTAATTGGCTCACTAGTCCGGTTGCCGAAGCGGTAGGCTGGACCCTCCTGCATGCCCTCTGGCAGGGTTTTGCCCTTGTATTGCCCGTAGCGGTCTGTTTTTACCTGATGCGCCGGAGTCGGGCTGTGGTACGCTACCGGTTGGGCATGGCGGCATTACTCGCCCAGTTGATGGCGTCGGCGGTAACGTTTGGGTTTTATTACGATCCTACCCCGGCCCCCAGTATTCACTTGAGCAGTATGGCTGCGGCCTGGTGGGTGCAGTCGGCTGCATTGTCCCGGCCGTCGGGGCTCGCGGCCCTACAATTGTTTCTGTCGGCGCATCTTTCTCAGATTGTGGGGCTGTGGCTGGTGGGTGTGGGTGTATTTGGTCTTCGGTTAGTTGGGGGCTGGGTGTACGTACAACGGCTACGGAAGGCGGCCACCTTGCCCGTACCAGCTTTGTTAAGTCAAACCATGGATCGGCTCACGCAACGGCTGGCCATACGGGCCCGGTTGCAGGTATCGGCACAGGTGTCGAGCCCGGTTGTGGTGGGGTTGCTCAAGCCGGTGGTGCTGTGGCCCGTGGGGTTGCTGTCGGGCCTGAGTGCTGCTGATGTAGAGGCTATTCTGGCGCATGAGCTGGCACACATCCGGCGGTACGATTACGGGCTCAACATGCTACAGTCAGTGGTAGAAGTTTTTTACTTTTTTCACCCGGCCCTATGGTGGCTTTCGGCACGGGTACGTGAAGAGCGCGAACATTGCTGCGACGATGTGGCCGTAGCTGTTGTGGGCGACGCCCGGATTCTGGCCCGCGCGTTGGCCCGGGTAGAGGAGTGGCAGCGGGCTGGTGCCGAGACCCCCCACCTCGTAATGGCATTTGCCGGCCAACGCCAACAGCTATTGCAGCGGGTTCGGCGGATGCTGGGCGTACCCACTCAGCCGCTCGTTTCAAATAGTCAACTGGCGGTGCTTACGCTGATTACCCTACTGGGCGTGAGCGTGTCGGTATATGCCGTGCAACGTAAAGAAACCGTCTCTTCGGTGGCGCGTACCCAAAAGCGGCAGGCGGCTATGGCCAATGCGCTAACTGCCAGTAGGTTGAGGTCCGTTGAGGCAGCATCTGCTTCGATTTCGGTACCGATGGGTAGTGCTCCTGCCTTGCAGATACTGAGCCGCCCGGAAGCATCCGACGTCGACTCGGTGCGTAAAGGGGTGGTCGAAACAGACAGAACTGAGACGGAACTCGTTAACCAAATTGCGCCTATCGCGGCTCAGGATACGGCCCGGATGCGGGCGGCTCAGAAAGAGCTTGAGCAACTCACCAAGCAGATGAACGAGGTGATGAGCGGGCGTCAGGCAACCATCGAGCGGCTCTCGAACGAAATGGCCGAGCTGACCCGCAAAAATAGCCAGTCGCAGAAGCAGCTCGAACCCCTTACCCGGCAATTGGGTCAACTGGCCCGTCAGCATAGTGCGCTGACGCAGAAACTTGGGCCGTTGGAGCGTGAACTCAATCGGCTGAGTAGCCAGAACGACGCCAAGACTCGCGCGTTGATCCGGCAGAAAGAAGCGCAAAGCCGACAGGTACAAGAACAGATGGAACGGCTCGAAAAGCAAATGGAGAAGCTGAGCGAACAAGTGGAGCCCGCGCATGCGCGTATGGAGCCATTTTATAACCGTCTGGCCACCATCGGCGATTCGATCAACACGTTGTACGAGCCAACGTTTGCCCTGACGGAGAAAATTGCCCAACTGAGCGAACAAATTGCGGAAGATGCACATCGGCAGGCTGAGGTAGCGTACCGGCGGGCCGAAGAGGCTTACCGACGGGTTGAAGGCGAAATGCGGGCCATGAGCCCAGCCGGAGCACCTGAACCCCCGGCCGTTCGGGAACCTCGTGCGCCCAGAGAGCCCCGCGCTCCTCGAATGCCGCGTACGCCACGAGTACCCCGTGCGGCTGTATCCCCCGTGCCGCCCCCACCCGGCGTACCGGCTCCAGCAGCCTTAGCTCCTGTGCCAGCGGCTCCCGGTGTACCCGCTCATGGGGCTCACCCGCCCCGGCCGCCACGGGCTATCCGGGGGCGGGCGGCTTTGCAACCCGCCCCGGCAGCTGCCCCGGCCGAGGCTCCGCGCCCCGCGCCAAAGCCCCCACGGGCCCCTGAGGAGTAGATAACAAAAAACGGGTAAAGCTTTCAAAAAGCTTTACCCGTTTTTTGTTACGGCTGACTCACCAAATTAGTAAGCCAACAACCCGGTCTGCTGGTTTAATCAATTTCAATGACCACGTCTTTGCCCACTGGGTGCGCCACGCAGGTGAGTATGTAGCCGGCTTTCAGTTCGGAGTCGGAGAGGGCGTCTTCTTCATCAAGTTTTACCTGTCCCGACACGCACTTGCCCAGGCAGGCGGTGCACATGCCGGCCTGACACGAGTAGGGGAGGTCAATGTCTTGCTCCAGAGCGGCTTCCAGAATAGTCTGATGAGGAGCTACGGCAAATTTGTATTCTGATCCTTCGTATAGAATAGTCACTTCGCCTTCGGCCGATTCGGCCGCTGCGGGGTCTTCTTCTACGTCTCCCACAGCCGATTCGGTCGTGGCCGTGGCGTAACTTTCCTTGTGTACGCGGTCGGTTGGGATACCGGCGAGCGACAGCGCCTTGCGGGCTTCGTCCATCATACCATCGGGGCCACAGAGGTAAACATGGGCATTGTCGCGCTCAGACTGCGGCAACTCTTCCAGCAGTTTGATGATCATGTGGCTGTTCAAACGCCCTTCCGTACCGGTGTAGCCATACGTGGGCTGACTCAGTACGTGGGTGGTGTGGAACCGCGCACTGCCATAGGCCTGCTCCATGGCGTCGAGGTGAGCCTTGAAAATAATCGACTCCTGATTGCGGTTGCCGTAAATAAGCCAAACCCGGCTGTGGGGTTCGCTGTGCAAAACCGACTTGGCCATCGAAAACAGGGGCGTGATGCCGCTACCCGCGCCAATCAGCACAACCGTTCGGCGGTTGGTGGGGTCGAGTTTGGGCACAAACGTACCCATGGGCTCAAGGGTTTCCAGCACATCGTCTTTCCGAATGCGGTCGCAGAGGTAATTGGAAACCAGCCCGCCCGGCAACCGTTTGACCGTTACCGCCAGCGACACGTCGACGTGTGGAGAACTCGACATTGAGTACGACCGGCGTACTTTCTGGTTGTTGATATTGAGGAGAAACGTCAGAAACTGACCGGGTTGGTAGCGTACTTCCTGACTGATGGGGTGCCAGAACTGGATCGTTACCGCATCGGGGGTTTCGCGGATGACGTCCTTTACTTTCAAGAAAAATCGATTAGCCATTATGGTTGATCCTGTGCGTTGTATTCGGGTACAAAGGTACGGGGTTGGAAGGTAAACTACCGGGAGGGGGCAACGGTTTGTAATTTGTATAGTATTGTGGAATTGGTACGCGGATGACATGGATGGAGCCAATTTTCGCGGATTAATAAAGCAAATGGGCGTACATCTGCCTTCGCGTTCAATTGGCATTGAGTGGCTGATTAAATCCCTTGATGGTACTGCACCAGGCCATCGCCGGGGCTTTTGAGGATCTGACCCATTTGCCCACCCACGGCTTGCACCGCCTGCCGAAGCTGTTCGGCGAAATAATAACCCACCGACCCCACCACGTGTATCGGCCAGGCCTCATGCTCTGGAAAAGGGCGCACGTACGTTTCTAAAAACAGCACAAATGCATCGGTCACGAGCCTGTTTGCGTATGGATGGTTGATGTACTCCGATAAAAACGGAGTGAAACTGGCGAAATAGCGGTTTGGAAACGGCTTTTTGTACGCATTGTCGAGCAGGGTGGCCCGGTCGAGGGCATACCGGTCGGTAAAGGCCTGCCGGAGCGGTTCGGGTAGCCGTTGCTGGAAGTAGTCGCGGACGAGGGTTTTGCCCAGATAGCCGCCACTGCCCTCATCGCCGAGCCAGAATCCAAGCGACTGAATGGTGCGGGTGATGGTTTGGCCGTTGTAACAACAGGCGTTGGCCCCCGTGCCCAGAATACACACAATACCGGGCTCATGTCCGGCGGCCCCGCGCGCGGCCCCAAGCATGTCTGATGCAACCGAAACCGTTTGGCTGTTGGGGAAAGCCCGCCGAATGGCCCTCTCAACAACGGCGTTAGATTCGGCGTTGGCGCAACCGGCCCCGTAGAAATACACGGCCTGCACCTCCTGCGGCAACAGGTGAGGGGCCAGCTGGTCGGTGAGGGTCTGGTAAATGGCGTCGGTATCCTGATAATATGGATTCAGACCGTTCGTTGTAAGCTGGTACGTCTTTTGCCCGGAACTGAGCACGCGCCAGTCGGTCTTGGTAGAGCCGCTATCGGCAAGGAGGGTGATCATAGTGAATGAATAGAAGTGCAACCTATGCCAACCGCCCGACGGCCGGGAATTTCTGAAAAACCCAGTCGCCGTGAGGGGCATCGGGGAGTTCGTCGGTCAGATCCTGACCCGCCCAGTGCTCGTAATGTTTACCGTTGCGCCACAGCCGCGAGGCCGAAACGTCGTAGATCAACCCGCGAAAGGCGCACCAGATTTCGTCGCGGTCCGAACCGTTCCGAAGGGCCAGCTGGGCGCGGGTGTAGGTAGGCAAACGGTCGGTTGAGTCGCCGGGCGTCACGTTCAATAGGTTGGGTTTTGTATGGAATCACAAAATTACTGTATCTTTAACCACTTAGTTTACGCATATCCGAATATGAAGAAGACTTCTCTATCAGCTCTTTTTTGCCTGCTGGCTTTTGTGACCCTTCTGACGGGCTGTGGCAAACCCAAAACTGCCCCCGTATCGGAGCGGATTGCCAAAGCCTGGACAGCCCGTAAGGTCGACGAAAACAGCACAACCGTGTTTACAGCAGGTGGTGCCAACAATGTGCGGCCTGGTTATACTAACTTCCGGCTCGACCTGAGCCAGTCGCCCAATGTGACGCTGGTAGAGTTTGACGGCAACCGGTTTTCCGGTCAGTGGGAAGTACAGGGCGATAACCGGTTGATCTTGAAAAACCTGACTCCCCAACCTACCGGAACCAACGGAACCATTGAGTTTACCATTACAAACTTAGGCGATACAGAGGTGGTGTTGACGCGTACCACGGCCAGCCAGAAAACAGGCGGCACCGTGAATGTGTACACGCTGAAGAACCCGTAGCCAAAAAACTTAGTTGATTTGTAAGCCGTTCTGCTGACGAAAGCCGGGCGGCTTTTTTGCATTCATCCATGACGACAATCGATTCTATCGGCGAGTTTGGCCTCATCGACCGTATCCGTACGGCTACTGAGACACCTCAGCAACCGGGCACCATTCGGGGTATCGGCGACGATGCCGCCGTTTTTGCACTGAACGATACGGAGTACGGCCTGATCTCGACAGATATGCTGCTCGAAGGTATTCACTTCGACCTGACGTACACTCCTCTTAAACACCTGGGCTACAAAGCTGTAGCGGTTAATGTGTCGGATATTGCGGCCATGAACGGCCTGCCTACGCAGATTACCGTGAGCCTTGGGCTCAGCAGCCGGTTTACGGTCGAAGCCGTCGACGAACTCTACGCGGGTATTCGGGCGGCTTGTGCGGCCTATAAAGTGGATCTGGTGGGGGGCGATACCACGGCCTCGCGCTCGGGGCTGGTCATTTCGGTTTCGGTATTGGGTACGGTGCCCAAAGACCGAATCACGTACCGTAACACCGCCCAACCCAATGATGTGGTGTGCGTAACCGGCGACCTCGGGGCGGCTTACCTGGGTCTGCAACTGCTCGAACGCGAAAAACAGGAGTATCTGGCCAATCCCGATATGCAGCCGTCGCTTTCGGAAGAAAGAGCCTATCTGATGCAGCGGCAACTTCGGCCCGACGCCCGCACCGATATTGTGCACGAGCTCCGCGACCTCGATATTACACCGACGGCAATGATTGATATTTCGGACGGATTATCGTCGGAGATACTACACCTCTGTCGGCAGTCGGGTACGGGTGTCGTACTGTTCGACGAAAACATCCCGATCGACGATCAGGCTCATCTGGCAGCTACCGAATTTGGCATCAGTGCGCTCACGGCAGCCCTTAACGGGGGCGAAGACTACGAGCTGTTGTTTACTGTTCGGCCGCAAGCGTTCGAATCCCTTAAAAACCACGCCCGTATCACGGCGATCGGTTACCTCACCGCCGACCCTGCCCAGACTATTCTGGCCACCAAGGCCGGGCAGCAAACCCGCCTGCGCGCTCAGGGTTGGGGAGGCACCGGGGCATAGCCTTGGGTCTTTAAACCAGAAAGACAGCAGAGGTCAGACTTAAAGCTACGGTAGCGAAGTCTAACCTCTGCTGTCTTTTTTCATTTACAGGTGACGAACTCCAGCGTCACCTGTCTATACAAACGTTGCGCCTTGCTCTTTGGCTTCGGCCACAAACTGTTTTACCTTCTGCTCGTCGTCTTTGCGGCAAATCATGAGCACATTATCGTACTCAGCCACAATGTAGCCGTCGAGCCCGTTAACAACGACCAAGCGGTCTTTCGGAGCTTTGATGATGCAGTTTTGAGTATCGTAAAGCATCGTATGGGCGTCAACGGCATTCTGATGCTCGTCTTTATCTGACACCTCGTACAACGATTTCCAGGTGCCCAGGTCCGACCAGCCGAAGTCGCTCAAAACCACGTACACATTGTCGGCTTTCTCCATAATCCCGTTGTCGATGGAGATGCTCTTGCAGAGCGAGTAGGCCTTGTCGATAAACGAGGTTTCCTTGTCGGTGGCGTAGTGGGGCGTCCCCTCTTCAAATACTTCGGCAGTTTCGGGTAAATACTTTCGGAAGGCCGACATGATAGCCTGCACGTTCCAGACGAAGATGCCCGCGTTCCAGACAAACTCACCACTATCAACAAATTGCTTAGCCAGTTCGAGGTGCGGCTTCTCGGTGAACGTTTTTACCCGCAGTGGACGCCCATTTTTGCTGTCCGACTCGCCATCTGGAATATACTGAATGTACCCGTAGCCGGTATCGGGGCGGCTTGGCCGAATGCCCAGCGTCACCAGAATATCCTGTGCGGCTGTAGCCTCCAAAGCCGTGCGAATCGTACGCCGGAATTCCTCTTCTTTCAGAATAACGTGATCGGCGGGCGAAACTACAATGTTGGCCTGTGGGTCGCGTTGGGCAATTTTATAACATGCGTAGGCAATGCAGGGAGCGGTGTTGCGCGCAATAGGCTCACACAAAATCTGCTCGTCGGTGAGGCTCGGAATCTGCTGCTGACAAAGTTCCTTGTACTTATCGCTCGTTACGATGTAGATATTTTCGGGGGGGCAAACACCGTCGAAGCGGTCAACCGTTTGCTGAAGCATGGTTCGGCCCGTGCCGAGTACATCGTGAAATTGCTTGGGATTGTTGGTACGGCTGAACGGCCAGAAACGCGTTCCGACCCCACCCGCCATGATAATGACGTATGTATGGTTCATGATAAAAAGTCGTCAGTCATTGGTTGCCGGTTGCTTACTGAGGCCGGTAACATATCGACAAAGTAACAGCAAAAAGACGTCAACCGGTTTATTTTCTTATGGAGTAGTTTGCTTTTCCCGGAACACACCCATTTTAACATGTATAGGGGCTGGCGTGAGTTGGTTAAATGGTCGTTTAATTTCAATCAAACAAGATTTTTTAGAACAAAATGGATGATTTAATTAGCTTTGCTTGTAGTTGACAACAAACAATAGACCCATCAAACTGCATTCGATTATGCTAAAAACGCTTACCAATTCATTACGTGTTTTACCCTTACTGCTTTTGCTTCTGAGTATCAGTGCATTTGCTCAAGTAAATGTGAGTGGTAAAGTAACGGACGCCAGCACCACCGAACCCCTTGCCGGGGTGAGCATTGCCGTTAAGGGCAAGGTAGTTGGCACAATTACCGACACAAAAGGTAACTTTTCGTTCAGTACGAACACCCCGCCCCCGTTTCAGATTGTGATCTCGTCGGTTGGTTTTCAGACCCAGGAAAAAACCGTAACCGGTAACGTTTCTGACCTGAATATCGTCCTGTCGGAGCAGGTAACGGTGGGCGAAGAGGTGGTTGTATCAGCGAGCCGCGTAGAAGAAAGTGTGTTGAAATCGCCCGTTTCTGTCGAGAAAATGGACATTCGCGCCATTCAGCAAACGCCCGCTTCTAACTTCTACGAGGGTTTGGCCAACTTCAAAGGGATCGACGTGGCTACGCAGGGCCTGCTGTTCAAATCGATCAACATGCGCGGATTTGGCGCTACCGGTAACCCCCGTACGGTGCAGATGATCGACGGGATGGACAACTCGGCCCCCGGTCTGAACTTCCCGATTGACAACATTGTGGGTATTCCCGAACTCGACGTGGAGAGCGTTGAGATCCTGCCCGGTGCAGCCTCGGCCCTGTACGGCCCCAATGCCATTCAGGGTCTGATTCTGATGAACTCGAAGAGCCCATTCCTGTATCAGGGGCTGAGCGCCAACGTGAAAACCGGCATTATGTCGGCCAGCAACCGCGACGTGGTCAATACGCCGTTCTACGACGCTTCTATCCGGTACGCCAAGGCCTTCAACAACAAGTTGGCGTTTAAGGTCAATGCCTCGTATCTGCAGGCAAAAGACTGGCAGGCTACCAACTATACCAACCTCAACGCAGCTGGTACAACTACGGGCGCACTCGATCCCGACCGGGGCGCGGGCACCCTGCCGAACTACGATGGTATGAACGTGTATGGCGACGAAAACCAGCAGGGTATGCAGGCCGTAGCTAACAGCATTATTGCGAACCCAAACACCCCTGCAGCGCTGCGCACGCAGTTGCAGACGGCCCTGAGCAATGGCTTGATTCCGAACGTGAACGTGAGCCGGACCGGCTGGCGCGAGCGCGACCTGGTCGATTACAACACCAAGAGCCTCAAGCTGAACGCGGCTATGCACTACCGGCTTACCGAAAAAATCGAAGCCGTTGGTCAGATCAACTATGGTTTCGGTACTACGGTGTACACGGCACAGGGCCGTTACTCGCTGCGTAACTTTGCACTGACGCAGGCTAAACTCGAACTCCGGGGCGACAACTTTACCCTGCGAGCCTATACCACGCAGGAGCGCTCAGGCGACTCGTATGCGTCGAGCTTAGCGGCTGTGTTTATGAACGAGGGCTGGAAACCCAGCACCACCTGGTTCCCTCAGTACATTGGTGCGTACGTAGGCGCTCGGGCGGCTGGTCAGGCTGATGCCGCGGCCCACTTAGCGGCCCGTGCGGCTGCCGATCAGGGTCGGCCATTGCCGGGAACGGCGGCCTTCGAGCAACTGCGTGACCGCGTACGCGATACGCCGATTGTACAGGGTGGCGGTGCGTTTACCGACAAAACCAACCTCTACCATGCCGAAGGGGTGTACAACTTCAAAAACCAGATCAAATTTGCTGATGTTCTCGTAGGGGCCAACTTCCGTCAGTATCAACTACGGTCGGCAGGTACACTCTTCGCCGATCTGGCCGAAGGCCGCACTGGTACCATCCCCATTAATGAGTACGGCGCGTTCCTACAGGTGAAAAAGAGCCTGTTCAACGAGCATCTGGCCATCACGGCTTCGACCCGTTACGACAAGAACGAAAACTTCAAAGGGCAGTTTACGCCCCGTGTATCGGCTGTAGCGACGTTTGGAGATCATAACTTCCGGGTGTCGTACCAGACGGGTTTCCGGATTCCGACCACGCAAAACCAGTACATTGACCTGCTGACCCCCCAGGCTCGCCTGATTGGTGGTTTGCCCGAATTTTACACCCGCTACAATCTGGCAAACTCGTTCTCACGGACCAACGTAACTCAGGTTGGTGCCGCCATCCAGACTACGGCTGCCAGCCAGGATTTCCGTACCCGGCAGATTCAGGCCCTCACGGCTATTGTACAGCCACAAGTGATCGCAGAAGTTACGCGGCAGGTAACTGCCGGCGTGACAGCACAGGTCAACGCGGCCGTAGCGGCTGGTCAGATTCCGGCAGCGGCAGCGGCAGCAGCTATCCAGCAGGGCGTAACGGCTCAATTGGCTACGCCACAGGTACAGGGTCTGATTGCCCAGAACGTAACCGCTCAGGTAACGGCCAACGCGCCTAACTTCATTCAGGCGCAGGCAGTAGCTGCTAACTTAGCCGGGCTGAAACCCTACCAGCGTCGGGAGTTCAAGCCCGAGCGCGTAGCTAACTACGAGATCGGCTACCGGGGTGTGTTCAACAAGCGTCTGTTTGTTGATGCCTATTACTACTACAGTGTGTACCGTGACTTCCTCGGTAGCGTAGTGCTGATTCAGCCAACGGCTACCATTGCACCGGGTATCCTGCCCGAAGCTTCTGGTGTATTCAGCGGCAGCACACGCCGGGCTTTCTCAATGCCGGTTAACAGCTCAGAGCGGATCACGGCGTCGGGTTGGGCTATCGGCCTGAACTATGCTTTGCCGAAGGGTTACGTCATTTCGGGTAACATTGCCAACAACCAGCTGAACAACTTTACGCCATCAGAAGAGCTGCAAACGGCTGGCTTCAACACGCCCAAAAACCGGTATAACCTCGGTTTCTCGAAGCGCCCAACGGGCAACTCGAAATTTGGGTTTGGCGTAACGTTCCGGGCGCAGGATGAGTTTGTGTGGGAAGGTTTCGGTCAGCCTACTGAAGTAGGTGTACCGCTCTACGCCAACACGATTGTACCGGCTATTCGTAACCTCGATGCGATGGTGAACTACAAACTGACCGGCCTCAAGTCGATCATCAAAGTAGGAGCTACCAACCTCGGTGGTAAGCCGTACCTGCAAGCGTTTGGCAGCCCGTACATCGGCTCTACGTACTACGTAAGTCTGACGTTCGACGAACTGCTGAACTAAGCGCCGGGCCGCGCTCGGTCGGGCCGCGCAGGCCGTCATCAGACGAATTATTTTCAAGTCGCCAGTAGAAGGCAGGCTCATAACCGGCAAGGTTTGAAAGCCGCCTACTACTGGCGATTTTCTTGTTTTGGGAGAAAACTACCGGATGCTAAACGCTCGTATACATTAGGCAAGTTTTTGTAATTTTGAGATCGATCCGCCCACAAAAAACGAGGAGAGCGCATGAAACACGGATTACGAACTATCTGCTTTTTGGTGTTTGCCTTATGCCTGAGCGTGTCTGCCCGGGCCTTTGAATTGATCGGGGTGATCGGGGGCGATATGTCTCTGCGGGCAACGGGTACGCCCGATGCGTACATCCTGACGGTGAACCTCTACGTAGACCGAAGTAAACCGAATGCCGCCAAAGTGGATGGCTTGTTTGCCTGCCATATTTACCGACGGAGCGATGGTAAACAGATTGAGTCCCGGAACATCTTCGACACTGGAAAGTACGGAAACCTGTTTGAAGCCAATAATCCCTGTGCCAAGCAGGTTTCGTTGCTGATTACGAAGTGGACGTTCGAGCGGGACATTACCCTGTCGAAGGCTACCTACAACGACCCCGGCGGGTATTTCATCTATTTCGAACGGTGCTGCCGTGAGACGAATCCCGTCAATATTCTGAACCCCAGCCAAACGGGTATGGCCCTCCGGCTCGACTTTTTCCCGACGGCTGCTCCCAACAGTACGCCCGAGTTTACGGTACCTGAAGCCAAGTACGCTTGTAAGGAAAAAGCATTCACGCTCAGCTTTGCGGCCAAAGATGCCGACGGCGATCAACTTGAGTACGCACTCGTGGATCCGTTGGCGGGTTTTCTCAAGCCCTCGCAGGTTGTCAATATTGCTGGCGACCTGACCGTCGGCAATGTGCCTGCGGTACAGTGGGCACCGGGATCAGGTACAAAAAATCCAATTCCGGGTGTGTTTCCGCTTCAGATCAGTGGCAACGGGTTGCTCACGCTCACGCCCTCGCGGGTGGGGTTGTACCTGTTTGCCGTCATGGTGACCGAAAAACGCAACGGAGCCATTATCAGCCAAACCCGGCGCGAGTACCAGATTCCGGTAGTCGACTGTGAGCTGAACAAGTCGGACAAACCGCTAATCACCACCAACGGTAGTAGTACGACCGCCCTCGAACGCTGCGATGCCTCGCCGGTGACCCTCGCAACATCGGCAACGGCAACGGGCTTCAACTACCAGTGGCAGCTGAACGGAAAAGATATTGCCGGGGCAACCAGCTCAACCCTGTCGGTGACCGACGAGGGGACGTACACTGTGAAAAAGCAGTTTCCGTACGGCTGTGGCGATGAGTCAAGCTCTGACCCGCTGAAGGTGCTGCCTCCGGTGCCACCCTCTGCCAAAATCCTGACCGAGCGCACCCAACTGTTGTTTGACGGGGATCAGATTATTCTGCGGTCGGCACCTCAACCAGCTACCTATCGCTTTGCGTGGACGTTCGGGGGAGCTACCTCGCCTGGCAGCGGTAGCCTGATTGCCGCGCGGGAGGGCACCTATAAGTTACGCGTTACTACGTCCGACGGTCGTTGCCCGGCTGAGGACGAGATCGACATTGTCCGCGATATTAAACTCTTTATGCCCTCGGCCTTTACGCCCAACGGCGACGGTACGAACGACACCTGGCAGGTGGTGAATCTGACGAGCCTCGACGGGGCTGAGGTGTTTGTTTTCAACCGCAACGGGGGCGTGGTGTACTATGCCGACAAAGACGGGCGTCCGTGGGATGGCACCTACGAAAACCAGAAAGTACCCGCCGGTGTGTACCGTTATTTAGTCAGGGCGCCGGGCCGCCGACCACAGGAAGGCGCCCTGCACGTGATTTACTAACGACTAATTACCGCCTACACTTTCTCGCCAAAGGCCAGGTCGCCCGCGTCGCCGAGGCCGGGTACAATGTAGTAATGGTCGTTGAGGTAAGAGTCTATGGCACCCAGCCACAAATGGCATTGCGGGAGCCGGTCCTGCATGTAAGCAACGCCCTCGGGGCTGGCAATGACGGCTGCAATATGCGTTTGGGCCGGAATCCCGTACCGAAGCAGCGAATGATATACTTTTTCGAGAGAGCGGCCGGTAGCCAGCATCGGATCGGCAATGATGAGCGTACGACCCGCCAAATCGGGCGACGAAATGTAGTCGAGAGCCACTTCAAACTCATTGACATCGGTGCCCAGTACATGACCCCGGTACGCACCCGCAAACGCGTTGTCGGCCTGATCGAAGTAGTTCATAAACCCCTGATGGAACGGTAGCCCGGCCCGCATAATGGTCGCAATCACGGGCTGACGCAGCAGCAAAGGGGCATTGGCCGTGCCGAGGGGCGTCTGTACGTTCGTATTCTGATAAGCCAGCGTTTTGGAAATTTCGTAAGCCATCAATTCGCCGATCCGTTCGAGGTTGCGTCGGAACCGCATCCGATCCTTCTGAATAGTCACGTCGCGCAGTTCGGCGATGTATTGATTGGCTATGGAGTTGAAATCGGCGAAAACAAACATAAGAGGGCTTCCGTTTGGGTTTGCAAGTTTACGCTAAAAACAGGTACGTATTCCGCCCGGATTGACTTACTTTGCCCACAAAATGAACAGGAATGAGGGGTTGGCCCAGCATTTGTTGTACGATGCTTTTTATGAAACACGTTCTTTACGGATTACTGCTGGCTTTTTTATCAACGTTATTAGCGAAAGCGCAAAGTCCACATCTACCGTATAATGCCGATTATCACCACCTGATCGACCGGATGGAAATCCGGCAGGGCCGTTGGGCCGAGGGGTTTCACAGCTTTACCAAGCCGTACACCCGACAGGCCGTTGTGCAACTCACCGACAGCGTACTGGCCAATCTGGATTATCGGCTCTCCAGCGCCGATCGCTTCAATCTGGCCTATCTGCGCAACGATAGCTGGGAGTGGGTTATGCCCCGGACAGACACGATACCGTCGGACAATGGCATCATTCGCAACATGCAGTACGGCGTTGGTTCGTCGCCCGGCGACAGCCGCCGACCCTTTCTGAAGGTCTTTTACAAGAAAAAAGCCGACTTCTACAGCGTACAAACGCCCGAGTTCGACCTGCACGTTAATCCGGTTATCAACCTGAGCTTTGATCTGGACAGCAGCGACCCCGAGCGTACCAGTACGTATGCCAATACGCGTGGGGTTGAGGTGCGCGGGACCATCGGTAAAAAGCTGGGATTCTATTCCTATTTTGCCGATAATCAGGTTTTTTACCCGAAGTATGTACGCGAATACGCTCAGCTGTACGGCAAGCCCGACCTTTCGGATGCCAATGGGTTTGCCCCCGGCGAAGGGTTTACCAAGCGGTTTCCGGCCGGTGGTGGGCTCGGGGCCGACTTTATATCGGCACGGGGCAGCTTCAATTTCAATCTGCTCAAGATCATTAACGTACAGTTTGGGCACGACCGCAATTTCTTCGGCAACGGATTCCGGTCCATGTTCCTGTCCGACAATGCCTCGCCCTACCTGTTCCTGAAACTGACCACCCGCTTCGGCAAGCATATTCAGTACACCAACCTGTTTACGGAGTTGCAGAATGTGGAGCTGACAAGCAATGAGCAGCTGATTCCGAATAAGTACTCGACCATGCACCACCTGAGTGTGAATATCGGGAAGCACGTCAACGTCGGTATTTTTGAGTCCATCGTTTACAGCCGCGACCGGCTCGAAATTGGCTACATGAACCCGCTGATTCTGTACCGATTTGTAGAGTCGTATCGGGGTAGTGCCGACAATAGCTTTGCCGGAATCGATGCGAAAGCTAATTTCCTGAAGCATTTCATGGCATACGGGCAGATCATGTTCGATGAATTTCGGATCAATGACCTGATCAACAACGGAGGCTCCTGGACAAACAAGTATGCCGTGCAGCTGGGCCTCAAATACATCGACGCGTTTGGGGTGCCGAATCTGGATTTGCAGGGTGAGTACAACCTGGCTCGCCCGTATATGTACGCGCACCTGGGTGGCCAAACCAATTACACGCATTACAATCAACCGTTGGCGCATCCGCTGGGAGGCAACTTTAAGGAGGCAATCGGCATTGCTCGTTATCAGTATAACAAGCTGTTTCTGACGGGTATTTTCCGGGTAGCTGAGTACGGTGCCGACCCGCCGGGACGTAACTACGGCAGCAACATCACCAAAAACTACGAGACGCGTTTCCGCACAGACGGTAACTTTATCGGGCAGGGCCGCACCACTATCACAACCTTCGTGGATGCGCGGGCGTCGTACATGCTGCGGCACAATTTCTTTGTTGAAGGGCGCTATGCGTACCGGCTTCAGTCGAGTCAATTCCGGCCGCTGGAGTACACCAATCAGTTTGCGTCGATTGGTATCCGCTGGAATTACGCATACCGGAATCTATTGTTTTAAAACGCGCCGGGCCAATCACCCGATGCCTACCATACTATGCTTGATTTAATCAAACAAGAACTGGCCGAAGCACAGGCGGTGCTGGAGTCGTTTATGAATAACCCGCTGCATTTGCAGCAGATTGAACAGGCGGCCCGGCTCATGGCCGACGCGCTGACCGATGGCCGGAAAATCATCTCGTGCGGCAACGGCGGCTCCCACTGCGATGCCATGCACTTTGCCGAAGAGCTGTCGGGTCGCTACCGCGAAAATCGCCCCTCAATGGCTGCCATTGCTATTTCAGATTCAAGCCACATCACCTGCGTAGGCAATGACTACGGCTACGATTTCGTGTTTTCGCGCTTTATCGAGGGTCTCGGTCAGGCGGGCGATGTGCTGATGGGTATCAGTACGAGCGGTAATTCGGGCAACGTGATTCGGGCTGTCGAAGCGGCCCGCGCCAAAGGCATGCGGGTGGTGCTGCTCACGGGAAAAGACGGGGGTAAACTGGCCGGACAGGCCGACGTTGAAATCCGGGTGCCACACTTCGGCTATGCCGACCGGATTCAGGAAATCCACATCAAGGTGATCCACCTGTTTATTCTGCTCATCGAAAAGATGGTGGCCAGCAACCCGGTGGCCGGCAGTCCGGTGGCCGACAGTTCGGTGGCCTAAGCTAAATTCTCTGGCTGCCCATGCCCAACACATTGCCGTTCCGCAACCGGGGCGGCAATGCTTGTTTTTAGAGAGAACCCCGTTGGGATTGAGGTGAGTAACCGGAGTAGGTAGGGGCTCTTTACTCACTACCTAATCACCTTTACCGGGCCGACTGTGCCTCCCTTTTATGAACTGGAACCTACCCCGCTCGTTGTCGGGGCAACTTGTGTTGTTGGGACTCTTGCTCAGTCCATCGGTCTTGTGCGCCCAATCGACCGAAAAAACGGTGTCGCTCTTCGATGGGAAAACCCTGAAAGGTTGGCAGCCGGTCAACCCGGCCCACGCGACGCTCTGGTTTGTGGCCGATAGCACCATTCGGAGTGGCGACGGGCTGAAGAAGATTCCCGAAAATACCTACCTGCGCACCGAGAAGGAATACGGCGATTTTGAGTTTCGCTGCCTGTTTCGGCTCACCGGCGACCCGGCCACGGGTATGATTAACAGTGGCATCCAATACCGGTCGGTGCTTAAAGACGGACAGATTGTGGGGTATCAGGCCGATATTGGCGATGGCTATTGGGGTGATATTTACGATGAACACCGGCGGGGTAAGCTGGCCGGGGGCGATTGGCGCACGCTCCGGCATGTGCTGAACAAGCAGGGTTGGAATAGCTACATCGTCCGCTGTCGGGGCAACCGGCATGAACTTTACATCAACGGTGTGAAAACCTGCGACTACACCGAAACCGACCCGACCATACCGGCTCGGGGTGTTATTGCGGTGCAGATTCATAGCGGGGGAGTGGCTCAGGTTGAGTTTCGCGATCTGACCATTACCGTGCTGTAAAAGCCCGGATGGCCCAATCCGTAATTTTAGCGTATAGGTATCACCGGATCCCGTATATTCTGGCAACGGTCCCCTTTTACGTTTAGCCCCTACATCACTTTGTTTCTGAACGATTGCCCCCTTAACCATGAACCGTTTTTGTGTACGCATCTCTCTGCTCTGGACGGGGTTGCTGCTGGTATCGCCCGATGGAATACTGGCGCAGACTGCCAAAGCCCGACCTGCCGACCGGTCGAACCCCGCCGACACCGCCAAAATTGACCGCGACTACGCCCTCGAAGCGACCATGCTCGGCTATTTTGCCAAAGATGGCTCGCGCAATCCGACCCTGAAGGCCAACAAAGGCGACCGGGTTCGCATCACGATCACCAACGGGGAGTTGATGACGCACGACATTGCCCTCGAAAAGCTTGGTCTCAAGAGCAAAACCTTGCAGGAGAAAGGCAGCCAAACGAGCATCACGTTCCGGGCCGACCAAAGTGATACCTATTATTGCACCGTGCCGGGGCACCGCACGGCCGGCATGGTGGGTATAGTTGAAGTCGTTGAAGGAGCCATCAGCACGGCCACCGTTGCTGGGCAGGTGCCCACTCGAAACGGCCAACCGCTCAACCTTGGTTTTGAGTCGGGCTCGCTTAGTGACTGGACCGCTACCGGCGATGCCTTCGCTAACCCGCTCGTCGATGCCGACCCCTCGCCCGTGCACGAGAAAGACATGACCATCAATTTTGCTGGGAAGTACTTTCTGAGCAGTGGGGGCACGGCCAACTACAAACGTACCGGTACCCTCACATCGGCACCCTTCACCGTTACGCAGCCGTTTGCCGCGTTTCGGGTATCGGGCGGAGCCTTGCAGGATACCCGCGTTGAGCTGGTAGAGGCCGCTACCAACCAGGTTATTTTTCACAGCACCGGGCAGGGGCGGGCCACCTTGCAGCCGGTTGTGGTGGCATTGCAGCCCTATCTGAACAAGGAAATTTTTATCCGAATCATCGACAACGAGACGGGCATTTCGCAAATTCCCTACATTCCGAACGACAAGTGGGCGCATATCAACTTCGATGAGTTTCTGTTTTACCCAACCCGCCCTTCATTCCCGAATGAGTTGAAGCCGCAGGATATCATTATTCTGCCCCCGCTTGACCCCGTTCTGAACGCCGGCCTGTCGGGCCCGGAAGCAGCCAAAGCCATGACCCCGCCCAAAGGATTCAAGGTGACGCTGGCGGCTGCCGAGCCCGATGTGGTGCGGCCCATTTGTTTCACGGTCGACTGGCGGGGTCGTTTGTGGGTGGTAGAGGGGCACACCTACCCCGTACCCGCCCCCGAAGGGCAAGGCCGCGACCGCATCCTGATTTTTGAAGATACCAATGGCGACGGCACCCTCGACAGCCGTAAGGTATTTATGGATGGCCTCAACCTCGTGAGTGGAATTGAGGTAGGCATGGGGGGCGTGTGGCTGGGGGCAGCCCCGTACCTTCTGTTCATTCCGGCCGATTTTAAAACGGATAAACCGGCTGGCCCTCCGCAGAAACTCCTCGACGGCTGGGGCACGCAGGATACCCACGAAACGCTCAACAGTCTGCGCTGGGGCCCCGATGGCTGGCTCTATGGCAATCATGGGGTATTTACCCACTCCAAGGTGGGTAAACCCGGTGCACCCGATTCGGAGCGAACAAAGCTCAATGCGGGCGTTTGGCGGTTCCACCCAAAAACAGGGCAGTTTGAGGTCTTTGCCGAGGGAACGAGCAACCCCTGGGGCATTGATTTCAACGATTACGGCCACGCTTTTATCACGGCCTGCGTGATTCCGCACATGTACCACATGATTCAGGGCGGGCGGTATGTGCGGCAGGCGGGGAAGCATTTCAATCCCTACACCTACGACGATATCAAGACCCATGCCGACCATGTGCACTGGGTAGGGGAGCGCGGGCCGCACGCGGGCAATTTCCGTTCGGCATCGGCCGGGGGCGGTCATGCCCACGCGGGGGCTATGATTTACCTCGGTGGCAGCTGGCCGCAGGAGTACCGCAACGATGTGTTCATGAACAATATCAACGGAGCCCGACTCAACCGCGACCATCCGGCCCGCGCGGGGTCGGGTTATACGGTAAATCACCGCCCCGATTTTCTGGCCATGAACGACTCCTGGTCGCAGTGGCTCAATATGAAATACGACGCGAGCGGGGCGGTTTGGGCGATTGACTGGTACGACAAAAATCAGTGCCACAGCTCAAACCCTGATGTGCACGACAAAACGATGGGACGGATTTTTAAAATCACCCACGAAAACGACAAGTGGGTGCAGGTTGACCTGTCGAAAGCCTCCGATACCGAGCTGGTGCGGTATCAGCTGCACGCCAACGAGTGGTACGTGCGGCAGGCCCGCACGCTGTTGCAGGAGCGCGGTCCCAACAAGAAAGTACACAAGGCGCTCAAAGAAATTCTGAAAACCAACCCCGACCCAACGCGCAAGCTGCGGGCGCTGTGGGCGTTGCACGTAACCGGTGGCCTGACCGAAGCCGAACTGACTCAGTTGCTCGACCACGAGAACGAATACGTCCGCAGCTGGGCGATTCAGTTGTTGGCCGAAGACAAGGCGGTATCGCCCGAAACCCTCAAACGAATGGGGCAGCTGGCGCAGCAGGATAACTCATCACTGGTGCGGCTCTACCTTACGTCGGCCATGCTCCGGCTCGACCCGGCGCAGCGTTGGGAGGTGCTTGAAGCCCTCGTTCAGAAAGAAGCCGACAAAGACGATCATAACCTGCCGCTGATGCTCTGGTATGCGTCGGAACCGCTCGCGGAGGTAGATATGAAGCGGGCGCTGGCGTTGGCGCAGAAGTCGAAAATGCCGAAGCATTTGCCCTATACCGTGCAACGAATTGCGGCTATCGGCACCGACGATGCCAAAAAACTCCTTAAAGAACTAAACGACCGGGTGGGCCAAATGGGGCATTCGCACGAAGCCCATGAGTTGCAGACCCTGATTGCCAAAGTGCTCAATGAGTAGCCGGTAAGCAAAGTCCAACCCTTTTTCAGTCAAATACCCATGAACCGAAACTATATAAGCTACTGGGTGCCCGCGCTGTTGTTGCTGACCGGCCCGCTAACTCACGCGCAGGAGCCATCCAAAACGCTGTTTGACGTTCGGAAACAGCAGTCGGCCAACACCCCCGACCGCGCACCGGCCAGGGCGGTGGTACCCGCCGGAAACTTTAAAAAAACCAAGTTGACCGGCGATTTTCTGTCGGAAGGGGTAGCCGTGGCCGACCTGAACAAAGACGGCAAGCTCGACATTGTGGCTGGCTATTACTGGTTCGAAGCCCCCAACTGGACCCGCCACGAAATGGCCCCTTCGCGCACCTTCGACCCGCGCAAGGAGTACAGCAATTCGTTTCTGAATCTGGGCATGGATGTGAATCAGGACGGTTGGGACGATGTGGTGATTGTTGATTTTCCGGGCAAACCGGGCTTCTGGTTCGAAAATCCCAAACAGAAGTCGACCAATTCGCCCGTTGCCTGGACAAAGCACATTCTGGCCGATTCGGTTGGGATAGCTAATGAGTCGCCCAATTTTGTGGATATCGACGGCGACGGGCGGCTCGATATTTTGTGCGGAGACCGGGCCAAAAAGCAGATTGTCTGGCTTAAATCGCCCTCGAAACCGGGTGAGACTACCTGGAAACGGTTTGCCCTGACCGCTGAAAATGTACCCGGTACCGAGCCGTTTTCGCACGGGATCGGCTACGGCGACATCGACAACGACGGGTTGAACGACGTGGTGGTGCGTGAGGGCTGGTTCAAAGGCACGGCCGACAAACAGGCGGGCAATTGGGTGTTTCGGCCCGCCAACCTCGGTGAACCCTGCTCGCACATGCAGGTGCTCGACGTGAACGGCGACGGACGCAACGACGTGGTGAGCGCATCGGCCCATGCATTGGGGGTTTGGTGGCACGAGCAGGTAGTGGATGAAGCGGGCAAAATCAATTTCCGGACGCACCTCATGAGTAACACGACTGCCCAAACCCACTCGTCGATTATGGCCGACCTGAACGGCGATGGCCGGGCCGATTATATCACGGGGAAGCGGTTTCTGGCCCACCACGGCCGCGATCCCGGCGATAGCGACGCGGCTATTCTGATGTGGTTTGAGTTTACCCCTGGCAAAGCTCCTTACTTCAAAGAGCACATTATTGACAATGATTCGGGCTCGGGCCTGAATGTGGTGGCGCAGGACATCAACGGCGACGGGAAGCCTGATATCGTGGTTGCCAATAAAAACGGGGTGTATCTCTTTGAAAATGGAATAAAAAGCAAGGGCAAACGATAAGCCCCAAACCCAAAACGGTAAACACACCTCACCCGTGGTTGGCCCGAAAGGAATCCACAATGGCCTGTCCGGTTTTCCACAGAAACGAGGCATCTGTACCAACCGCTATGAACTGCGTACCACTTTCCAGCTCGGCCGGTACCGATTCGGGCTGTAGCGTAAAGATTCCCACCGGGATGCTGCGTTGTCGGCATCCTTTTTTTATGGTCTGAATGGCAGTCTGAACGTCCGGATGCCCCACTTCGCCCAGACGATTGAGGCTGCCCGATAAGTCGTAGGGGCCGATGAAAACGCCATCAATCCCCTCGACCGCCAAAATAGCGTCGAGGTTTTCGACGGCCCGGATATGCTCAATCTGAATAATGACCGCCGTACGGGCATTGGCCTCGCGTACGTACTCCGCAAATCGGCTTCCGTAGCCGTGCGCCCGCCCTATACCCACACTACGGGTGCCCACGGGTGGGTATTTTGCCCCGGCAACGGCCTGCCGGGCCTCGTCGGCGGTGTTGACTGATGGAATAATCAGACCGTCGGCACCGGTATCGAGAGCTTGTTTCAGGCAGACCGGGTTGTTTTCGGCAACACGCACCAGACCGTGGCAATCGCCCCGGATAGCCTGGAGCTGACGCTGTACGTCGAGTGGGCTCAGGGTGCTGTGTTCCATGTCGATAAACAGCCAGTCGAACCCGACCGACGACAGAATTTCGGCAATTTCGGGGGTTGGTAGCGAAACGAGCGTACCAAGCAGGGGCTTGCCGTTCTGAAGCTTTTGGACAAACGATGGTTTCATGAAACCGAAAGTAGTCAGGATTTGCGGGTTCGTCGGCACATTTGGCTTCTTTACCGATAGGGAGGGCTGTTTATGCAACGAAAAGGTCCATTTGCGCCGTAACGTGATATAAAGCGTTGTGGTTAATCCTGACCAAGGCGTCTAACCACTTAAATCCCTGTTAGCATGGAACGAAACGAGTTTTTGAAGCGCGGCTTCGGCAGTTTACTGAGCCTGACCGCCATTATGCCCCTGATGGCGGCTTGTAGCGGCACCGAGGTCGACCCGGCGGCTACGTCAACATCGGGCAGTAGCACGTCAACGGGTTCAACAAACGGCAGTTCTTCATCCGACTGTACCGTGACTCCCACCGAAACAGAAGGCCCGTTTCCGACAAAAGTACCCGCCAATTTTGTGCGGAAAGACATTCGGGACGGCCGTACGGGTATCCCGATGACCATGAACATCACCATCAAAAATGCTAATGCGAGCTGTGCGGCCCTCGCCGGTGCGTTGGTCGATGTATGGCATTGTGATAAAGATGGCTATTACTCAGAATACGGCGGAACGGGGATGCAGAGTGCGAACTTCACCGCCGTTAGTTTTCTGCGGGGGCGGCAGGTGACCGACGCCAACGGGGCCGTAGGTTTCACCACTATTTTTCCGGGTTGGTATTCGGGTCGGGCTCCGCACATTCATGTACACATTTACAACTCGGCGGGGAAATCGCTATTGGTGACGCAAATCGCGTTTCCGTATGCTACTACCAACACGGTGTACACAACGGGGCAGTCGTATGGCTATACCAAAGGTGCGCAGGACACCCTCAACGAGCGCGACAATGTGTTCAGCGACGGGTTTACCACCGAACTGGCTACCGTGTCGGGGAGTGTATCGGGTGGCTATGCCCTGACGCACACGATTGTGGTGAAAGCCTGACAGAAAAATCCGCCCAGTGGGGTGGTTATGCATGGATACCCAAACCGACGTACAGATTTTTCTGGCCACCGAACGGGGCTGTTCCGAATCCGAAGGGCTTCGGAGTTATCATACCTTCAACTTCGGGGCTTACCGGCAGGAGGGTCGTCGGCCATTCGGAGCGTTGCAACTGCTCAACGACGATGTGTTGCGGCCGGGGGCGAGTCTTTCGCTCCGGGTTGAGCAGCCAACCGAGGTATTGCTGCTGCCGCTTGTGGGTGGGCTTGGGTATGGTTGTGGGGGTGTATCTGACTTCCTGGAGCCGGGGCAGGCCGGGTGGTTCTCGTTGGCGGCCAACGAATCGTACACCGTCACGAACCCCTACGAAACGGAGTACATTAACGTACTGCACATCTGGCTCACGGTTGATACGGCCGAGAGAGGCTCTAAAATCCAGACTGTTTCGATTGATTTCGGCCACCGGAACGCATTGGTGGCATTGGGTAGCCCAGTGCCCCATGCCTGTTGTATCGGGCTGTTCGATGGGCGAGCTGAGGGTGTTTACTCCTTGACCGATGCGCAGGCCAATGTATTTGTTCTGGTGTTGCAGGGCGCTTTTGAAGTAGCGAACCGCCTACTCGAAGCCAAAGACGGTCTGGCCCTCCGAAGTGTTCAAGATGCCCAAATCGAGTTCGAAGCGCTTTCGGAGAATGCCATTTTGCTGCTCATTGAATGTTAAGCTTGTAAGGTGCACACAAGAAAGGGGCTGACTTTCCAAACCAGCCCCTTTTTTGTGTGCATACGTTCTGTTTACAACTGCTCTACCGACCGGCGCACAAACGCGGTTAGGTCGGCACCGGTGAGCATATTTTGCGACAACAGCGCCAGATCGTACACCTGTTTTACCAGAGTTTTCTGGGCCTCGGCGTCGGTTGTGCTCAGAATTTTGCTCGTGAGCGGGTGGTTGGCATTCACGGCCACGTTGTAGGATACGGGCAGTGAGCCGTAGAACGACTGCTCACCCGACAGAGCCGACATGTCTTTCATCCGGCGGATAAACTCAGGCATCGTAATCGTTACCGGTAGCTCATCGGCGGGCATCGACTCTACATTAATGGCCAGAGACTTATTGTCGAGGGTCTGCTCAAACAGCTCTTTCAGCTTCGTCCGGTCTTCTTCCGAGAGTACACTTTCGGTATTGAGGCCCTTGTCGATCAGCTTGTCGAGCGTATCAGCATCTACGCGCTTAAACGACGTTTTTTCCAGCTTGTATTCAAGGGCGTTGATAAAGTGGGCGTCAATCTGCGTATCCATCAGCAGCACATCGTACCCGCGCCGGTGTGCCGACTCAATATATCCGTGTTGTTGCTGCGCGTTGGTCGCGTACAGCATCACGACCGTCTCGCTCTTGTCGGTTTGGTTGGCCTGTACATGCTCGCGGTATTCGTTGAGCGTAAAGTAGCGCGAGGGCGCACCCGACACTTCGGTATTTTTGAGTAGGACAAAGTCCTTGGCTTTCTCGTAGAACTTGTCGTCGCTCAGGATACCGTACTTCACAAACAGACCAATGTCGTCGAATTTGGCTTCGTAAGCGGCCCGGTCGGCTTTGAAAAGGTCGTTCAGCTTATCGGCTACCTTGCGGGTGATATAGCTGTTGATCTTCTTCACGTTCGAGTCGGCTTGCAGAAACGAGCGCGACACGTTGAGCGGAATGTCGGGTGAGTCGATAACCCCATGCAGCAGCATCAGGAAGTCGGGCACCACGTCTTTTACCTCGTCGGTGATAAATACCTGACGGCTGTAAAGCTGAATTTTTTCGCGCTTGAACTGAAAACCGTCTTTCAGTTTCGGGAAATACAAAACCCCCGTCAGGTTGAACGGATAGTCAACGTTGAGGTGAATCCAGAACAGGGGCTCCTCCGACATGGGGTACAGCTCCCGGTAGAAATTCTTGTAATCGTCGTCGGTGAGGTCCGAGGGCGTTTTAGTCCAGATCGGTGTGGTGTTGTTAATCACCTTACCGTTAAACTCAATCGGGATGGGCAGGAATTTGCCGTACTTTTCCAGAATACCCTGCAAGCGGTATTCATCCAGAAACTCTTCCGAATCTTCGGCAATGTGCAGAACCACGTCGGTACCGCGTTCGGTGCCGCCCGACACCCGGCTTTCGGCGGGGCCAATCTCAAACTCGGTCGAACCGTCGCACACCCAGCGGCTGATAGGCTCCTCATCGCGGTACGATTTCGAAATAATTTCAACCTCTTTGGCCACCATAAAGGCCGAGTAAAACCCTAAGCCGAAATGACCGATAATGGCTTTCTCATCGACCTGCCCGCTTTTATCCTTGTATTTTTCGATAAACTCGGTAGCCCCCGAAAACGCAATCTGATTGATGTATTTCTGGATCTCGTCGGCGCTCATCCCGATACCCCGGTCGCTGATCGTGATCGTTTTGGCTTCTTTATCGAACGCCACGGTCACCTTCAGGTCGTCGCCCAGTTCGCCATTGTATTCGCCGTACGAAGCCAGTTTTTTGAGTTTCTGCGTCGCGTCGACTGCGTTGGAAACCAGTTCGCGCAGGAAGATTTCGTGGTCTGAGTAAAGAAACTTCTTGATAATCGGGAAGATGTTCTCGGTATGAATCGAGATCTGCCCGCGTTTAGTCCCTTCTTTTTCGTTCTGTACCGCTTCCATAAAGGATGAGTATTTAGGTAACTGTTTGAAGAATACGTGTGATGTCGGTTTATCTCCAAAAGTTGTTCCAGAGCGGGTCAGTCTGACAGATTGTCACGATAGCACTTCAGCTAACCAAAACGATAAACTAACGTGAATTATAAAAAAATGCTGGCGTACAGGGCCGCTTCGGTGTTCCGATTCGACAGGCTCAGTCTGACATTTGGTTTGAGCGCTGCTCGTCAGCCTGAGCCTGTCGAATCGGAACGCCGAAGCGGCCCTAAGCGTCAGCCATTTTCAATAACTCACGATACACTAAAAACGGAACATCAGTCGCCCGAAACCGGCACGCCAAACTGCTGGGCCAGCGTCTGGCTCTTCCGAATACAGTCGGGCAACGAGATGCCGCCGTACCAGTTAGCACTCACGTACAGGTTGTCTGTTTCGAGGGTGGCAATGAGGGGCTTGGTAGCCGCCAGGTTGGCGTCGTACTGCGGAATGGCGTGTTCCCAGCGCACGAGCCTGCGCCATACCGGTGCCTGTGCCCGGATGTTCAGGCTTTCGGACAGTTCGCGGTGCACCTGCTCGAAAATCTCAGACTCAGGCTTACGGGCGTTGTCGGGGGCTTGCTTGCCGCCCACAAACGTAGTTAGCAACACCTCGTCGTCGGGGCAGCGGTACCCAAAAATGGAGCTACTCCAGATATGCCCCGCGCAGAACCGGTTTTCTTTGGCGGGGTTGAGCCCCCCGAAGCCATCGAGCGGGTAACCCACATCGGCGCGTTTGTAGGCTGAGTGGACGGCCGTCATGGGCGGGTATTCAATTTGGCGCAGAGCCGCCGAAAGAGCGGGTTGAATGGTCTCCAGCAGGTGTGCCGCCGGGCCAGTAGGTGTCGACAGTACCAGCTTATCGAATGAGTACGTGCCCGAAGCCGCCGTTACCTGCCAGCGCCCCTCAGGGAGTGGCTGCAAGTGGCTCACGGCATCGTTGAGCGATAACCCGTTCAGGTTGGCTGCCAGGGTGAGCGGGAGGGTTTGCATCCCATCACGAAAACTGAACGACTGCCGCCGTTCGCCCGAGCGGTTTTTAATAAATCCCCGAAGCACCGAGCCGTACTCACGTTCGTACTGAAGCAGTACCGGAAACGTTTCGGACACGAGGAGCCGCTCCGGGTCTCCGGCGTAGATGCCCGCTACAAACGGCGCCAGCGCATAATCGACAATTTCGCCTGAAAACCGACGGCGGAAAAACTGCCCCAGCGTTTCGCCCGGCGGGGAGGTTGTTTTGTTGTTCCGCTCGTTGAAAATGGCCCATTTCGTTTTCCAGCTGAAATACGAACCCAGCAGAAGCGCGGGCGGACCCGAGGGTAGTTCGCGGTACTGGCCGTTGCGGAAAATAAACCGGGCTTTGCTCACGGGTTTGGCCATCTCGATCTGCCCGGTCAGGCCCAGCTCGTCGAGCCAGTTGAGTAGTTCGGTACCGCCCAGCAGCGAGTTGGGGCCAATTTCGCGCAGGTAGGCACCCTCGCGCTCCGATTGGATATACCCGCCAACACGGTCTGAAGCTTCGAAAAGCCGATACGGAATACCGCGTTTTTGGAGTTCGTATGCTAACGTCAGGCCCGAAATGCCCGCTCCGATAATGCCTACATGCATGGCTTGGTGGTTTTACTGGGGTCGCTGAAGAGTACCCGAACCTACAGTGGCGCGGGTGGCTGTAGCGGTGCTGGGCGCGGTAGTCGATGTGGAAGAGACATTGCTCATTTTTTGCAGTTCCTTCGTGACATTGGCGTAGATAGCCTCCAGCTTGTCGGGGTGCGCTGAGTAATAGATATAACTCTTGCGGTACGCCGACGTATCGACCCCATATTTCTTCAAGATACCCGTTTGAAGTCGCTTGAAAATAAGGGTCGACGAATCGGTCGACCGGAGGGCGTACCGACCCACCTGGGCTTCGGCCAGATGAACCTGCGTCAGAATCCGGGCCATTTTGTCGGCTTCGACTAAGTTGTCGGGTTTCTCAACGCCGTCGTTGTCCGAACAGCCACTGACCAACAGCAAAAGGGCCATAAAAACCCCGGGGATACGGTGCGTACTCATTTTCGATTAACTTTCGGGTGCGAAACTACAATTCGGATGCGTACCAAATACTGAGTATTATCAGTTACTAACATACATTAACATCAATAGGTGCGGTTTGGGATGTCCATAAACCACCCATTGTCTGCAACGAACGCATGGATGAATTTCTTACCCGGCTCCGACACATCGAAATCCGTATTCGTAAGGCGGTGAACAGCCAGATGCGGGGTAGCTTTCGGTCGGTATTCAAAGGGTCGGGGCTTGAGTTTGCCGATCTGCGAACCTACCAGTACGGCGACGATGTGCGGGCTATCGACTGGAACGTGTCGTCGAAAGGGCATGGTACGTTTGTAAAGGTCTTCCGGGAAGAGAAAGATCAGACGGTTTTCTTCGTGGTCGATGTGAGTGCCTCGCAACGGGTAGGCTCGCAGGAGCGCACCAAACTCGACGTGACCAAAGAGGTATGTGGCGTGTTGGCGATGTCGGCTATTCGGGAAGCCAGCCACGTGGGCTTGTACTGTTTTTCGGACCAGAAAGAGCTATATATCAAGCCCGCCAACAGCATGAAAAGCGGTTATCAGCTCATTATGAGTCTGTTTAAACTCCAGCCGCAGTCGATCCGAACGCGCCTGTCCGACGCCCTGCTGTTTACGCTCAATGTGCTCAAACGGCGGAGTGTGGTAATTCTGCTGTCCGACTTTATCGATACCCAGTACGAGCAGAGCCTTAAAGCCCTCGCCCGTAAGCACGATTTGGTCGTGATTCATTTTTACGATCAACGCGAAGTCAACTTGCCGCCTTTGGGCATTATTCCGGTGTACGATGCCGAAACGGGCCGTACCAATTGGGTCAACACCTCGTCGCGGGCGTTTCGGGCGGGGCTTCAGAATACCTTCAACGACAACCGCGCCCGGCTCGAGCGTCTGTGCAAGCAATACAAAGCAAATTACCTCGCCCTCGACACCCACGACGATTACGTACCCAAACTGGTCGATTTATTCAGGGTACGCTGAGCACAGCTGTTACCTTTCACTCATCGGGTCTTGCAAGGAGGCTGTCAATTCGGCATATTTCCGCGTTAATCGTCACGATTTCATATCAGCTATGCTAACCCCCCAGCGTACACGTCACTACATTGCCTATTTCGTTTTCTTTATCCCGCTTTTGCTTATCAATTGCTCTCGGCTATCGTTCAACGAGGTGTCGGTGGTGGGGCGTAACTTTGAGGACGAAGTGGAGCAAACCCAAAATCTGAGTTTTGCTTTCAATAAAAATGTGGCTCCTGCCGGTCGGCTTCAGGAGTGGGACTCTACCGAGTATGTACGGTTTAAGCCGGCCGTGCGGGGTAAGTTTAAATGGGTATCAGAAAACGAGCTGATTTTCTCGCCTGCCGTGGCTTTCGACCCCGCCACCGATTACCGTGCCGAACTAACCGATAAGCTGCTGACCCACGTCACCGACAAAGACCTGACGCTTTCGGGTGAGGAGATTGCGTTCCATACGCCCTACCTTCAGCTTACCGGTACTGAAAGCTGGTGGACTCGTTCGCGTGAGACGGGGCAGCCCGTGGCTAAGCTTCGGCTCAATTTTAATTATCCCGTGTCGGCGGGTGAGGTGGCCGGTAAAGTGAACATCACCGCCGAAACCGACAAAGCCCTCACCACCCAGGCTCCGACGGCCGTGGAAGGGCAAGCCGCCGTAGCCCTCACTCTGCCCGATGCCCCCGCTTCGAACAACGAGCAACCTCTGAAACTCAAAATCGATAAAGGCATTAAAGTGCCCAATACCGGTTACACCAGCCAGGAGGTGATCGAGCAGGGAGCATCGTTGCCCAACCGCCAGGCCGTAGACGTGGTAGATGTGCAAACGGGTTTCGACAAGAAGGGAGCCGCGGGGGTACAGGGGTTTGCCCGTGTTATAACAACCCAGGAGTTGCAGCCGGGTCGTTTGTCGGAATACTACACGATTCAGCCCGCCGTGGAAACAACGGCCGAACTGACCGAAAATGGTTTCATTATCCGGGGCGATTTCAACGAAACCGACACCTATGTGCTGACCCTCACTGACCAGATTCGGGGGGTACTCAATACCCAGTTGGCCGAGCCGGTAAGCCGCGATCTGTTTTTCGGAAAAATGCCCGCCAGCATTCAGTTTGCCAATAAAAAAGCCATGTACCTCTCGTCGAAGGGTGCGCGCAACGTGGGCTTGTCGATTGTCAACGTACCCAAGGTGCAGGTCAAAATTGCCAAACTGTACGAAAACAACATTCTGCATTACCTCAAAGGCGGGCGTTACGAGGAGTACGGCGAAACGGCCGACGGAAATTGGTCGCCCACGGGGGCCTATACGTACGTCAACGACGAGGAGGGACAGTATAGCAGTGTGCTCGTCAACAAGACAGTCGAAACCACCGACCTGCCTAAGGTCCGGGGTGTTTCGGCCCTCAACATCGCCGTGCCCGACGGCCCCGGCAGTACCCGCGAGCGGCCCATGCGGGGCGTGTACCTGATTTCGGTGGGGTCGGCCGATGAAGCGTATCTGAGCGCGAGCCAGCTGGTTTCGGTGTCGGATATTGGCCTGATTGCCCGGCGTACTAAAACCGACGTACTGGTGTGGGCCAAGTCGATCCGAACGGCCGAAAACCTACAGGGTGTGTCGGTGTCGCTCATCAGCAGCAACAACCAGTCGGTGATGACCATCAAGACCGATGGCGATGGCCTGGCCCGGTTCGAAAAAGTAGACGAGCGAGCCCCCGGTTTCACCATGGCAATGGTGACTGCCTCCCTTGAAGCAACTAACGGCGAGAGCGATTTCAACTTCCTATCATTGGCCGATACCGAGGTCGAAACATCGCGGTTTGAGGTGGAGGGCAAGCGCGACAACACCTCCGGTTTCGAAGCCTTCGTGTACGGCGACCGCAACATTTATCGGCCCGGCGAAACCATCCACCTCAACACCGTGGTGCGCAATGCCCGTTGGGAGAGCGTGGGGGCTATCCCGCTCACCTTGCGGGTTTTGTTGCCCAACGGGCGCGAGTTCCGCAGCCTACGCAAGCAAACCAACAGCGAGGGGGCCGTAGCTACCGATATTCCGCTCGACCCGGCGGCTGTTACGGGCACGTATACCGTGGAGGTGCTCAACGCCAACAACGTGTTGCTCACCTCCGAGTCGATCAGCGTGGAGGAGTTTATTCCTGATCGCATTAAAGTGGATGTACTCACCGACCGCACTGTGTACCGAAGCGGTCAAACCATCACGGTTTCGGCTACGGCAACCAATCTGTTTGGGCCGCCCGCTGCCGACCGGGCTTATGAGCTCGAACTCCAACTCAAGCGAAAGGCATTTGTGGCCAAAGGGTTCGAGGATTTTGGCTTCACGATCGGCGGTATGGATGCCCTCGAAAAACCTGAGGGAGCCTCGGCCGGTACGATCGTGAAAGATCTTCGGCAGGGCCGTACCAACGCCAATGGGCAGGCTACCGAGCGGTTTCCGGTGGCGGCTACGTTTGCCGATATGGGCGTGCTCGAAGGCAAACTATTCTCCACGGTATTTGACGAAAACGGTCGGCCAGTCAATCGGCTTCGGCGGTTTGATGTGTTTACGCAGGACGTCTTCTTCGGTGTTCGTGCGGCCGATACCTACGTGACTACCAACGCCCCGCTAGCGTTTGAGTCGGTGGCCCTCGACCGCGAAGGGCGGTTGCGGCCGGGCGCTCAGTCGACGGTGCAGATTGTCCGGTATGATTATCAGACGGTGGTCGAAAAAAACAGCAACGGAGTGCTCCAGTACCGTACCAGCCGTCGCGAAAAACCGGTGTACACCAACGCCCTGACGTACAACGGGGGGCGGGCATCGTTCCGGTACGTACCTACCGTGTCGGGGGAATATGAGGTGCGCATCCGCCGGGCTGGGGCTACGACTACGGGCTACACCTTATCTAAATTCTACGCGTATGGCTTCAACAGTACCACGGCTTCGTCGTTTGAAGTGAGTCAGGAAGGGCAGGTGCTGATGACGTTCGACAAGGCTACCTACGAAACCGGCGACCGGGCCAAAGTGCTGTTTAAATGCCCGTTCAACGGGAAGTTGCTCGTGACCATTGAGCGCAATCGGGTGCTCGAACACCGCTGGCTCGACATCACCGACAAATCGGCCGAATGGAGTTTCCCATTGGGTAACGACCACCTGCCCAACGTGTACGTGACGGCTACACTGATCCGGGCCATGGAGTCGCCGGATGGGGTAGAGGCCAACCTTCCGCTGACCGTCGCGCATGGCTTCGCGCCCGTGACGGTGTCGGACAAAAGCACGCAGTTGCCCGTCGAGATAGCGGCTGTTAGTGGGTCGCGGTCTAAAACCAAACAAATCATTCGGGTCAAGACGAAGGCTAATGCTCAGGTGACTATTGCCGTGGTGGATGAGGGAATTTTGCAGCTGAAAAATTTTCAGACGCCCAACCCACATGGCTTTTTCTACCAAAAGCGGGCTCTGGAGGTTAGCAGCCACGATTTGTACGCGCAGCTTTTCCCTGAATTGTCTCTCAAAAGCAACCGGTCGAGCTTCGGGGGGGATGGCTACAACCTCGAAAAACGGGTGAATCCGCTCGCCAACAGTCGGGCCAAACTCGTGGCGCAGTGGAGCGGTATTCTGGAGACCGGCTTCGATGGCGAGGCCCAGTTTACGGTCGATATTCCGCAGTTCTCCGGCGATTTACGGGTGATGGCGGTGGCCTACAAAGGCGAGGCTTTCGGGTCGGCCAGTCATAATCTGAAGGTGGCCGACCCGGTTGTGATTAGTGCCGGGGTGCCCCGGTTCCTTTCGCCCGGCGATGAGTTGAACCTACCCGTAACCCTCAGCAACACCACGGGTAAAGCCATGCCGGTATCGGTTCGGCTGGCGGTCAACGGGCCGCTCGATATTGTGCAGGACAGCGCATCGGCGTCGGCAAGCCGGCTTACCCTGCAACCGGGCCGTGAGGGGCGGGTCATGTTTCGGGTACGGGCCAGGCAAGCTACCGGTGCGGGAGCTATCCGGGTGGCGGTGCAGAACCTGACCGACGGTCGTTCGGGCGAGACCTTCACCGATCAAACCGACATTACTATTCGTCCGGCGGCTTCGCTGGTCAAGCGGTCGCAGTCGGGAGTAGTGGCAGGTGGGAGTGCCCAAACGATTGGGGGCGCGGCAACCGCTTACCTCCCCGGTACGGCCCGCACCAGTCTGGTCTTGAGCCGTTCGCCCGTCCTGCAATACGGTCGTGAGCTGTCGTATTTGCTGGGCTACCCGCACGGCTGCCTCGAACAAACCATCTCGAAAGCGTTCCCACAGCTTTACTTTGCCGACCTGACCCGCACCATCGGCCAAACAGCCAATGTATATTTTGTACGAAACGGCGATTCTGACCTCAATCCGGCTTTCAACGTTCGGGCGGCTGTGGAGCGAATCGAAGGAAGTCAACTGTTCAACGGCGGGTTTGGCATGTGGCCCGGAGGTACCGAAGCTGCCAAACCCGACGATTGGGTGACGGCCTACGCGGTACATTTCCTGACCGAAGCCGACCGGGCCGGTTATGAGGTTCGCGGGGCTACACTGAGCAAAGCCCTCGATTACCTGACGGCCCTCACCAGCACGCCCGCCACCGAAGACGAGGCCGTGTACGACGAAACAGGCTCGTACTCGGTGCGCAAAGTAGCCAGCCGAACGCACATGTATGCCCTCTACGCGCTGGCTTTGGCGGGTAAGCCCAACCGCCCGAGCATGAACTACTACAAAAATTCGGCGGTGCTCACCACCGACGCCCGCTACCTGTTGGCGGCTGCGTTTTTCCGGTTGGGCGACACGCGCAGTTACGGCGCTCTGCTACCCAAGCGGTTTACCGACACCTCACGGGGCCGTTTGTCGGGAGGTAGTTATGCGTCGCCCATTCGGAATCTGGCGTTGGTTCTCGAAGCCCTCATGGCTACTGACCGCGACAATCTTCAGATTCCGACGCTGGCCCGCCAACTGTCGGGTGCGGTACGGCAGGCTTCGTATCTGAACACGCAGGAGTCGGCCTTTGCGTTTCTGGCTTTGGGTAAATTGGCCCGTCAAAACGCCGGGGCTACTGTAACGGCCACAGTTTCGGCAGGTGGGAGGGCGCTGGGCAATTTTACCGGTGCTGATTTGTTGCTGAAACGAGTGCCCCAAAGTGCGGTCAGTATTCGTACGGGCGGAACCGGGAGTTTGTACTACCTGCTGCAGTCGGAAGGGATTCCGGCCGATGGCCCTACCCCCGACGAAGATAATGGCCTGACCGTACGCCGGGAGTATCGCGACCGAAACGGTAACCCGGTGGGTAGTATCCGGCAAAACGACCTGATTGTGGTGAAACTGACCCTTGCCAGCACCAACGGTCTGGAGGTTCCCAACGTGGTTCTGACCGACTTGCTGCCCGCTGGCTTCGAGATCGAAAACCCCCGGTTGGTGGGTGAGCAACGTGACATGAAGTGGATGGAGGGGGCTGCCAAACCCGATATGCCTGATCATTTCGACGTGCGCGACGACCGGATTAACTTCTACGTAACGGCTTCCGGCGAAACCAAAACGTATTACTATCTCGTGCGGGCCGTTACCCGTGGTACGTTTACGGTGGGAGCCGCTTCGGCCGATGCCATGTACAATGCCGAGTTGCGTAGCTATTCGGGAGCCGGAAAAGTCCGGATTGAGTAGTGATTGAGCTAAAAGACAAAGGGCTGACATCTTCGTTTGATGTCAGCCCTTTGTCTTTGTTATCATGCCCCATCGGGGCTGCCTGTTCATAGCTCAGGAAATGCATCAGGCCGGTTTACCCCGTTAGGGGTTCTCCGATACACGCCCACAGCATTTTTAAGAATTACAATGTGCTTAAACTCCTTTCATAAACCGCACCAGACCAATTTCGAGCAGCAGAAAGCCGAGGGCCGCCAGCAGAAAATACTTCCAGAGACTCTTGCCTAAGTTTTGCTGTTCGAGCACCTGCACAAAATCACCGTCCTGAATACTGTCGAAAACCTCTACATTAGGCTGGTTCGCAAATGCCCGGCGCAACTCAGTAGCCGAGTAAAAGTCCATGGCCGATTCACGGTTGCCGTGATTGAAAGCCAATAACCGCTCCGTTTTGCCCGCTCCGTCGCCGTTTGAGAGCTGTAACTCGTAATAGCCCGCTTCTACGTTCTGCCCGTTGGCCAATTCATTGCTCTTGGGCATTTCGAGCAGCAACTGATTCCCTACCACACGCTGTACCGGAATAATATCGAGTTTGTCGCGCTTCAGTTTATACACCGTTTTCTCCGACGGATTAGTGACCGGAACCGTAATGAGGTTATCGTCGAACGAATACGCTGTGCGTTGGGCGCGCACGCTCAGAGCGGCCATCTTGTACATAACCGGCACAAACAGGGCGTGCTCAGCCAGGTTGCCGTAGCTAGGCGTGAGTGGGTTCGCCAGTACGTACACATACCCACTGCCAACCCGGTTCTGGCTCAACAACGTTTGCCCATCGCGAAGGGCCAGTAAACGGTTGCCACCGCTCCACCGCCAAACGGGCACAGCCCCCGGCAGGTTGAGCGGCTCCGACTGGAAACTGCGCTGGAACACATCGCTAAAGAACGGACTGTTGCGGTCGGGGTCGGCCAACGAGATAGGCGTGTTGCCGGGTGCGGGCGGAGTCGCCTGTAGGCCGTTGACGCCCAAACCGCCCAAAAACGAAGCATACGACGTGGCATCCGGGTTGGCGTCGGGAATAACCGTGATGCTGCCCCCCTGCCGCACAAACCGGTCCAGCTCGTTGCGGAGGGTACCGCTCACGGCCGGAACCCCCTCCAGCACCACGAGGTCGGTTTCTTTCAGCAACCCAACATCAAAGTTCTGGGCACTGAAACTCCGAAACTGAAACAGACTATCGTTTGAATACACCGTACGAATATAATCGACCGGCCGGGCACCGGTTAGGCTGGGGCCGGTCAGGTGCATCACCCGAATTGAGGGCGAGGCTTCGATCACAAAGAAATATTCGTTGTCGAACGTGATTGGGTAATCCTCAAACACAATCCGGCCCCGGTGAAACCCCTTCGATGTCACGTTGAAGTTGAGCGATACCGTAGCAGCCCCGCCGGGCTCCACATTGGCTGAGGCCGTTGAGGTTTGGGTATCGTCGAGGTACAACCGCACCGGTAGGTTGCGCACCGTTTCGCGGCCACCGTTGCGCAGGGTTACGTTTACGCTGTTATTCTGCATCTCGCGGATAAAGGGCGTACTGAGCCACACCGAGTCCACGTAGATATTTTTGGTTGGCTGGGCGTCGAGCGGCACAATGAAAACCCGGTCGGTTGTGTCAACCTGTAACCGGTTGAGGTCGCCCACGGTGCTTTTCTGGAAATCTGAAAACCAGAAAAGCTGGTTGCGTCCGCCCGGATTCAGCGACGACAACAGGTTGCGTTGCCGCCGGTACACGGCTTCGAGTGTGCGGGGCGTATGCGCAAAGCGGACACTCGTCACGCGGTCACGCACGGCCTCGGCCGTACCAGCCCGTTGCTCTTCGGCCGAAAAGTCGTTGGTGAGCAACTGGAGCGATGTAGCGTTGCGAAACAGTGTCAGCAACTCGTCAAGTTTGCCCGTAGCAATGTCCAGATACCGCTTTTCGTTCAGCTCGTTCTGCATACTATACGAGTTGTCGAGGTAGAGGCTGGTCACCCCTTGCCGCGACAGCCCGAGCTTGTTTTGACTGGGGATGAACGGCTGGGCAAACGCCAGTACCAGACAAGCCAGAAACAGACACCGGGCCAGCAAAATAAGCCAGTGTTTAAGCCGCCGAAACGATTTGGTTTCGGTCTGCACTGTCTTCAGGAGCGCTACATTGGTGAAATACACCCGGCGCGTCCGCCGAAAGTTGAACAGGTGAATGGCAATAGGTACCGCGAGGGCCAGTAAGCCAAACAGAAACGAAGGATTGACGAAGCTCAATGTCTGAACTGTGATTAGGGAGAGTTTATGGTTTTTGGTTTATCATTTTGGTCTGACCTGGCGTGCTATAACTATCCGGTAGTAAGTAGCACGCCCATAAACCCAAAACTATAAACCCAAAACCAACAACTATGAACTAAAAAAGATAAACCCAAAACCTGCCTGAGCGCGGTTCAGACCCTCGGTTTCCAGGCGACCTCTTCGGCCTGGAGTTCATGGGCCATTTTCCGGCTCAGAACAAACAGGTAGTCCGACAACCGGTTCAGGTATTGGATCACCAGCGGGTCTACCGGGCCTTCATCGTTGAGGGCAATGACCAGGCGCTCTGCCCGGCGGCATACCGTGCGGGCGAGGTGTGCATACGATACCGACTCGTGGCCGCCCGGCAACACAAAAGCGCGTAACTCGGGCAGCTCGGCGTCCATATTGTCCATCGCCTGCTCTAATAACGTTATGTCGGCCTCGTCAATATCAGGTATTGGCTTCCGCACCGTTTTTTCTGGGTCGCTGGCCAGTGTGGCACCTACCGTAAACAGGCGGTCCTGTATCTCCTTGAGTAAATCGCGCCGACCCGCATTAATTGCCTGATCCCGCACCAGCCCAATCCAGGCATTCAGTTCGTCGACGGTTCCGTAGGCATCAATTCGTATATCGGCCTTGCTGACCCGGCGACCGCTAATGAGCGACGTTTGGCCGGTATCGCCGGTCTTGGTATAAATCTTCATAACGAGGGTTGTTTCTGTCCCATTTTATTCGTGTTCCCAAAAATGGGCAATAAAGCCCACGCGAACGCCATTTCTCTCGGAAAAAAACGAAACGACCGCTCCGAAATTGGAGTTAATAAAGCAGACACTGTCTAAACACGCGCCACCGGCCGTAACTTTGCACCCCAATTGACTAATGTAACCATGCGAACTGGCACTTTTTTCGTCCGGGCGTGGCGGATCATCTCCGTCCTCGGATTAGTTTTTATTCTGATCAACAGCTATATATCATATCCATCGCAGGTAGCCGTTATGTTCAACTCCGCCGGGTTGGCAACGCAGTACCTCGACCGTGAAACCCTGTTCTATGCAGCGGTGGCTATTTTCCTGATCAACAACGTCCTGATCAACTCAATAGCGCGTCTTATCCCTAAACTGCCTACCGAAAAAATTCCGGTGGCTGCGGCCTGGGCCAGCCACCGCGATAGCCTCAACGAGGTGCTGGTCAACTGGTTTTACGCGCTCATGGCGGCTGTCAATACCATTCTGGCGTTGTCGCTGTTTGTTTTGTCGATGCTTAACCGCTCCGATTTTCAGGTCGATGGCTACACCTACGGCTGGCTCTTGCCCCTGAGTGTGTTTATTCTGGCGAGCGTGATTATCGCGCTGCCAATCCGACTCATTCTCATGAAACCCTCCAGCAACAATGAGTTTGCCTGATTTGGCTTCGAACCTCCCATTATCTTTACAGGAATTCCAGTACGATCTGCCCGACGATCGGATTGCCCGCTTCCCGCTGGCACAGCGCGATGCGTCCCGGTTGTTGGTCTATCAGCAGGGCCAGATTCGGCACGCGGGCTTTCGCGAATTGGCTCAGTTTGTACCCGCCGACAGCTTCCTGATTTTCAATAATACGAAGGTTATACCGGCCCGGCTGCTGTTTCACAAACCGACGGGTGCCCTGATCGAACTGTTTCTGTTGAGTCCCGTAGCTGCTGACGGGCGCGACACGCCCCCGCCCATGCTCGAAGCCATGGAGCAAACCGGCTCGTCGGTATGGCAGTGCATGATCGGCAACCGGAAACGCTGGAAGCCCGACGAAACGCTGCAAACCACGCTTCAAGCGCCCGATGGACCCGTGAAGCTCACGGTTGGCTATGTCGATTATGAGCGCTCAGTGGTAGAGTTTAGCTGGCAACCCGCCACCGAACCATTTGCCCACATTATTCATCTGGCTGGGCAGATTCCGTTGCCGCCTTATCTCAAACGTGACGTTACCGACGCCGACCGCGACACGTATCAGACCATCTATAGCCGCAATGAAGGGGCTGTAGCAGCCCCGACCGCGGGCTTACACTTTACCGATGCGGTGTTTGCGTCCCTCACCGAACGCGGCATTGGTCATGATTACCTGACTCTGCATGTAGGGGCCGGTACGTTTCAGCCGATCAAAACCGATGACCCCCGGCAGCACACTATGCACGCCGAGCAGGTGGTGTACACCCGCCAGAATCTGGAAAATATCCGTCAGCATCTGGACCGGCTGTTACCAGTGGGAACTACGTCTATGCGGAGTCTGGAAAGTTTGTACTGGTTTGGGGTGAAATTGCTTCGGCAGGAGCCTAACCCGTTTCAGCTCGATCAGCACATGGCCTATGCTATTCCGCCCAACGAGCAACCAACAGCGGCAGAGTCCGTAGAGGCCATGCTTCGGTATATGGATACCCACCATACCGATACGGTTGTGGCACACACGTCTATTTATATTACGCCGGGCTACCAGATGAAGATGTGCCGCGGCATCATCACCAATTTTCACCAACCGGGCTCTACGCTTATCCTGCTCATTGCTGCTTTAGTGGGCAACAACTGGCGTACTATATATAAGGAAGCACTCGACAACGAGTATCGCTTTTTGAGCTACGGTGATTCGTCGCTGTTGTTGCCATAAATTCTAATTTTGCAAACTAAGGAGGAGAGGAACGAAAGGGAGGATAGAGACAAAAGGGATAAAAAGCCTGCGTCCTTCTTCCTTTTCTTCCCCTTACTCCCTTCTCCTTTCACGTATGAATTTCATTGAAGAACTCCGTTGGCGGGGCATGCTGCACGACATGACTCCCGGAACCGAAGAGCAGCTGACCAAAGAAATGACGGCTGGGTATATCGGCTTCGACCCTACGGCATCGTCGTTGCATATTGGCAATTTAGCCACCATCATGCTGCTGGTTCATTTTCAA